>JAJXYT010000013.1 GCA_021780375.1 bacterium | reverse complement strand
GGCCATAAAGCTGTGGTCCGACCCGATCCCATTCCGAACTCGGCCGTCAAACACAGTCTTGCCGATGGTAGTAGTCCTATAGGTTCTGCGAGAGTAGGTCGCCGCCAGTCTTTCAAAAAAAGCCGGAGAAACTTCTTCTCCGGCTTTTTTTATCACCACAGCCTCTGAACACGGCCGGAGGACACGTCGTCGAGGCAGGCAATTTGGCCCATTAACTGCCCAAATCGTCATCCAGCCGCTTTGAGAAGATGCCTTGTTTTTTATTTTTCCGGGCCGCAGCGCGGAAAGAATGAATTTCATTTTTTTCTGGGAGTATTTCTGTTGCTGGCCCCGCAACCTTTGCCTGCTGGGCCTGTTTGCTCAAAATGTTTATTTTGCGGCCTTCGTTCACTCTGCCAATGCCAATGAACCACCGCCGGACTTGCAGGGCAAATTTGTCAGGATTGAAGGAGTCTATGCAAAATCCCTGGACGCCTTCGGCCGGGTGGCCAAGATGGCTTCCAAAATTTTGCAGCGGCTGGGATACCGGGTCTTGACGGTCGGAAATGGACCGGAGGCGCTGGCGCTTTGGCCGCAACATCGCGGGAAAATTGTTTTGCTGCTGACCGACATGGTAATGCCCGGCGGAATGACCGGACGGGAACTGGCCGATTGCCTGCTGCGTGAAGCGCCTGGAATGCCCTTCATTTATTCCACCGGCTACAGCATGGATTTGATCGATTCCGGCGCCAACTGCGGCACGCAGGCCCGGTGTTTGTTCAAACCCTACGATGCCTCGGCGCTGGCCAATGCCGTCAACAAAGTCTTTGCCAACGGGAATTGACCGGTTAAACGGAAACGCTGCTTTTTCAAAAAGATGATTTGTCAGGGACTTGCCTGGTGGATGCGATAAAAGCGCCGCGGAGACGCGGGGCTTAGAGGCGGTACGCCGGACAAAGTGCCGTCATCTTTCCAACTGGTGATACTCGCGCCGCTGGTTATGGTGGTCAGCGACTGCCAGTTGGCCGGTTGCAGGTTGGGATTGAATTGCACTTCGTAAGCAGCCCCGGGCGTAGTCTCCCAGCGCAATGTCGCGGCCCGTTGCCCAGCGTCGGCATCCAGTCCAATGATCTGAATGGTTGGTGCTGGAGTAACGGTCAATTGGCTGAAGAACGCGTTCCGATCCTCGGGTGGCGAGTAGTCATTGAGAAAAGCCAGCCCGATGGCATGCGTACCGGCGGTGAGGAACAAAGTAACGGTGTAGGCGGCCAGGTTGGTGGTGGTGAGGAAAAAGTTTGTCCGCGTATTGCCGTCAACTGTCACGCCAATCCGGGGCAACACGCCTGCGGCCGCATTGCCGCCGGCCACCATCGTAAAGGTGTAGTTGCCAGGGGCTGTAAAATTGACGGTCGTCTCAATACGTCCGTTGCTGTTAAGGTAAGCGAGGCCACCCGACGTGGAGTAGGAATTCACGTTCACGTTAGTCATGGTTGCCGCCTCGAGGGTGGCCCCGGGTGTTTGTTGAAACAACACGCCCAAATCCGTGAGCAGTTTGCTGATGTAGCGCATGGCTTTGGCGGCATTCTGTGTTTCGGTGTCCCATTTAATCTCATCGAGGATGACCAGACCGTTGCCGCGGCGGTCCTGGGCGACCGCACCGGGATGGGTGAGCAACGTGGAGGGATCGTTGTCGGAATCGCAGCCCCACAGGATTTGATCCAGGAACAGATTGCGGTCTTCCGGCGGCGCATAAGCGTCGTTGTCGAACGAAATGGCCAGTTGATGCGTGCCCGGCGTCAAATCGGCGCTGAGCGTATAGTATGCGGGTTGATTGGTTGGCACGGTCACGGAATCCTGGGCGACGCCGTCAATTTTCAAGGACATTTGCGGCCAGCCCCCGAGCGCGGGCGTGCCGCTGGCCAGGATGTTAAAAAGATACATTCCCGCCCGGGCGGCCTGGATATCCTGGGCAACATAACCGTTTGCCCAAAGCAACCAACCTCCCGAGCTGGGCCCGCCGCTGGTGTGAATCGGCATGTTCTCGACTTGAATGGTGTCATAAGTCGTCAGGTTGAATTTATGGCGGTAATAACGGCTGGCAAGGTTGGTGGAAAGCACCTCGTTCTGGTTCCAATTTCCCGGCTGGCTGACCCAATACAAATCGTCATTGGCAATGTGCACGGCGGCGTTGGTCGAGTCATGGCGCAATACCCGGCCGAGGGCCAAAGTGCTATCATCCAGTTCCGGAAACAGCACCGGTTCGGCGGCGGCAAGAAAAGCGTCGGTTGGCCGGTGCAGGACCAGTTTGCCGCCGCGCGCGACATAGTTGGCAAGGGTGGACAATTGCGCGGTGGCTTCCTGCCAGGCCACATTGCCGCCGGCAACGATGAGCACCGGATAAATGGCCGGATCGCAGTTCGTCAGATGGCCGGAGAAGTTTTCCGCCAGCAAACCCAGTTGCGCGAGTTTGGCGGCAGCGGTTGAATTGGTTTCCGTCAATAACGCCGCGGGGTGAAGCGCGAGATGGCCGGCGCTGGAACTGCAGTAATTGAGCAGCCGCTGCAGCAACACGCCCGCGAGCGGCTCGACATCAAATCGAGCGATGAGCGGCCATTGCGAGCACAGCACGCCGCCCGGACCCATCGGCACTTCCACGGCGGCGGCGTAGGCGAGACCGCTCGTGGAACCGATGGACGCCAGCACGCGAAAGTTGCCGCCCGCAGGCGAACTGAGCGCTTCCAAAACCACGCGGTTGTCGTCCGCCCACCAGCGCAAGTCGCCGGCCGTGAGGCCGGCGGTAACCGGATGATTGGGATTGGGAAAGGCAAAACTGGCATCGTAGTTTTGCACTTGCAGGCCGGCGGGCATCCAGGCGGGATAATTGGTTTGTTCGAGCACCAATACCCAGCCGCCTTGCGCCGTGAAATTCTGCCATTTGCCGGCAATGCTCCCGGAACCCACTTCCGGTACCGCTCCGGCGGTCAACGCGTTTTGACCGATGATCAGCAGATTGAATTGATTGTACGACGCGGTGTGCAGATTGGTCACGAGGGTGAACGGAATGCCAAAGCGCCCCAACAAACTGGCAGTGGCGCCCGCCGGGTCGTACAAACCCGGTTTCGCACCGGTGGGCAGCGTCAGTGTCGTAGGAGGCACGGCCGAGTAAACCACGGTGTTGGTGTACGCCACGTTGGTGGCGTTATCCAATTCGAATTGCAGCAGGAACGGTCCGGCCGCGGCCGGCGCCTGGAAAGAAATGTTGCCCTGCCATTGCCCCGCCGGCGGCAAGGAAAACGTCGTGCCTTGCCATGGTCCGGTGCCGCCATTCCAGAGCAGCCCAAAGTTGTTGGACGACAGGGTGTCGTTGTAGGCATGTACTGAGCGTTGCACGGTTTGGCCCGTGAAAAAACGCGTATTGTACTGGTCCACGAACACCGCGTTGGGTTCGTAAGCGGCCTTTTGAACCTGGTAGAGATAATTGGATTCCGGATGCAAATCGAATACACCCCATATGACACTCGGGTCCTCGAATTCCGTCCAGGGTGACATGCCGTTGACGCCATAAGCGCGGTAAGCCTGGATTTGCATCTGCCAGGTCAGGCCCTTGGCCAGGTTGCGATAATGGGCCGGATCGAGATAGGCGTCGTCGCCAAAGAGAATCGTGAAATTTTCCGCGGTCGTGCCGGGTACCCAAAGAAATTCACCGATATAAAGAGGCTTGGACCGGTCCCAGACCCATTGGCCGCCCGGCATCCAATCGCGGGCAATGGATTGGCTCATCCAGTAAGCGTCATTGGGCCAGACATGATAGTCGGGAAACTCGTGCGGGTAATGCAAACCCAGCACGTCGGCTTCACCGCCGGGATCCAAATCCGCTTCATAGGTGATCGG
Organism: bacterium; assembly: GCA_021780375.1. Classification (GTDB taxonomy): domain Bacteria; phylum Verrucomicrobiota; class Verrucomicrobiia; order Limisphaerales; family UBA11358; genus UBA11358. Next base: position 5,299 of record JAJXYT010000013.1, on the reverse strand, counting down.
GCGCGTCGGGTCGAGGTTTTTTACCATCGCGCCTGAGGCGGCCAGATCCGCCGCCGTGCCCGAAAAGAGCCTTTCCCCGCCGCAATGAAGAATTTCATTTTCCAGACTCCACAGGACGATGGACGGATGATTGCGGTCGCGCTTGACCGCGGCCGTCACGTGTTGCGTGTAATGGGTCCAGAACGTCGAATCACTCAGTTGATACGCCGCCGGGTCGCACCACACGGCGCATTCTTCGACCACCAGCAACCCGATTTCGTCGGCGATGTTGTACCACGCCTCATCCCACGGTTGCGTGTGAAACCGGATGCCGACGTTATGGCCGGCTTTGACTTCTCCCAAAATCTGGCGGATTTGGTTGGTGTCCTGCAGGTCGGAAGGCGGCCAGGTCGCCGTGTCCAACAGGTGGATCGGTGTGCCATTGAGATAAAAGCGCCCGCCTTGAACCCAAAATTCGCGGAACCCGAAGCGCGTCTGCAACTCATCCTGGCCGGCGCCGCCCGATACGGTCGTGTCGAGGTAATACAAGTGTGGATCCAAAGGCGACCATAAATGCGGATTGCTCCAGGGCGCGGTAATATCAAGTTGGGTGCTGACACCTGTGGGGACCGTGATTTGTTGGGATGGCAAGGACAAGGCGGTGACGGCGCCGTCCAGCACGGAATCAGCAATGTTGACAGTTTGTTGAGTCGCGCTGTCATTGCGCACTGTCAGGCGTACCGTCAGCTGGTTGGACCGCACCGAAGGCATGATGAACACGTCGGCGATGGATACTGGCGGCACGCTGACAATTTTGACTGGTTGCCAGATGCCATACAAATCATAGCGCCCGCCGATGGGGGCAATAATATTGTTGGTGACGTAGTTGCGCGCGTCTTCGCCAGCCGGCAGATTGCTGAAATCCACCGGCTGAGAAAAAGTCGCTGTCCAATCGGTCACCCCGACCATTAATTCATTGGTCTGTCCCACGTGCGCCGCGGCGGTGACGTCGAACTCGAATGGTTCGTAGCCATTCAGGTAACTGCCAACGAACGTGCCATTGAGCCAGACCTGTGCATTGAATTTCACGCCGCCAAATTTGAGTTTCAACTGCGTGCCGGCCATGGCGGGTGGCAGAGTAAAGGTCGTGTGAAACCACGCGTGCTGGTATTGCCAGCCGGAAAGAAATCCGGGCACGGCGATGTTCTGCCAGTTATTGGTGGGCGGGTAGGTGAGTTGACTGACGTTCTGATACTGCCACGTACCGTCGAGATCCGATTCCGTTCGCACGGCCTGGGCCGGGGAGACTGAACCCACCAAAGCGAACACGCTCAAGATAATAACCCAAGCGCGACCGCGAATCTGCGGTCTCAAACGCATCATTAAGAATAAGTTATAACGGTAGCGATTCAGAGTCAATCTTTCTTTTGATGGCCATCCTTCATAAACCGGTTTCTTGCCGCTCCTTCCCGAACGCAAAGGAGTAAGTGGATTAGCGGTCAAGATCTGCCCCGCCTTGCGGGATTAATGCTCATTTGTGGTTGTCTGCAACGTCCACGTGCAGACATCACTCAATTTCTTTCCGTCGCGTTCCGCTTTGGCGGTGACCTGATTTTCGCCGGGCTTCAAGGTGACGTGACTCCAGACAAACACGCAGTTTGTGCTGTTTCGGTGATACCCCTCGGATTTTCCGTTCAACCACAACTCCACCGTCCTGGCGTTGGAATAGATTTTTACGTCCGTGACGGCGTTCGTGCGTTCGGTAAACCGGCGTTCGGCAATGTACAATACCGGTTCATCCGACCAATTGGCCTTGTAAAAATAAAAGGCGTCCTTCTTCGTTTTGCGGTCATAGGTTACCAGCCCCTTGTCGTTGCGGCCCGGAACGCCGCCTTCGTGACGCGTGCTGACGGCAAAGTCGAACATGTTCCAGACAAACGTGCCCCAGACATACGGTTTCGATTTCATGACCGGCCAGACGGTTTCGTGCACGATCGCCTGCCATTCCTCCGGATGCCATTGGCCGCCGGGGTTCGGTTGGGCCGGGTTTTGTTCATGCTGCTCCGGATTTGCGCCGGCGCCGTATTCGCTCACGCAAAAGCCGCCGTGCTGGCTGTCGTAACGATGTTTATCCAGCAATTTGCCGGTATCGCCGGGTTTTCCCCAGCCGGCATACCAGCCGGGATAGATGTTCCAGCCCAGCAGATCGGGAATTTTGTTCATTTGCGGAAACCGATCGGTGCAGGTGGCGCCGATGGTCGGGCGCGTCGGGTCTTCGCTGTGCGCCAGATTGTTCAAATCCTGCAACTCGCGTTCCGGGTCGGGGGTTTTCCCAATCCCGATTTCGTTGAACAAACTCCAGGTGAAAATCGAAGGGTGATTGATGTTTTGCCGGATCAGGTCCAGCAACTGGCCGCGCGACGTTTCGGCAAATCGCGCCGAGGCATTGATTTCATTGACCTGCGGGATTTCGGCCCAGACCAGGATGCCCGCCTTGTCGCACAGGCTGTAAAAATAATCGCTGTGCTCGTAGTGGGCGCAGCGGACGACCGTCGCGCCGATTTCCCGGATGAGCCGCATGTCCTCGTCCATATCCGCATCGGAAATCGCCCAGCCTTGGTTCCATCGGTCCTGATGCCGGTCCACGCCGTGCAAGGCGTACGGCTTGCCGTTGAGGAAGAATCCCTTGTCCGGGTCCACCCGGTAAAACCGCAGGCCAAGCGGCTGCGTGACCGAATCCACCACACCGTTCGTCGAGCGCAATTCAACCAAGGCCTGATAAAGGTAAGGGTCGGGCCGGCCATTCCACAAATGCGGATGCGGCACCGTCACGCGCAACCAGTACGGCGCCGTCGTATTGGCCGCCAAAGTGACCGGCTGTTTGGTTTCGGCAATCTTTTTTCCGCTCGCGTCAAGCACGGTCGCGACCAGGGTCAGCGTCTGATGGTTCCGCGTGCCGTTGGAAATTTGCGCGGTCATGTCGAGCAATGCCTTTTTCTTCGTGACGCTCGTTTGCAGCCAGGCGACACCGGGAGAACCGTGATCGGTGGGCGTAAAATCTTCCGCCGCCGTTTCCAGCAGATGCACCGGCCGGTAGAGGCCGCCGTAGATGGAGAAGTCGCCGCTCAACGGCGCGATGTCCGGTTCCCAGGAATTGCTCACGCGGACGGCAATCACATTCGTGCCGCTGGCCGCCAGGTGCCCGGTGATTTCAAAACAAAACGCACCGAATCCGCCGCGATGCTCGCCCAGAAAATCGCCGTTCACGTAAACGTCGGCGAACAGGCTCGCGGCTTCGAACCGTAGAAAGTAGCGTTGGCCGGCTTGCGGCTTGAGATCCAGTTCGCGGCGATACCAGCCCGGCCCGCGGTAATAATCCTTGCCCTGTTGCGCCGCTTCCCAGCCCCAGTTGTGTGGAATGGAAACCGTTTGCCAATTGGTGTCGCTGAAGTTCACGGCCTCCGCACCCAGGATATCACCCAGCTTGAAACGCCAGTCTGAATCCAGCAGCGTGTCTTGCCGGGCGGCAGAATTGAAGGCAAGCATAAGCGCGGGAATGAAAACAAGAAATCTATGCACAGCACAGAATCTTGCCGGTAATTTCCTCCAAGGCAAATGGAATGTTGGATTTTCAAACCTTCCGGTCCAAAGGCGTCGTTTTCAAGCCGGCCGGCAGCATCTTCTGCTTCACCGATGCGGTTTCCGCAATGGCCGGAGTCATCTTCAAACTTGCCACAGAGGCTCACTTCACGCTGGCAGCCGGAGCGGGAGTGGGCGCGGGTGAATTGCCACCGCCCTGGCGAATCCGGCTGCACAGGATACCTGCCTTGGGTTATTGGTGGCTTTGAGAATTCCGGTTTTACTGAGGAATTCAATCGTGACCGGGCCGCTCAGAGAAGGGTTGCAGCGAGGGGTAGCCGTCATTCAGACCGGCGTTGGTCGGGAAAGAAATGCGACCTAAACTTGCAACCTGCTTCATCAGTTCAGCCGCTGCCCTTTTGGCAGCCGTGTTTCTGTATTTATTAGCGGGCAGTTCCTTATTGTTGGCGTGGTCGGGGCAGCAACAAATCACAGAACAAAAAGCCGGCTACTTGAAAATTCCATGCCCCTCCTGTGGGGGCAAAATTAAATTTCCGCCGGCTGACATGGGCCGGCGAATTCCTTGTCCGCATTGTCAGGTGATGCTTACTCTGCGCAAACCCGACGATATGATGAAAATGGTCTGCGTTTTGTGCGGCGGACACGTCGAATTCCCCGCCCATGCAGGCGGCCAGAAAATCCAATACCCGCACTGCGCGAAAACAATCACATTGTTAAATCCCGCTTGAACGGGCTTTTCACCGACCCGCAAATTGTTTGCGGAAATGGTCCGTAATGCTGAAACTGTATTCAAACGATTCTGGAGCGCTTCAACCTCGCCGTCGTTTGACTTTGAGCTGCATGCTGGCGTGCAGGAGCGCGGCCTGAACGCGCGCGGCTTCCTCGTCGCTGAGCTTCTCCGCCAGACGCGCCTCGGCCCGGCGCAAGGCTTCCTCGGCCCTGGCCTCGTCAATGTGGTCGGCGTTAATGGCCATGTCGGTAAGCACCGCCACGCGGTCGCCGGTCACCTGCACAAAACCGTCACCGACGCAGATGGAAACGGTTTCTTTGCCTTTCTGCGCGATAATTTCGCCCGCCACCAGTTGCGTCATCAGTGGCATGTGTTGCGGCAGGATGCCCATCTCGCCTTCGGTGCCGGTGAGCGTGACCATGTCCACGTCGTCGGAGAAGACTTTCGCCTCCGGCGTGACAATTTCGAGTTTTATGGTTGCGGCCATTTGGTTTGTAACCGGTAATTGGTTAAATCAGTGATATGAGTTTGAATTGGACGGCGAATCACTCATTTAACCGGTTACTCATTCAACTACTCTTTAATCTCTTCAGACGAAGTAAAGCTAGAGTGTAATTCTAGTAATTCGGCAACAAGCTTCTTGCATAGGCTTGGTTGTTGCACTGTTTGCCAGAAGGCTATGAGTTCTTTAAATTTATCGTTAATCCAATATTGTTTAGCAAATTTAATTGATTTTGCAAAGAAATAGACACTCCCTCCACCAACAAGAGGTTCTCTATACTCTTTGGCTGTAGCTGGAAACATTCTGGATATCTGATCGATAGCTTTTTGTTTGCCACCGGGATACCTAAGAGGCGATCTATAAGCCATGTTCTTTTTAGGAAGAACATTTATAGCTTCTGCAGTCATTGGCTTAAGAGTGGTTTTCATAGATATTATGATAGTCGGAACAAGTTATGTTGCAAATACCGATTACTTCAGGAAGCCAAA
>JAJXYT010000145.1 GCA_021780375.1 bacterium | reverse complement strand
TTGCAGCGCGGCGGCGTGTGTTTAAAAACAGGATTCAATCTTGTGCGGCAGTCCGAGGTTCCGGTGATGGCCGGCCAGACCGGCATCGAGGACGAGCAAGGCTTTGCGTGGCACGCCGTCGGCCGGCACGTCTTTCAAAACCGGATTGGCCGGATTGAAGACGTCCTCGGTGAAAAGGACGTGCAATGGCCAGCCGACCTGGATGGAGCGCTGCATGACAGACATGACCGCCAATCTGGAAACTGGGGCAACGGTTTTTGAGTTTTATTTGAAGCAAACTGGCAGGCCAGGGCACGACGGTTTCGCCTGGCAAAATCAGTTCCCGCCCTTTTTGTCTTCCGGAATTCGCATTCCGTAGAACGAGCGGTAAACGAAAACCAGCGCGATGAGGAGGAAGAACACGCCGATGCCCGTTTTCAGACTCTGGTTGGTCATCGTTACGGCGATTTCCGTGGCGAGCAGGCCGAAGAGCGTCGTGAATTTGATGATGGGATTCATCGCCACCGAGCTGGTGTCTTTAAACGGGTCGCCCACGGTATCACCCACCACGGTCGCGGCGTGCAGCGGCGTGCCTTTTTGTTTCAAATCCACTTCCACGATTTTCTTGGCGTTGTCCCAGGCGCCGCCGGCGTTGGCCATGAAGATGGCCTGAAACAAGCCGAAAAACGCGATGCCCACGAGATAGCCGATGAAGAAATAAGGGTTGAAGAAGGAGAGCGCCAACGCCATGCAGAAGACAACAATGAAGATGTTGATCATGCCTTTCTGCGCGTAGATGGTGCAGATTTCAACGACCCGTTTACTGTCGGCGATGGAGGCTTCGGCCTTGTTGAGGTTGAGATGTTCCTTGATAAACACCACCGCGCGATAGGCGCCGGTGACGACGGCCTGGCAGGAAGCGCCGGTGAACCAGTAAATCACCGCGCCGCCCATCAGCAGGCCAAGGATGATTTCGGGCCGCACGAGGCTCAACATCTCGATCACCCTGCCATGGGCGACGGTATTGTTCAGCAGCAGGATGATGCCGAAGACCATCGTGGTCGCGCCGACGACCGCCGTGCCGATGAGCACCGGCTTGGCGGTGGCCTTGAAGGTGTTGCCCGCGCCGTCGCCCTTTTCCAGTTCGAGCTTGGCGTTGGCAAAGTCGGGTTTGAACCCGAAATCCTTCTCGATTTCCGCGGCGACGTCCGGGACGGCTTCAATCCGGCTCAATTCATAGACCGATTGCGCGTTGTCGGTGACCGGGCCGAAGCTGTCCACGGCAATGATGACCGGCGCCATCGCCAGAAAACCAAACGCGACCAGGCCGAACGCAAAAATCGGCGCGGCAAACTGGAACTGCGCCGGCATGAGCGCGAGCAGGTCGGCGTTTTGCGAGAACAAGCAGGCGATGAACATCAGCGCCAGGATGACCAGCCCCATCCAGAACGCGCAGAAATTGCCGGCCACGAAGCCGGACAGGATGTTCAGCGACGCGCCGCCGTGGCCGGAGGCGTTGACCACTTCGCGGACGTGGCGTGAGTTGGTGCTGACAAAAATCTTGGTGAATTCCATGATCAGCGCGCCGGCGAGGACGCCGCAGGACATGATACCGGCCAGCACCCACCACAGGTTCGGCAGCGGCGCACCGGTCGCGTCGGTAAAATCGCCGAGCAACAGTTTGCTGGCCATGAACGTGACGACGATGGAGAGAATGGACGTGAGCCAGACCAAATCGGTCAGCGGCGATTCCCAGTTGAAATCCTTTTTGCCGGCATAACGCACGCCATTGGAAAGCCGGTTCACAAAAAACGAAAACAGAGATGTGAGCACCATCAGGCTTTGAAGGGCGAAAATCCAGATGATGAGCTTGGCGCACAGGGCCGGCGCGGTCGCCAGGGCCAGGGCCAGGAACGCAATCAGCGCCACGCTGGTCACACCGTAGGTTTCAAAACCGTCCGCCGTCGGGCCGACGGAATCCCCCGCATTGTCACCGGTGCAGTCGGCGATGACGCCGGGATTTTTCGGATCGTCTTCGGGCAGGTTGAAGACGATTTTCATCAGGTCCGCGCCGATGTCGGCGATTTTGGTGAAAATACCGCCGCCGATACGCAGGGCCGCCGCGCCGAGGGATTCGCCGATGGCGAAGCCGATGAAACACGGCCCGGCCAGTTCGCGCGGCAGAAACAGGAGGATGCCCAACATGCAGAACAGTTCGACGCAAACGAGCAGCAGCCCGATGCTCATCCCGGATTGCAACGGGATGGTGAGCGTTTTCAGCCCGTCACCCTTGAGCGCGGCGAACGCGGCGCGGCTGTTGGCGGTGGTGTTGATGCGGATGCCGAACCACGCCACGCCGTAGCTGCCCAGAATGCCCAGAACCGAGCAGGCAAGGATTACCACACCGTTGCCAATCAATTCTCCATGGGTTTTGGCGGGATCGTTCCAAGGCAGCCCGATGAAGTAGTAAACCATGCACAGCGCGATCAAAATCCAGAGCGCCAACAGAAATTTCCCCTGTTGCAACAGGTAGGTCTTGCACGTCTCCCAGATGATGTGGGAAACGTTGCCCATCGCCGGATGCACTGGCAGTGCGCAGGTCTGTTTGTATTGAAAAAGCCCGAACAACGCGCCAATCACACACACCGCCAGACCCAAAAGCAGCACGGCATGGCCACTCAAGGCGCCGCCGAAAAAGGACACGTCTTGCAACGGCGGCAGGTTGATATCTGCGTCTCCGGCAAAGGCATTGGTCGCGCAAGACAGTGCGGCCAACAACATCGCGAGGCGGAAAGGTGTTTGGTAACGTCCCATAAAGCCGACGCAGCTTGCCGCAGACAACCTTTGTTATCCAGCATTTTTTGCCAAAATTGTGGCAAAAAGTGTTTACCCAAGGCCGCGCGTTGGGGGTGGTCATGGAATCGCGCTTGCCGCGGGCGGCGCATTTTCCATCGCCGAGCCCACAGGGAGACGGGCGATTTCCGTGTTAAACAAACCTTGCGGGTGTTGGAATTTTCGGTATCGCTGTCTGCTGTCAGAATTTTTATTGCGTGAAAAATCCATCATGAATATGTCCAAGCCGGTCATTGGTTGTTTTTCGCCGTCCGGGTGCATCCTGTTGCTGAGTCTGGTTTTCTCGACCGGGATCAATCCGGTCCAGGCCCAGGAAAATGTCGAAAAGACGCAGGGCGGTCTGCTGATTAAATTCGGGTCGGCTCAGGTGGAACTGGCGGCGGCGGCGGCGGAAGCCTTGCGCTTGAGTGTTGCGTATGGTGGTTCTCCCCGGTTCATTCCGTCTTCGTTTCTGGCCGATACCAACGCCGCCAACCCGATTCCCTGGCAGATGGTCAGAGAACACGGGATGATTGGTATCCGGACAAAAGCCGGTGAGTTGTTGATCAGCCCCCGGACGGGTGAATGGACGTTGCTGAACGCCGGGGGCAAGGTGCTGATTCCCCGGCACGAGATGGGCGGGTTGGATCAGGAAACTGCTTCTGGAAATACCAACGTCACCATCAGGCTCGGTTGGAACCGGCATCAACCCATCCGCGTTTATGGGTGCGGCAATGGCGCTGACACCCTGCAACAATCCCAAGCGACAACCGGAGTCTCCAATGGCCGGGCGGTCATTCCTTATTACTGGTCGGCCGCCGGTTATGCGGTTCTGGCCGTGACGGCCGATGACAACCAGCCTGCCCGCTGGCAGGGCGCGACCAATGGCGAATACCTCACCTGGACGTTTCCGGGCCCGGAGGCGGAACTTTATCTCATGCCGGCGGTTTCACTGAAGGAAGCCGCCGAAGCCTATGCCCGCCTGACCGGGTTTGCGCCCGTTCCGCCGCGCTGGGCGTTTGGCTATCTGCAAAGCCGGTGGGGTTGGAAGAATCGCGCGTACATTGAGGACACGTTGAAACATTTTGCGGAACTGAAAATTCCCGTGGACGCGTTCATTTACGATTTTGAATGGTTCACCACCGAACCGGATTACGAGGTGCCGCCGGAAGGTGTCCCTGGTTACACCGATTTCGGGTGGAACACCAATCTTTTCCCCGAGCCGGCCAGGCAAATCCAGGACTACAAAAATCAAGGCGTGCATTTTGTCGGCATCCGCAAGCCACGCCTGGGCAATGCCGATTCGCTGGCGATGGTTCGTTCCAATCGCTGGAATCTTCCCGGGAAACCCGCCGAAAAATTCCAGGCGCGAGACGTGGATTTTGCCAATCCTGGTTTGCGTGAATGGTATGTCACGCAGTCAGCCAGCCTGCTCCGGGATGGTATTGACGGTTGGTGGAATGATGAAGGCGAGGGCACCTACACCACTTATTTCTATTGGAATTTAACCGAGGCGGAAGCCTGGCAGCGATACCGACCCGGCCAGCGGCTGTGGACGCTGAATCGCGCCTTTTCTCCAGGACTGCAACGGCTGGGCGCGGCGGCGTGGACCGGCGATATCCGGAGTTCGTGGCCGGCGCTGGCTGAAACCCCGACCAGTTTATTGAACTGGAGCCTGGCCGGAATGCCCTATGGGGCCTGCGACATCGGCGGGTTCTTGGGAAATCCTTCCCCCGAATTGCTGTCCCGGTGGATGGAAGCCGGGGTCTTTTTTCCCGTCATGCGCTCCCATTCAGAAATCAACAGCACGCCGCGCTTCCCCTGGTTGTATGGCACCAACGCGCTGTACGCCATTCGCGATGCGCTGGACTTGCGCTATCGCCTGATTCCGTATTATTACAGTCTTGCGCATGAAACGTTTCAAACGGGCCTGCCCCTGATGCGGCCGTTGTGCATGGAATTTCCCGATGATCCCAGAGTTGCCGACCTGTCTGACGAATGGATGATGGGCGATTCACTCCTGGCCGCTCCGATTCTTCAGCCCGGCGGCAAACGTTCGGTCTATCTTCCCGCCGGCCGCTGGTATGCCTTCGGTTCCAACCGTCCCTTGAAAGGAAAACGCACCCTGGAAGTCACGGCCGGGCTTGATGAAATTCCTCTTTACGTCCGGGCTGGCTCCATTCTGCCGCTGGGCCCGGTCATTCAGCACACCAGCCAGCTTCCCGGTGGCCCGTTGGAATTGCAAATCTATCCCGGCAAGGATGCGGCCTTCACCCTGTTTGAAGACGACGGCGAGACCACGGACTATCTGAAAGGGCAGGTCCGCCGCACCACGTTTGTTTGGCAGGCCAAAACCGGCCGGTTGAGCTGGAAGACCGATGGACCGTACGCCGGCCCGGATATTTTCCGAAGCCTCCACGTGGTGCTGTTTGCTCCGCGGAATAAAATCGAAACCCAATGCGCCTTGAGCGCAAGTGGTTCGCTCGTTCTCCGGCCGTGACGTGGCGGCGTCTCGGAAGAGCGCCGCAAATTCCGCTGCGACGCAGGCGGCTTTCTGCCGAAAGCCGCTACGCGGGGATTTTCCCGCGCGCGCTTCTCGCTTGCCGCCGGACGGCGCATTTCCCATGCTCAACCCAATGTCTGACCGGCCGGTTTCCACTTTGAACAAGCCCGACGCAGCGTTGGAGCTGACGCTGCGCCCGTCGCTCTTTTCCGAGTTCACCGGCCAGCCCAAGGTGAAGGAGCGGCTGGAAATCGCCGTGGCCGCCGCCAAAAAGCGCAAGGAAGCGCTCGACCATATCCTGCTGAATGGCCCGCCCGGCCTCGGCAAGACCACGCTCGCCAACATCCTGGCCAGGGCCATGGGCGCCAATCTCAAAAGCACGAGTGGGCCGACGATTGAGAAGGCGGGCGATTTAGCCGGTCTGTTGACGAACCTCGAAGAGGGCGACGTGCTGTTCATTGACGAAATTCATCGCCTGCAAAAAACCATCGAGGAATATCTGTACCCGGCGATGGAGGATTTCAAACTGGACATTATCATTGACCAGGGGCCGAACGCGCGCAGCGTGCGGCTGAACCTGCCGCGCTTCACGCTCATCGGCGCGACCACGCGCAGCGGACTGCTGACCGCGCCCTTGCTCACGCGCTTTGCCGTGCGCGAACGGCTGGATTATTACGTCGCCGAGGATCTGGAAAAAATCATCGTCCGTTCGGCGCGCCTGTTGAAGGTGGAAATCGAGCCGGCGGGCGCGCATGAGATCGCCCGGCGCAGCCGCGGCACGCCGCGCATCGCCAACAACCTGCTCCGGCGCGTGCGCGATTATGCGGAGGTCCGGCACGACGGCCGCATCACTGCCGAGGTCGCCGACAAGGCGCTGGCCATGCTGGAGATTGACCAGAGTGGCCTTGACGAAATGGACAAGCGCATCCTGGAAGCCATCATCATGAAATTCGGCGGCGGACCGGTGGGCGTGAATTCGCTCGCCGTCGCGGTGGGCGAGGAACCGGACACGATTGAAGAGGTCTATGAGCCGTATCTCATCATGGAAGGATATTTGAACCGGACGCCGCAAGGTCGCGTGGCGACGGAATCCAGCTACAAGAAACTGGGGTTGAAACCTGCCGCGGGGAATCAAGCTGGATTGTTTTGAATTAAATGCCTCTCCCTTGGTGGGATTCGCGGCCGTACCCGCTTGTCAACAGGATGCGCCGTCATGCAACCGGCGCATCCTTTTTGATCGTTGCCTGGCTACGGATTGCTCAATCGGAAGAATAAATTTCCCGCGGGCGAAGTGAGGGTGATGCTGTTGGTGCCGTTGTTGGTTGTGATGCCGTAACCGCTCGCGGTCCAGGCGCCCGGAGTAGCCAGATTGCCATTCTGCTGCAAATTCCAGCCGGGTACATCCTGCCAGTAAACCGTCACGGTATTGCCGGAGTGACTGATGTAGAGGGTCGGGGCGCCCGCGGTCTGCACTACGGAGATAAGCGCCCAGAATCCACCCGTGAGTGAATAATTCCCGCCGGTCATGGGGCCGCCGGCGTCGTGCTGGCCGACGGTGCCGCTGACGGTATATTGGCCGTTGCTGCTTGTGCCGCCGCCACCGGCGACCTTATACCAGTCAATTGAATATTGCTGCGCCAATGCCCGAAGGCTGAAGGCCGACGCCAAGAGGGTGAAGAGAATGAGCTTTTTCATTGTTACCTCAATTCTGTGTGAATGATTTTATCATTTTTTCAAAATTATCCAATCGTTTTTCCAAAGCTTCATTTTGTTGTTTCAGGTGTTGAATCTCGGCGTCTCTTTTGTTGAGTTTTTGATTCAATCCCTGGATGGCCGCCAGTGCCACGCCGCCTTCATCTATCACCGAAATGTGTTTGTCATCGCTGCCGTTCAAGCCGAAGGCCGCATGAAAATCCTGCGCCATCGGACCGAGGTGTTTCAGGCTCGCTGGATCGGATTTGTAATTCCATTCGCTCACCGGCAATGCGGCGACTTTGGCCAGCACGGCTTGTGGGTCGAGCGGCGCAAAATTTTCCTTGGCGTTCCGGTCGCTGGTCAGCAACACGCCGTTGGCCGTGACGGTGCCCGCAGTCGTAAGGTCGCCGTTGGTATCAAGGGTGGCGAGATTGCCGCCATTTCCGTTGTAGTAGAAATTCATGGTGTCGGATGCGCCGCCCACCGCGATGTCCCAGTAGGGGACGTTGGCGGAAGCAAAGCGAAGCCGAGCGTAATCCCCGCTGGCCTGCTGGTCCAGGCGCAACTGCGGGAAATTGGGGTAGCCGCCGCTTTCGGCGACGTCCAGCACGGCGGCAGGGTTGTTCGTCCCGATGCCCACGCCGCCCGCCGCGCGGATAAGGAACTGGTTAGTGCCGGTGGAAACGAACGGCGCGTTCCGGGAATCCGCCCAGACGAAATCGCCTTGATAGAGCGCCAGCGCCTCCCGCCCGGCGGCAAAACTGTAGTCACCGCCGGCAACATTAGCAGCGCCGCCGGGCACCGTCGCCCAGGCATTACTGGCCGTGTTGTTGTAGCCGCCGCTGACAACAGAAGCGGAGCCGCTGGCGGTGTTTTCGCTGCCGCCACCCACCACCGCCACGGCGGAGCTGGCCGTGTTGTTGTAGCCGCCGCCGATGAGGGAATAGTCGCAAATGCTGCCGATGGTGTTCCCTAAGCCGCCGCCGATAAAGGAATTCCAGGAGTTGCTGTTAATCGTGTTGGCGTCGCCTCCGGCAATCACCCCGGTGCCGAAGTCATTGGTGTCGCCGTAGATTCGGTTGTCTAGGCCGCCGCCGATTGCGGAATAATCGGCGTTGGTCAAAATAGAATTGTTGTAGCCCCCGGCGATCACCGACAAGCCTTCGTTGCGAGAATCGCCAGCAATCTGGTTGGCATAGCCGCCGCCGACCGTGTCCATGGGGCCGCTGGCGGTGTTGTTGGCGCCGCCGCCGACCGTGCCGAAGGCGGCCGTCACCGAATTGGTGTAACTCGAACCGAAATAATTCGTCGCCCCGCCGCCGCCGATGGTCGCGCCCTCCACGCCGACTGAAACGTAATTCAGCGGTGAACCACCAATGACATTGGGCGCGCCAGAGCCGCCGGTTCCGGGTTCCAACCGCAAAGCACGGAGGTCACCGGCCCAAAGCTCCAACGGCTGGTTGTTGGTGCTGCCCAGGAACTGGCCGCCCGCCACGTTGTTGCCGCCCAGTTGCCAGAAATTTGGCGCGCTCAACCCGCCCAGCGTCGCGGCGTTCACATTGGTCACGTTCGCGCCGTTGCCGGAAAATGCGTCGGCCGTGACCACACCGGGGAAACTCGGGCTGGCCGGCAGCGCGGCGCTGGCAATCGTGCCGCTGATTTGCCCGGCCGGCAGCGCGCCCAGCAGGTTGCTCGCCGAATTGGCCATGATGGCATAGGGCGTGGGCGTCAACGCCTGCAATGGACTGAGGGCGGTGTAGCTGCTGCCGCCGTTGGTCCGCACGTCCACCTCCAGCCAGTAATTGCTGCCGGTGAAAATGCCCGGCCCGAAATCCAGCGTGGTGGTGAACAGCCCGTTGCTGACGGCGATGCCGTTGGTCAGGTTAGCGGAGCCGGCGTAGTTGTTGGCCAGCGGATCGGAGGCCAGCCGGAACCGGAAGTCGTAGCTCCCGTTGGCTGGCGCGCCGCCGTCGTCCAATCGGCCCTGGTAGGTGAAGGCCGTGCCTTGAGCATGAGCGGTTGAGGGTTGGAGGTTGAGAGTTAGGAAAAGTGCCAGTGCAACCGGCACAAGGAAGGCGCTGTTTTTCATAAATGACTCCTGCTCTTTGGTTTATCTCAGTTGAAGCTTCTTCCCAAGCACAGGTTGATGCTGGGTCGAAACGACAACCGTTGCTAAGAACTGCTTATCCTGAAAGTCAACGCAATTGTCAAGAGCAAAGCGGCCGCACCTGCA
>JAJXYT010000033.1 GCA_021780375.1 bacterium | reverse complement strand
TGGCGCTTTTGAGCCTCTGCCAAACAAGCAAATACATGACAGAACCTTGCGGGCATTGGAAACACCCGACTTGTTTGCGCTGCTGACAACAGATCCAATCAACAACCCGCCGGAGGCCGTACGGAGGGAGATCGCATCCGGAACGACTGTTGCGATATTTCGCCAAATTCTTCTGAAAAACCATCCACCAGAATCGTTCCTCAAGAAGATGGGACTTGGATGTATGTCGCACCGCAAACGAATGACCCGCCGGGAAACCTTTTCGGTGGCTATGGGCTTGATTTGCGCACTGCCAATGTCGTCATTGCCCGGCATGGGCCAAAGTTTCCTGCTTCAACGCCGCAAAACACAGGTCCGTTCGCGCCACTGCCGCACAACTGGGGTGTGAATGTGAGTTTTGACGATGGTCATGCGGCATTGGTCAAGCTGCCGGACCTTTGGACGCTCACGTGGAACCGCACATGGCCTCCGCACGGCCAGCCGCGATTGTAATGTGGCAGGAGGGGGAGCCGTTGGGCCAGTGCATGGCAGTCGCTCGCCTGCTGATGCAGGTCTGTTAACCGACAATGCCATGAAACACTTATTTCCTGCCACTCGCACGAATGCGCGAAAAATCACACCATGAAGATCTCCAGATGCGTCAACGAAGCCATTCCGGTGAATCCGTCAGCCGCAAATGAATCATGGACATTCCGCCCGTTGTGAACGATAATGACCCTGTTCCCGCCCAGCGCGCCGGATCAAGGTTTGTTTTCGACCCCAAATTTTATGGCCAAGAAACCAGCAATCATCAGCACGCCGTTGCCTGACGTAACTCAGGTCACTGAAACGGTGGAGCAACATTTTGACCGCCTCCTGTCGCACGACCAATTCAAAATCCTGAAAGCCGTCCTCGACCAGTTGCACATGGACGCCGCGGCGATGCACGGCGCGATTGTCACGACCAACTCTTATCGGAATTTTTTGAGCAAGCTGGGCTATCGCCTCATCCTCGTGCCGCAAATCCATGAGCAGGACTGCTACTCCCGGATGGGCCCGGCCGGCGGCATCCGCGCCGTGCTGCCGGTTCACGACATCGCCACCTACAGCACGCTGGTCACCCTCGTGAATTACGATGCGACGGTGACCACCACCCCGAAATCCATGGACTTCTACGATGACCGGCTGGCGGAATTCAAGACCCAGCTGATGAAATAAATCCGGAAACAGCCGGAGGCGAAACATCGTCACGTCCTGCCCCTTGGGCACCCGTTCCCGCCATGGCCCGTCCGGCAATCCAACCGGTCGTCCAGGCCGCCTGGAAATTGAAGCCGCCGGTGATGCCGTCAATGTCCAGCACCTCGCCGGCAAAAAACAGCCCGGGGCAAATCCGGCTCTCCAGGGTGCTGAAATTCACCTCGCTCAACCGGACTCCGCCGCACGTCACGAACTCATCCTGGTTCAGGCTCTTCCCGCTCACGGTAAATTCCGTGCGCCGCAACTGCTGAGCGAGCTTGTGCTGCGCAGCCCGTGAGAGCGCCGACCATCTCGTCGCGCGCGAGACACCGGACGCCTGGACGAGTTGTGCCCAAAGGCGCGCCGGCAGCGAGGGGATCGGCGAATTGACGATCATTTTTGCCGGTTGCGAAGTGCGCCGCGCCTCCAGCTCCATTACGAGTTTTTCCGCGTTCAGCAGCGGCAGCCAGTTCACCTGGAGCGGAAAGGAATAATTCAATTCGTGCAACTGCCGCGCGCCCCACGCCGACAACCGGAGAATGGCCGTGCCGCTCAGACCCCAATGCGTCACCAACAGCGCGCCGCGCTCGCGGAGTTTTGTTCCGGGAACGGATACTTCGGCCATTTCGACCGACACGCCGGCCAGCGCCCGCAGCCACGGTGTTTCGATGTGAAATGTGAACAGCGAGGGCACCGGCGGTTCCAGCGTGTGACCGAGCGAAACCGCCAGTTGCCCCAACGCGGGGGTCCGGCAGCCGCCCGTGGCCAGTAAAATTTTGTCACAAATGATTCCCTCCTTCGCGAATTCCTCTCCCGCGCCCCGCCCGAGCGGGGCGCGGGTGGCAGCGCGGGGATTTGATCTTAATGACCTCCTCGTCCCGGCCCGCTCCTCCGGAGGCGGAGGAGCGGGGGAAAAATTTCTTGCGAGCGTCAACGCAAAACGTCCGTCCGGCTTTCTGGTGATGTTTTCCACGCCGCAATTCGTCAGCAGCTTCACGTCCGCCCGGCGCGCCGCGCCGAGCAGACAATCCATGATCGTCTGCGACGAATCCGTCACGGGAAACATCCGGCCGTCGCTTTCGGTTTTCAGTTTCACACCGTGGGCGGCGTACCAGGCCACGGTATCGCCCGCCTGAAACTGCTTGAACGGCCCGATCAATGCCCGCTCGCCCCGGGGAAAACGGGCGGCCAATTCGCGTTCATCAAAACAGGCGTGGGTGACGTTGCACCGGCCGCCGCCGGAAATTTTGACCTTGGAAAGAAACTGCGACGTTTTTTCGAAGATGAAAATTTCAGCGCCGCGTTCAGCTTCCGCGCATGCCAGCGCGGCAAAAAACCCGGCCGCGCCGCCGCCGACAATCCCGATGCGCTGCGAGTGCATTGACCTGACAATACAGATTTTAACACAAAGGCAAAGGGGCTAAAAGATGGGGAGTCCAGCCCGAAACCAGGTCTATTCAACGCCCGCCCTCATCCCGGCCTTCTCCCCCCACCGGAACGACTCAGATGGAGCGGTGGAGTATGCCGTGCCGTTGACGCAGGACAGGCGTCGCGCCTGTCTCCGTGGGTCGCGGCTGGCCGGGTCGCGACCGCCCTGCTCCACGGTCTCCTGATCCATTTGCGTGACACGCCTTAAGTCCTGTCCCCCAATCGATCACAGCGGGCGTTGCTTGATTTGCTTGTTTCGCGCACGAAAATGGCGCATCCTGCGCCGTCGTTTTAAAATCATTTATTGCCGAATGACCGAACCCGCCATCACCCCCGAACTGGTTGCCCAACACAACCTCACGCCCGACGAGTATCAGAAAATCCTCGATCTGCTGGGCCGGGTGCCGAGTTACACCGAACTGGGCATCTTCTCGGTGATGTGGAGCGAGCATTGCAGCTACAAAAATACCCGCCCGCTGCTCAAAACCTTTCCGACCAAATCCAGGAAAATCCTCGTCGGCGCCGGCGAGGAAAACGCCGGCATCATTGATATCGGCGACGGTCTCGCCATCGCCTTCAAGATTGAGTCGCACAATCATCCGAGCGCGGTTGAACCGTTCCAGGGCGCGGCCACCGGCGTCGGCGGCATCGTGCGCGACATCTTTACCATGGGCGCGCGGCCGATTTGCTCGGTGAATTCGCTCCGTTTCGGACCGATTGTTAAGGATGTAGCAGCGGACGTTAGTCCGCTCACTTCAAATCCCGAAATAAGTCCGAGCCGACTCACGTCGGCGGCTGCGGAGAAAAATGGGGCGCAAAACCAAATCGCGAACAATCGCCGGCTGTTTGCGGGCGTGGTGGCCGGCATCGCGCATTACGGCAATTGCTTCGGCATTCCGACCATCGCGGGCGAGGTCTATTTCGACAAATCCTACGAAGGCAACCCATTGGTCAATGCCTTCTGCCTCGGCGTGTTGCGGCACGAGCAAATTGCGCGCGGCGCGGCCAAAGGCATCGGCAATCCGGTTTTCTACGTCGGCCCGCCCACCGGCCGCGACGGCCTCGCGGGCGCCGCGTTCGCCTCGCAGGATTTGACCGAGGAATCCGCCGAGCAACAGCGCGGCGCGGTCCAGGTCGGCGATCCGTTCATGGAAAAGCTCGTGTGCGAGGCGTGCCTCGAATTATTGGCCACCGGCGCGGTCGCCGGCATCCAGGACATGGGCGCGGCCGGGCTGACCTGCTCAACCTGCGAGACGGCCGCCCGCGCGGGCACCGGGATTGAAATCGAATTGGACAGGGTGCCGCAACGCACGCCGAACATGACGAGCTACGATCTCATGCTGTCCGAATCGCAGGAACGGATGCTCATCATCGTCCATAAAGGCCGCGAGGACGAAGTAAAACGCATCTTTGACAAATGGGATTTGCCGTGGTCGGAAATCGGTTTCGTCACCGACACCGGCCGTATGGTCGTGAAACAGCACGGCCGGGTCGTCGCTGACATTCCGGCCAGGAAAATCGCCGATGAATCACCGGTTTATGAGCGGGAAGCACAAGCACCGGAGTATTTGAAGGAAGTGCAGGCGTTCCGACTTGATGGGATTGCCGATGGTCAGATGCCGATGGCCGATTTGAAAAAGCTTTTATCGTGGCCGACCATTGCCTCGAAGAACTGGGTTTACCGGCAGTACGACCACATGGTGCGCGACGGTTCGGCGGTTTGCCCCGGCAGCGACGCCGCGGTGCTGCGGATTAAATCTGACTCTTTGCCTGAACCTGGCAGGGCCGGGCGGCCGCCCGGCCAGGACGCGCAGTTCACCCCGGATGCTTTCGGGGCCGGGCGTGTCCCGGCCGTCTCCGAAAAACTCATCGCGCTGACGGTGGACGGCAACGGTGCTTACGTCTATCTCGATCCCTACGAAGGCGGGAAAATTGTTGTGGCCGAGGCGGCGCGGAATCTGGCCTGCTCCGGCGCCGCTCCGCTGGGAGTGACGGACAATTTGAATTACGGCAATCCGATGAAACCGGAATTGTTCTGGCAGCTCAAGGAATCCGTGCGCGGGCTCGCGGAGGCCTGCCAGGCGTTCAACGCGCCGGTGACCGGCGGCAATTGCTCGCTCTACAATCAGAGTCCGGCCGGGCCGATCGACCCCACCCCGACCGTCGCGATGGTCGGCCTCATTGAAAAACCGGAGCACATCACGACGCAATGGTTCAAGGACGAAGGCGACACCCTCATCCTGCTCGGCGAACCGGTGGATACGAACGATCCATTGCTCGGCCTCGGCGGTTCGGCCTGGTTACAAGCGGTTCATGGAATGAAAACCGGCACGCCGCCGCGTTGTGATCTGGAAACGGCCAAAACGCTGCACACGACGCTGCTCGGCTTGATTCAAAGCGGCCTGGTGAAAAGCGCGCACGATTGCAGCGAAGGCGGCCTGGCAGTCTGCCTTGCCGAAAGCTGCATCAGCCAGCTCGTCGCGCGCGAAACGCCAAGGCTGATCGGGGCAACCGTGGATTTGTCCTCGGTGGGGCGAGCGTCCCCGCAAGCCGATGGACAAGGGGACGGCGGCTCGTCAGCAGCCTCGCCCCACCGGATCGACGCCCTGCTCTTTGGCGAAACCCAAAGCCGCGTGGTCATCACCTGTCAGCCGCTCGATGCGGTGAAAGTCATGGAGCGCGCGAAGCTGATGGGCGTTCCGGCGGTCGCCATCGGCAAGGTCGGCGGGGACCGGTTGATGATCAGGACCGCCCCCGGCGAATTCGGCGCCCCGGTAACCGAATTGCACGACCTCTGGTGGAACGCGATTGCGCGGGCGATGCCATAACAGGTCGTCGTATCACCCGGAGGTTCCCCCTGCCGCCCCGGCAATTTCCACCAATTGATCCACCATTTTTCGGTAATCAACCAACCACCGGAACGAATTTTGCCGGAGTGATTCAATTTCGTTTGAGGCCGGATGACTTTGCCGCCTGGCCAGTTGAAGCGCCGGCCTGATAGTAACAGTTTTCGTTTCCGCTGGCGACCCGGCAACAAACGAATTGACTATTTTTTTCTGCGCGTCGAGCGCCTGCGACAACGCCGGCGTTTCGCCCGCCGATTTCGTGACCGCCACGACCCGGTCAAACACCGCCAGCGCATCCATCGTTTCAAGGTGATTGGCGTAATCGTCCGCCGGGCTGTTTGCGGCAGCGGCATAGCCCCGGGCGGCCTTCGGTTGCGTGGATTCGACATGCAGCAACCTCTGGCTGGTAACGGGAATGCCCAGATTGTCAGTGTAATGCAGCAACGTCACAAACCGCGCCGGATGCTCAAAACTGGCGAAAAGGGACGACGCAGGGCGGACGTTGTGAAAAATCCCCGCCTCGCCGGACATGCGCCCCCGGCGGATCCGGTCGGCGGGCGACGGGTGCGAGTCAAAAAGACTGGTCCGGTGGAAACCGAGTGTGTCATCAATATTTTGAAGGACGGCCGGCGGCAGGCTTTCATGGGTTTGACGCAGCAGTTCGCTTAAGTTGTCGGGCAAGTGATGGTCCTTTTTCCATCGCAGCCGGATTTGTTGGTAAGTCCCCGCCAGCGCCGCTTCGAGCGTAGCCAGTTTGCGGTGGGTGGCCTCGAAGGTTTCACTGCCGACGACTTTGATTTGCCAGGCGTCGGCGTCGTACTCCATCTGTCGCAGCATGAAGCCGGCAACGATGTGGCCGATGAGCATCAGGAGTTTCAGAATCAGGCGCGAGAACCAGACGGCGATTTGCACCGACCAGACGAGGATCGCCACCCGGCCATCCCGCACGTCACTGGACCAATTTTCAAGGGCCTCATCCCAGGCATCGCGTTGGCAGGCCACGCGGGCGAACCAAAAATTGATCGAGCGGATGACGTAACACAACCGCATCCCCGCGCCCTGCGTGAAATGGCCGAACTCGTGGGCGATAACGCCGGCCAGTTCGCGCGTCGAAAGATTCGCGACCAGCGGCAGGCCGATGGTCAGTACCAAATCGTTGCCCAGCATACCACGAAAACCGCGATAAAAACTGGCGGAGGCGTTCAGTTGACAATCCATGTCAATCCGCTTTGGCGCGGGCGCTCCGACGATATCGCAGATTTTGGCGATGAAGGCGTAGAGCAGCGGATTGACTGTTCCGTTCACACCGGGTTGTTGGATTTTGCCAGCCTGTGCCAAGAACTCAGGCCAGCGTCAAGACGATAATGAATTGCATTTTGAACGAAACAGCGCTCCAGACGCTCCATTTTCCTGGAAACGCAATCATGACCTGTGTGTCGAATGGATTAACCGCTGGCAATTTGTCCCCGGATTCGTAAGCTGTTCGGACTTTAAATGCGACAATTTTTCACTATCGCCACCAATGCCTTCA
Organism: bacterium; assembly: GCA_021780375.1. Lineage (GTDB taxonomy): Bacteria > Verrucomicrobiota > Verrucomicrobiia > Limisphaerales > UBA11358 > UBA11358. The sequence goes on along the minus strand of JAJXYT010000033.1, from coordinate 2,230 downwards.
TGGAATTGGTCCGGCAGCCGGTCTTTTTGCTGTTGATGACCGGGTCGGTGCTCTTTGAGCTTTTTTTGGCGGTGCCGTACTATTTCGCGTTCGGCGATGAATCGAAGCTGGTCAAAAACAGTGCGCTGGCGGTGATGCTGCTGGCGGGATTGTTCGGCGCGGTGCTGAGCGCCTCGGCGTCGCTGGCGCGCGAAATCCGCGTGGGCACGGCGCTGGCCGTGCTGTCCAAACCCATCGGTCGCGCACAGTTTCTGCTGGCCAAATTCGCCGGGCTGGCGGCGGCGTTGACGGTGCTGGCGTACGTGGATCTGATCGGCGTCCTGCTTTGCAGCAAAATGGCGTTCGACGCCTATGGCAGCACGGACCTGGTGGCCCTCGGCATTTTCGCGGCCGGGGTGGCCATCGCCTACGCCCTGGGCGGGTTCAGCAATTTCTTCCTGCGCCGGCCGTTTGTCAGCGACGCGGTTTTCGCGCTGGTGGTGATGGCCACCATTGCGGCGTTTGTGATCTTCCGATTCACGGAATCGGAAACCGGCTTTTATGCGCAGGGGCACGTGGACTGGCGGCTGGTGCCGGCGGGGATCCTGATCCTGTTCGCGCTGTGGATTCTGGCGGCGCTGGCGTTGGCGTGTTCGACCCGGCTGGACACCATCCCCACCCTGGCGGTCTGTTCGGCGTTTTTTTTGATTGGCCTGATGTCGGATTATCTCTTTGGCCAGCGCGCGGCGGCAGGCAATTGGTGGGCTTCAACGCTTTACACGGTCATTCCAAACTGGCAACTTTTCTGGCTCGCGGATGCCTTGGATATGGGCAAAAGCACATTCCATTGGCATTATGTGGCCAGGGCGTTTGCCTATACCGTCGGCTACGCGGGCGCGGCACTGGCCGTGGGCACGGCGCTGTTTGAAGAACGGGAATTGAGCTGAGACAATGCACCAGACAAAACTGAAAATGAATAACGTTTGGACCCCTGACGCAAGCCTCTGGTTTTCCGGTTTTGCGCTTTTAATTTTAAATTTCTAATTTCGTGGAACGCAATGTTCAAAAACATGGGATGGTAAATCTGGCCGCCGCGCTGGTGATTTTTATTGCCGCGTTTGGCGCGACCCTCTACGTGAACTCGTTGGCGGGGCAGGCCGCTTCGCTCTTTCTTGGCCTGGGAGTGCTGGTGACGTTCGCCAGCTGGTTCCAGATGCGGCTGGAGGAAAATGAGCGGCTGGAAAAGCTGGAGGTGGAGGAACTCGCCCGCCGCCGGGGCGAAACCACGCTGTTTGAGTCGAAAGAGGCGGAGGTTTTCCCCGCGCAACGCTCCCGCGAACAGTTTGAGAAATTTTTTGTGCCGGGCTTCAGCGTGCTGTTGTTGCTGCTGGAGGGCGGCGGCGCGTATCTGCTCTGGCGCTGGATTTCCCGAACGGCCAGCGGCGTGGCACCCGAGCGGGCGATGCCGGCCCTCGCATTTTTCGGCATTTTCGCGCTGGTGCTGTTCCTGGTTGGCCGTTTTTCCGTGACCATCGCGCGGTTGGAGCAACACCGGCTGCTGCGGCCCGGCGCGAGCTTTTTGTTGGCCGGCGCTTATATTTGTTTTCTGACGGCCCTCGGCATTGCCGGGGTCAAAACGGAGTTTCCCCGGATTGATGCCTACCTGGCGCGCGCCTTGTGCGTCCTGCTCGGTTTGATGGCGGCGGAGACTTTCCTGACCTTGCTGCTGGAAATTTACCGCCCGCGCGTGAAAGGCAAAGTCGCCCGGCCGCTTTACGACAGCCGGCTCGTCGGCCTGCTGGCCCAGCCGGAAAGCCTGTTCACCACGGCGGCCCAGGCGCTGGATTATCAATTCGGCTTCAAGGTGTCGGAAACCTGGTTTTTCCAAATGCTCCGCCGAAGCCTGCCGGTGTTGTTCCTGGCGCAATTGGCGGCGTTGCTCTTGTCCACGTGCGTGGTGTTCATTGATCCCGGCGAACAGGGTGTGTTGGAGCATTTCGGCCGGCTGGCGGCCCGGCCCGTCCTGGAACCGGGCGGGCATTTGCTGTGGCCATGGCCCATTGACGAGGTCCGTCGCTATCGCACCGGCCAGATTCAGACCTTTGAGGTCGGCTACGTGCCCGATGCCCGAAGCCAGGCGGCCAAAACGCTTTTGTGGAGCGTGGCGCACTACACGGCCGAGGTTAATTTCCTGGTCGGCAACCGGCAGCCGGCCACCCTCACCAATCAAACCGGCAACAGCCGCGATCTG
>JAJXYT010000207.1 GCA_021780375.1 bacterium | reverse complement strand
CAACAGGCAAAAAAATAATACGCGGAAAAGGTTTTCCCTTTTCCGTTGGCAGACCTCGAACCGGGAACTCCCGCCTTGGCCAATGCTACGGCGAGGCAGGCCGACTTAATTTCGGTTGGCAGCGCGGACGAGGGCCTTCCGCCTTCGCCAAGGCTGCGGCGCGACGGGCCGGCTAAACATCCGCCGTCGCCCAGAAGCTATGGCGAGACAGGCTTACAGGGACTCAATCGAGCCGGTCAGAGTTCATCCGGACCACCCGGAAATGATCGGCGTGCCAGTCCACTCCCAGCTTGAGTTGTTCGATGCGGACGGCCGTTTCAAGGTTTGCTTGCGTTTCAGCGTTTACGAGCGTATTGGTTTTCATAGGCATGATTGAGGTTATTGGTTTAGCTGTCATTAATAGTTGTCGCCCACCGCGTCAACTCCCTCAACTCATGCCTTCTTTTTGTCGTTAGGCCGCACACTATGGCCGCAAACTATCTCACATTATCCGAAGTGATTCAGGCATTTGCCGAACTCGGAGGTGAAGCCGATTGGTCGGATGTAAAAGACCGCGTCACACAGAAGCGCGGCACTGATTTCGCTCCATACAAGGATTCACACAATTACAGCACCACGATGTTTCAGATTCTCCAAGAGCATTGCGAAGGCTACGACAAGTTTAGAGGTGATGTTCAGTTCGTAAAGGTTGGAGACGGCCGGTTTCGTCTGGCATTTCCACAGATTCAGACTACCGCAGAGTTTGTTCAGCCACCATCCGACATTTCGGAGGCACCAGCCAAAATTGAAACTCGTGTGCAGCGAATTGTTCGAGATACGGTTGCAGCTAGGTCGCTAAAGGCAATTTATGACTATAAGTGTCAGGTTTGCGGTCTTCGCATCGAGCCAGCACCCGGCAGTTACTATGTGGAGGTTCACCACGTTAGACCTTTAGGTGGTGGACATGATGGTCCAGATACGCACCGTAATATGCTTGTGCTTTGTCCCAATCACCACGCGATGTTTGATTTTGGCATTCCGCTATTCATCGCCGCTGACAGAATCAAGATAGGCGAGACTTGCCACATCTTGACATACAAACATAAGCTCAAAGACGATATTATTGCATACCACAATGAGCGCATTCACCCACATGCGGCCTAACCACCAAAGGATCGGAAAGGACTGAGGCGCGAGGGAGCGTCGCCTTGGGTGAGAGTGTGATTGCGCCGAACGTCCTTTCCATCCGTTGTTGAGCCCGCCCGCCTGCCGCGCCGTAGCCTTGGCGGAGGCTGGTCGAAGTTACGCTTGCCGCCAAAGGAGTTCCTTGTCTTTTGCTTTTGCCGTTGTCGCGCTGAAAATCCCGGCGACCGTGTGCGCGGCGCGCCGCAGGGATGCCCGGAGGGGGTTGCCCGGCACACTGTTCCCTTCCCCGGCCCCACATTCCCCGGTCTTTTCCGGGAGGGCGTGGAAATCATCGGCAAAAAAGCCGCCGCCGCGCCCGAAGCCTTGGCTGATGAAAGTATGAGGCGCAAATGAGAGACTGGTTGCTTCCCGTGAGGGCGGAGGAGTCAACCGCCAAGTGAACGGTTTCATGTTTTCGACGAAGCGGTTATGAAATTTAAGAGCCCTGATTGCAGCGCAGTCGCCTTACGGAATTGGGATCGTCAGGTGGCTGATGCAGAAGCCGGTTCCCCGGCGTTTTTTTTCGCGGCGCAGATTTTTTTTGAACGTTCCGCGTGGAAGCTTTTCCAAAGACAAAACCGCTGATTGGGCTTCATGAATTTTTTCCCGGGCGGAATGGTCGTTAATGGTCGTTAATGGTCGTTGAATGGCATGATTCAGGCGGACGGTTTAACTAAATTGTTCGGCAACAAGCGCGCCGTGGACGGAATTTCATTTTCCGTGGCGCGCGGCGAAGTGCTTGGCTTCCTGGGCCCCAATGGCGCGGGCAAGTCCACCACCATGCGGATGATCACGGGGTTTCTGCCGCCGTCGGCCGGGCGCGTAACGGTGGGCGGATTTGACCTGACCGAAAAGCCGATTCCCGCCAAGCGGCTCATCGGTTATCTGCCCGAAAACGCGCCGGCCTACACGGACATGACGGTGCTGGGCTTCCTGAATTTCGCGGCGGAAATCCGGGGGTTACGCGGCGCCGCCCGGACGGCGGCGGTGAATCGCGTCGTGGAAATGTGTTTTCTGGAAAGTGTCCGGCATCAAAGCATCGAAACGCTTTCCAAGGGTTACCGCCATCGCACCTGTTTCGCGCAGTCCATTATTCATGACCCCGACGTGCTCGTGCTGGACGAACCGACCGACGGGCTGGACCCGAACCAAAAACACGAGGTGCGCGGCTTGATCCGCCGCATGGGCGCCACCAAGGCCATTATTTTTTCAACGCACATTCTGGAGGAGGTGGACGCCGTCTGCACGCGGGCCATCATCATTGACCGGGGCAAAATCGTGGCCAACGGCACGCCGGCCGAGTTGCGGCAAAAATCGGACATGGCCGGCGCGGTGACGTTGCGCGTCAACGGCGTGGCGGCGACCGCGGTGTCGGCCCGGCTCCACCAGATTCCCCAGGCTCGCCGTGTCGCCGTGCTCGAGGAAATCAACGGCGTGGTCGCGGCGTGTGTGTATCCGAAAGCGAACGTGGCCAACGGTGAACTGCCGCGCGCAGTGGGTGAAGCCGCGCAAGGCTGGCGGATTCAACAGTTGCAAGTCGAGGAAGGCCGGCTCGACGAGGTTTTTCGCCGCCTGACCATGCCGGATACGGTGAGCCAGAAGGCCGAGGACGGAAGTCGGAAACCGGAAGTCGGAGGTCAGAAGTCGGAATGAATGCGATTGCGAACATCAAGACCATTACCAAACGCGAGCTGAGCGCCTACTTCGCGTCGCCGCTGGCCTACGTGTTCATCGTCATCTTTCTGTTGTTGTGCGGATTTTTCACGTTCATGGTCGGAACGCGCATGGGCACCTTCTTCCAGCATGGGCAGGCGTCGCTCGATACCTTTTTCATCTGGCATCCGTGGTTCTATTTGTTCCTGGTGCCGGCGGTGGGCATGCGGCTGTGGGCGGAGGAACGGCGCGTGGGCACCCTGGAACTGCTGCTGACCATGCCCATCACCAGTTGGCAGGCGATTGCCGGTAAATTTCTGGCGTCCTGGCTGTTTCTGGCCCTGGCCCTGGCGCTCACGTTTCCCCTGGTCATCACGGTGAATTATCTTGGCCACCCGGAGAACGGCGTGATTTTCTGCGGCTACGTGGGCAGTTGGCTGATGGCCGGGGCCTATCTCGCGGTCAGTTGCATCACGTCGGCCATGACCCGGTCGCAGGTGGTGAGTTTCATCGTTTCGGTCGTGTTGTGCCTCTTCCTGCTCCTGGCCGGCTTTTCACCGGTGATCCAGTTTCTCTCCGGCTGGGCCAGCCCGGTCGTCGTCCAGGCCGTGGCGGCCTGCAGCGTCATCACGCATTTCGAGAATTTCCAAAAAGGCGTGCTCGATTCGCGTGATGTGATCTTCTTCCTGTCGCTCATCGTCTTTTCCCTGTTCACCACCGCCGTGATTTTGCGCGGACACCGGAAATGAAACAGAAATCCTTTGAAATACTGTTGTATTCGGCGGGTGGCATCGTGGCGATGGCGGTGCTGCTGGTGGCGATCAATCTGATTGCGTCTGAATTCCCGGCGCGGGCGGATCTGACCCAGGAAAAAATCTACACGCTGTCGCCCGGCACCCGGGCGATTCTGGCCAAGCTCGACACGCCGGTGACCATCCGCTTTTACTGCACGCGCAACGTCACTCCGACGGCGGAAAGCCTCTACCTGGAAAATTACGCCCGGCAGGTGGAGGATTTGCTGAACGAATACAAGCAGGCGGCGCATGGCAAAATCGTCATTCAAAAATTTGATCCGGAACCGGATTCGGACGCGGAGGATTCGGCGCGCCTGGACGGCATTGTGCCGGAGACGCTGCCGACCGGAGACAAATTTTATCTGGGCCTGGCGGTGAGCCTGCTGGACGCCAAGCAGACGGTGGCGCTGTCGCCGGACCGCCAGCGGCTGCTGGAATACGACATTTCGCGGGCCATCTCGCGGGTGGTGCAGCCCCAAAAGCCGGTGGTGGGCGTGATGAGTTCGCTGCCCGTGTTTGGCCAGCAAGCCAATCCGATGATGCAGGAGGAGGGGCAGCAGGGTACGCCGCCGTGGGAACTCATCAATGAATTGAATGGCGATTACACCCTCCGGCAGGTGCCGCTGAACACGGACAAAATTGATGACGACATCAAGGTGTTGCTGGTGATCCATCCGCGCGGCATCACGGCCGCCGGGCAATTTGCCATTGACCAGTTTGTGTTGCGCGGCGGCAAATTGATCGCGTTCCTTGATCCGCTGAGCATCGCCGACGCGCGCGGCCAGAATCCGATGATGGGCGGGCCGGGGGCGGGAGCTTCCACGCTCGACAAATTGCTCGGGGCGTGGGGCGTTCATTTTGACACCAGCAAGGTGGTGGCGGACTTGAATTTCAAAATGCAGGTGGCCGATCAGAACGGCCAGCCCGCCGACGCCCCGGCATTTTTGGAAGTGACGTCCGAGGGCATCAACACCAACGACATCATCACGAGCGATTTGACCGACTTGTGGCTGCCGTATGCGGGCGCCTTTACCGGCGTGCCGGCCGCGGGCCTGAAGGAAACCGTCCTGGTGAAAAGCACGAAGGAATCGGAACTGGTCGATGCGATGATCTACGATTTGAGCGGTGACCAGATTATGAAAAATTTCCGCGCTTCGGGCGTTGCCTATGCGCTGGCCATCAAGTTGACCGGCAAATTCAAAACCGCCTTTCCCGATGGCCCGCCGGCCGAAGGCACAAACGCTGTTTCCAGGACCACCGGTTTCTTGAAGGAAAGCACCGGCGACAACACCGTGATTCTGGTGGGTGATGCGGACATGTTGTCCGACCAGTTCGCCTTGCGCCAGGTCAACTCGATCTTTGGCAACATGGCGGTGGAACTCAACGACAACCTGAGTTTTGCGCAGAACGCGGTCGGGCAGATGTCCGGCAACAGCGACCTCATTGCCATGCGCAGCCGCGGAGTGGAGAACCGTCCGTTTATCGTCATCAAGAAAATGGAGGCGGCGGCCGAGATGCAATATCAGGGCAAGATCAAGGAGTTGCAGGACAGTCTGGCGGCGACCGAGCAGCGGCTGAGCGAGTTGCAACAAACCAAGAGCCAGAACCAGCGGTACATCCTGTCACCGGAACAGCAGGCGCAGATCGAAGCTTTCCAAAAGCAGGAAGCCCAGGCCCGGAGCGACTTGAAGCAGGTGCAAAAGGATTTGCGGCAGGACGTGGTTTCGTTGCAGACGCACATCGAATGGCTCAACATCGCGGCCATGCCGGCGCTGGTCAGCGTCTTCGGTCTCGGCCTGGCGGCGTGGAAACGCAAACGGACTTCGGCCCAATGAACCGCAAGCAATTCATCGTGCTGTTGGCGCTGGTGCTCGTGCTGGGCGGCGCCGCCTGGTGGCATTACCACCGGCAAACGGCCGGCTGGAGCAACCCCAACCCGGAACTGGGCCAGAAATTACTCGGTGATTTTCAAGTGAACGACGTGGCACAAATCCGGATTGAACAGGGCACAAATGATTTGACGCTGGCGAAAACGAACGGGCTTTGGTGCGTCGCGCAACGCGATGATTATCCGGCCAATTTCAGCCAAATCAGCCAGCTCCTGCTGAAACTGCGCGATTTGAAAATTGTCCAGACCGAGGCGGTGGGGCCTTCGCAACTGCCGCGGCTGAATCTGGCGCCGCCGGGGCAGGGGACCAATGCCGCGATGTTGCTGGAGTTCGATGCTGCCGGCGGCCGGCCCATCCGCACGTTGTGGCTGGGCAAGGCGCATACGCAGCAGAGCAGCCAGCCTTCGCCCGACGCGCCGGAAGGGGGCTGGCCGGACGGGCGCTATGTGCTGACCGCTCCTCATTCAACCACGGTGGCGGTGATCAGCGATCCGTTGAGCGAGGTGAACCCGGCGCCGGACCAGTGGCTCGACAAAACCTTTTTGCAGATTGAAAAGCCGCAAAGCATTTCCGTGAACTTCCCGGAAGCAACCAATTCCTGGGAGCTGACTCGTTCGAGTGAAACCAACGACTGGGAGCTGGCCGGTGCGAAGCCGGGCGAGAAACTGGACCGTTCGAAGGTTTCCGAAACGGCCGGTTCATTTTCCTCGCCGAGCTTTGCGGATGTGGCCACCGATCTGAGCCCGAAGCAGACCGGTTTGGACCGGCCGACCAGGGTTGTGATCAAGACGTTTGATGGATTTGATTACTCGATGAAGGTCGGTGCAAAGACGAACGACAACTACTGTCTGACGGTCCACACGTCGGCCACGCTGCCCAAGGAACCGGCCCCGGTGAAAGGTGAGAAACCGGAGCAGCAGGCGGCAGCTGACAAGACGTTTCAGGCCAACTTGAAGACGCTTCAGACTAAACTGGCGCGCGAAAGCGCGTTCAACCAATGGGTTTATTTCGTTCCCACCTGGACGGTTGACCCCCTGCTCAAAACGCGCGAACAGCTTCTGGTTCCAAAGCCAGCGGTGACCCAAACGAACACGCCCTCTGCCGTGAGCTCGTTGGAAAAGCCGACGACGAAGTAACGGGGCGGGCCGGGGGTGGGAGATCCGAGCATCTCTGCCGCTTCAAGTCGGCGCAAATCGAATAAAGGCAAATGATATGGCGCCAACTGACGTTCGCGGCTGCGAGATTTGTTAAATGGCTCCGGCTTTCAAGCGTTTCTCCGCCTCCGGCTTCAAAAGCTTGATTAGTTCAGTCTCGGAATAAGGCTGGTAGGCGTTCCATCGCCCCCAGGTGGGCGGCAAGGGAATGAGGATGTCGTCTGATTTCCCGTGCAGCCAGATCGCCACGAACAGGATGGCCGGACAATCCAAACGGCGGAGTTCATAATCCTGCTTTTTGATTTGCGGCAGTTGTTCCGCTCTCTGTAACGCCTCCTGAGTTTCCCTGGAAAAATCAGTGGTATCCAGACCGGCAAATTTCAGCGCCGTCCCATTGGTCGGGTCGGCCATCAATTCGGCTGCGCCCACCGCGCTGGTTCCATGCAGCAGCAGATACCGCCAGGTGCCGGCCCGGGCCGGCGGGAGCAACTGACCGGAGGCCAGATTGGTCAGCCCGACCGAATAATCCCGGAAGGGATGGGCGATGGTTAAATCTTCGATTTGAAAACCTCCGAGGTATCGGGAGATGCTGCGGGACAACCCCTGGAACGCTTCCCGGATAACCTGTTGTCCTCCGTCCGGAGCTTCGGGATAAAGGATGGCCGCCGGGCAGTTCAAACTACCGCTCAAAACGAGCGCGAGGCCGGGGAGGAGTTTGGGGTTCATAGCCAATGTAATTTTGACTCGGAATTCAATGACCTGTTCATTAGACGGATTGTGAATAAAGTTGCTCTGGACAGCCAGTTCGTCTCTTTCGAGCTGGCGCACAGCCGGAGTCAAAACCCGATTGGGCCGCAAAGCAACCGGGAAAGCGGTAATGGTACAGTTTGGTGAGGCGAGGCTTTCCCTGAACCGGTTCGTAGCGCAACCGTCCCGGCTGCGGGTTTCGACAGCGTCTCGCTGTCGGAAGGAACACCCGGCGAGACGCCGGGGCAAACCCGCAGGCGAAGACGCCCGCGCTACAAAGATGCGGTTTAAGGTCCTTGGGCAAATCAAACAGAACAGGAAACTACTGACGAGCCGGCTCGCGAGGACCCTCGCCCCACCAAAAGCTGCAAAACCCACCAAATTGGCAACAATGTTCCACTACCCGTTCCGCGCAAACTTGCAACCGGCGCCTTCAGCCACTACCTTGCGCGCGCTTATGGAAAAGGTCATCGTCATCGGCTCGGGTTGCGCGGGCTGGACAGCGGCGCTGTACACGGCACGCGCCAACCTCCAACCCCTGGTGCTCACCGGTCAACAACCCGGCGGGCTGCTCACCACCACCAGTATCGTCGAAAATTATCCCGGCTTTCCTGAAGGCGTTGATGGCTATGAATTGATGACCCGGATGCAAAAACAGGCGGAACGCTTCGGCGCGCGGGCCAGTTTCGGGTCCGTCGAAGCTGTTGATTTTTCAAAAAGACCCTTTGTTCTCACCGTGGACGGTGAAAAAGTCGAGGCGCAAGCCGTCATTATCGCCACCGGTGCGAGTCATCGGCATCTCGGCGTGCCCGGCGAAGATTTATTGGAAACCAAGGGTGTGACCTATTGCGCGACCTGTGACGGCGCGCTGCCGGTTTTCCGCAACCAGCCGCTCGTTGTGGTCGGCGGCGGCGATTCCGCTTGCGAAGAAGCGCTCTACCTGACGCGATTTGGGTCAGAGGTTCATCTGGTCCATCGCCGCGACAAATTACGCGCGTCCAAAATCATGGCCGAACGCGCGCTGTCGAACCCCAAAATCAAGCCGGTTTGGAATTCGGTTGTAACGGAAGTGCTCGACGTAAAACAGGACAAGGTGACCGGCGTGAAATTAAAGAATCTCAAGACCGGTGTGGAATCGATCCTGAACTGTGCCGGTGTGTTCATCGCCATCGGCCACGTGCCGAATACGGAAATTTTCAAGGGTCAGATTGAATTGGGCGAGAACGGCTACGTCGTTCCCCAAAAAGGTACCAGGACGAATGTGCCCGGGGTATTTGTCGCGGGGGATTGCGCGGACCATATTTATCGGCAGGCCGTGACCGCAGCGGGCGCGGGTTGCGCGGCGGCGATTGACGCCGAGCGATTTCTGGCGGCGCAAAACCAGTAATGTCGGAGTGAAAGCTCTGCAAAAGTCTTTGCGGTGGCGATTGGAGCGCCGAGCACCGTCTCGGCTGGTTGGAAGAATTCATCACCTCACGCCGAGACGGTGCTCGGCGCTCCGGTCTTGCAGAGATTGTCGGATTGGGTTCAATTCGGAATTCGGCCGGTATAGGCCTTGATCATCTCATCCATCTGCCGGCCGGTCGCGACATCCACGACCTGACGCTTCTTGTCGGCCTCAAACCAGGCCGCCGTGCGCCGGATGCCTTCGCGAAAAGGAATGGCGGCCTGAAAACCGGGCACGAAGGTTTTGATTTTCGTGTTGTCGAAAACCACGCTCCAGGATTTATCACCCAGCAAACTGCCGGCGTATTGCGGCGCCATTTTGGCAATGAAATCCGACGGGATATGCACCATCTTCGCCTCCACGCCCAAGGCGTCGGCGATAGTTTCGTAAACCCGGTTCCAGGTCAGCACCTCGTCCGAGGTGATGTGGAATGCGTGGCCAATGGCCTGCGAGTTACCGAGCAATCCCGTGAATCCCCGCCCGAAATCCTCGGCGTGCGTCATCACCCACAATGACGAACCGTCCCCGTGAACGATGATGGGTTTGCCCCGTTTCAGCCGGTCGGCCAGCGTGTAACTGCCAAAGCCACCGACAGCGACCGGGAAGTAATGATTGTACGTATAGGTCGGCCGGACAATGGTGACCGGAAAATGTTCCTCGCGGTACGCGCGCAGCAGGCGTTCTTCGCAGGCGATTTTATTGTTGGAATAATCCGAGAACGGATTGCACAGCGGGGTCGCTTCGGTGATGAGATAATGCGTCGGCGGCTTTTGATAGACGGAGGCGGAGCTGATGAAAATGAACTGGCGGGTCCGGCCCTTGAACAACGCCAGGTCGCGTTCGATGTGCTCCGGCGTGAACCCGATCCAATCCACCACCACGTCAAACTCCAGATTCCGCAGCGCGGCCCGGGCGGCTTCGAGGTCGTTGGCGTCGGCGATCAGGCGGCGGCTGCCCGGCGGGTTTTTGGACTGTTGCCCGCGATTGAGCAGGTACAGCTCGTGCCCTTTGGCCAGCACCTGTTGGCTGACGGTGGCGCTGATTTTTCCGGTGCCCCCAAGGAAAAGGATTTTCAGACTCGCGGTGTCGTGGCTGGCTTTTGGCATAAATTAAAAGGTCGAATTTCTGCGCGATTGTAATTCGCGCCTGCACCGTGTCGAGTCTGGTGAAGGAAGTCAACGGGAGGGCCCTGCTGCGGCGCGGCCGGACGACCGGCAGGTCGTCCCTGCCGCTTAAATCGTTTACAGTCATCATATAGCGCAGGCTTTCCAGCCTGCGGGTTCTGGCGACCTTTCCGCCTTCGCGGCGCGCCTTCGCGCCGCTCCGGCGCGACGGCGGCTCGCGAGGACGCTCGCCCCACCGCAAACCGAAAACACACGGCCACCTGAATCCGACTGCGCTTGCCTCGACATCCGAATCGCAGTTACATTCCTCGCGTTATATAGCAAAACCTAGATGCCGCCGACTTCGCTTGAACAACTGATTCCGGAACTCCGGGATGCCATCGGTCCGGTGATTCTCATTTCGGGCGTGGGTTTACTGTTGCTGACGATGACCAACCGGTTGGGCCGCGCCATTGATCGCGCCCGGCAGCTCAAGCGCGAATTGCCGGAGCGCACCGGTCATGAACGCGAGCAGACGCTGGCACAGGTGGCCATCATTTACCGCCGGGCGCGCATGATTCGGTTGAGCATCCTGCTGGCGGCCATCAGCGTGCTGCTGGCGTCGGCGCTCATCATCACGCTGTTTGTGACCGCGCTGCTGCAATGGCAGCAAGGCACGCTGGCCGGCCTCATTTTCGTCGGGTCCATGGTTTCGCTGGTCGGTTCGATGATCGCATTCATCTGGGACATCAACCTCTCCCTGCACGCGCTCAAGCTCGAATTGGCATCCGTTCAAAACAACTCCGATTGTTAACTTTAAAACTGCAATAGCAAAGAAAGGCTAATTCGTGTAACCTTGTTTAACAATTTCCTCAGGAAGCGGGCAGTATGCAAACTGAAAAGATCACCAACCGCTGTCCAAAATGTCAGGCGCCTCTGCCGACGGATGCGCCGCGAGGATTGTGCGCCAAATGTCTCCTGGCCGCCGCTGCCACCCAAACGGAGGCCGGCCAGCCGCCGGGCGGGCCAGCCGCTCCGCCGCCGTTGGATGCGGTCAGGGCTGCTTTCCCGCAACTCGAGATTGTCGAACTCATCGGTCAGGGCGGCATGGCGGTGGTTTATACCAGGACGTGGATCAGCGTGCCGATATTTATTCGCTGGGAGTGGTGTTCTACGAAATGCTGACGGGCGAATTGCCCATCGGTCGTTTCGCCCCGCCGTCCGAGAAGTCCGCCGTTGACCCGCGCGTGGATGAGGTCGTCTTCCACGCGCTGGAGAAGGAACGGGAGAAACGGTATCACAGCGCCGGCGAAGTCAAGACCAGCGTCGAGGCCATCACCAGCCATCCGGCGGCACCGGGGCAGGGAGCAACGGCGGTCGCCGCAGGGCGTACGGCGCCGTGCTATTTCTCGACTCCGAAGCGGATGCGAAATTGTTTCCCCAACGCGCAGGCGCATATTTTTCAATGCAAAGGCGAGTTGCGGCTGGAACCGGACAACCTCACCTTCATCAGCCCCTGGCAGACGCGCACCGTGATTCCCTTGAACGAAATCCGCGACTTGAGCATCGGTCATTTCCAGATGTGGACGACGCTGTGGCGAACGAAACACGAACGGGTTTTCTTCCTGTCCGTCACCCTCGGCTCGGGGAGCCAGGAACGGACCATTCACCTGACGCCGGTTCCGGCCGGCGCGCCTGCGTCTGCCGCGATCAACGCGTGCGTCGGTGAATGGTTTGAGGCGATCCGCAAAGCGGTCGTCGCCGTCACGGGCGTTTTCCTCACGTTGCGGAGCCGGCGGCTATCGCAATTCGCGGGCAGCGGTCGTGGGTTCGGAGAGCCGGTCCGCTGATGTTGTTCGCGCCCGTGACGGCCTGGCTGGTTGGGATCATGAACATCCGGTCTCCGTTCGGGCCGGCGCCCCTCGCGCCCTGGCTGGGAGCCTGCCTTTTGCTGCTGCTGCTTTGCCTGAGATTGTTCCGCTTTTTCTCTGGCCTCGTCAAAGCGAACCAGGCGTTAAGGTCCGGCAACCTGGATGAAGTGACCTGTGATGAGCCGCCCGGTGACGTTGACGAAAACAATGGTGGAGGCCTGGCATCGGCGGGCAAGTCTGCCCTGAAACCAGTCAGACGACCATTCTGGTGGACGGTGGCTGCGTGGGCCTTCCTTTTGCTGGGTCTCTGGGCGGTGGTTGACACGTTGACGGGTCTTTACTCGCGCCCGATCAATCAAACTTTTTATCCCGGGATCGCGCAACTGTTTGCCGGCATCGCCTTGCTGACGTTGAACCGCCGCTGGCGTCTGGTCGCGCTGGGGTCGCTTGCCTTGACGCTGCTGGCCGGCGCGTTCGTTTGTGTCATGCTGGTCGTTTCACCGGAACATGGGTCGGTTAACCTGCCGGCGGCGGGCTTGAATGTTTCAGCCGCCGAATATCCTCGTCTGGCCGCGACCGCCACAGTTTTCCTGGGGCTGGCGCTCGGTGTGCCGTTCTATTTATTGCTGTCCGCAAAAGGCAAAGCCCTTTTCGGAATTACCCGGTCGAAACACGGTTGAACCGGGGCATGGGCGATTCCGTTCCTTCCTGCTCGGTGCGGTGAAACATTTCCTGGCAGATGAACGTGATCGTGCCCGGGCGGCCAAGCGTGGCAGCGGCCAGTCAATACTGTCCATTGAAGCCGGGGCCGGCACGAACACCACTGCCGAACTGCAAATTCCCGATCCCGCCGGCCTGCCCGCGGATGCCTTTTTTGACCGTGAATGGGCCCGGACGCTGGTGGCTCGCGCTCTGGATCTGCTGGCCAATGAGTTCGCCACCGGAAGCAAAACGGAGCAATTCGAAACGCTGAAGCCGTGGCTCCTGGGCCAGGTTGATTCACTTTCCCAGGCTGAAGCCGCGCGCCGGCTCGACCTGACCGAAGGCGCGGTCAAGGTGGCCATTCATCGTTTGCGAAAACGTTTCCGCGAACTGGTCAAGGTTGAGATCGTCCAGACGGTCTCCGAACCAAGCCAGGTGCAGGAAGAATTGCGATACCTTGTCGAAGTGCTTGTGTCCTGATGGCGTGGCGCTGAAGCCTGCGGCGAACTGTTCTGAAAGCGAAGGCGATTGCAAAAAACGGTTTACGTTTGGCAATTCCGTTCCAGAATTCTGAATTGACGCTGAGGCGTTTGCCGTTAGATTGTGCCTTCGGTTTTGCTAAACATCTCATTGTAGAAGGATAAAATAAAATATATGGCAGTGAAAGTTGCAATCAACGGGTTCGGGCGCATCGGTCGGCTGGTCTTCCGCGCGCTGGTCGAACAAGGCATGGTGGGCAAGGACATCGAAGTGGTCGCCGTCGGCGATATCGTTCCGGCGGACAACCTGGCGTATCTGCTCAAGTATGATTCGATCCAGGGACGCTTCAAGGGCGAGGTCGATTCGGAGAAATCTGCCGCCGACAAGCCGGAAGACGACGTGCTCGTCGTCAATGGCAAGAAAATCAAGGTGGTGAGCGCCAAATCGCCCGCCGAGTTGCCGTGGAAGGCGCTGGGCGTGGATCTGGTGATTGAATCCACCGGCCTGTTCACGGACGTCGAGAAGGCCAAAGGCCACATCACTGCCGGCGCCAAAAAGGTCGTTATTTCCGCTCCGGCCAAGGGCGATTGCCTGACGGTGGTCATGGGCGTGAACGAAGGCAAATACGATCCCAAGCAGCACCATGTCATTTCCAACGCGAGCTGCACGACGAACTGCCTGGCGCCGGTCGTTTATGTGCTGCTCAAGGAAGGGTTCGGCGTCGAGGAAGGTTTGATGACGACGATTCACAGCTTCACCGCCACGCAGAAGACCGTGGACGGCCCCAGCAAGAAAGACTGGAAAGGCGGCCGCAGCGCCTCGATCAATCTGATTCCTTCCACCACCGGCGCGGCCAAGGCCGTGGGTCTGGTGTTGCCGGAAGTGAAGGGCAAGCTGACCGGCATGGCGTTTCGCGTCCCGACGCCGACGGTTTCGGCGGTTGACCTTACCGTTCGCACGGTCAAGGAGACGAGCTACGCGGAAATTTCCGCCGCGATGAAGAAGGCCAGCGAGACTTACCTGAAGGGCATCCTCGGCTATACCGAAGACGAAGTGGTCAGCTCGGATTTCATCCATTGCCAACTGTCTTCGATTTTTGACCAGGGCTCGGGCATGGAATTGAACAAACGTTTCTTCAAGCTGGTGAGCTGGTACGACAACGAATGGGGTTACAGCTGCCGCGTGGGCGACTTGCTCAAGTACATGCTCGGCAAAGGGCTGTAAGCCGACCGAACTCTTAACCGCGGATGCCGCGGATGACACGGATAAACAATATCCGTGAAATCCGTGTAATCCGCGGTTCATTTTCCGGTCTGCGGCGCGGTCTGAATCACCTTTTCCTTTTCCAGCTTGTGCAGCTTGGGCGCGATGACGATCTGGCAGTAGGGCGCGCTCGCATTGTTATCAAAATATTGCTGGTGATAATGCTCCGCCTTGTAAAATTTTGTGAGCGGCACGATTTGGGTGACGATGGGGTGCTTGAAGTTTTTCTGCGCCTCGGCCTTGGATTTCCCGGCGATCAACTTCTGCACTTCGTCGCGATAAAGGATGATGGAACGATAGGACGTGCCTACATCCGCGCCCTGGCGGTTCAGCGTGGTCGGGTCGTGCGCCTGCCAGAACACGTCCAGGAGTTTTGCATAGGAAATTTTCGCCGGATCGAATTCAATCTGCGTCACTTCGGCATGGCCGGTGGTTTCGGTGCAAACCTGTTCATAGGTGGGATGGGGCGTGCTGCCGCCGGCAAAACCGCTGGTGACGGAAATGACGCCGGGCAGCCGTTCGAAGACGGCCTCCATGCACCAGAAGCAGCCGCCACCGAGGTCGGCGATTTCAATTTTATTGGTTTCGTTCGTGTTCATGGTATTGGAAACGGGACCGGCGAGCGCGGTGAAATTCAGCGCGGCGATGGCCGGCAGGAAATAAATCATCCGTTTCATGTTGTTTCGCAACTGGTCCTGAACCTGGCCCAGGCGTTCCATCTGTAAAATCTTAACCGCGTGACGGATGTTTATTCAGTGGCCGGCAATGACCGGGCGCGTCTCATTCGTCTTCATGAGCGATACGTAATCTTCGAGAATACGCTCCGTTTCATCGAGCCAGGGATCCGTCGGCGGCCCATTCGGGCTGAGGGTCGCAGGGACGGCGCCGGGCGCCGTAGTCGTGGAATGGGTGTTGAGCGAGCCCGGCCGGATGGCGACGCCGGATGGCGCAGTCGTTTTATTCGTTGCCGTTGTCACCGTATTCGTCGGCCAGAGCAACGGCGGCAGGCCGCGCTGGTTCACGTTTTCGAGGGTGATTTCGTAGATCTTTTCGTTGGGGGCCTTGCGTTGAGCGCGTTCGGCATCGCGCGCTTTCTGGCGGAGGGCGTTTTGTTCCGCCTGGTGGAGCTCCTCCTTCTCATTCAACGAGACGGTTTTGTCGGCCTGGAGCTTCTTGAATTCAGCGATGTCCTGCCGGATATAAATGAAATCCTGATTGGTGGCCACGCGCGCCTCGGACAGCTTGCGCAACTCGGACCGATAAGGTTCGACCAGGTTCAGCGGGTCATAATCCGCCTTGGGAATGGTGTCCCACGGCATCGCGTTGGGAAGCGAACTTTCGCCGATGTCGGTCAAAGCACTCAGCGTGTCCGGCAGTATAATGTCGGGAATGACGCCCTTCAATTGGGTGGAAGCGCCGCTGATGCGATAGAATTTGCGGATGGTGATTTTAACGGTGCCCGGATCATTCGAGGCCGATTCATTCGACGACCAGATGAACGGCCGCAACGGATTCAGGTTCTGGACCGTGCCTTTGCCGTAGGTGGAAGTATCGCCGACAATCAAAGCGCGCCCATAATCCTGCAAGGCGCCCGCCACGATTTCCGTGGCCGAAGCGCTGAAGCGATTGACCAGAACGACCAGCGGCCCGCGATAAAGGGCGGAAGTGGAGGTGTCCTGGTCCACGACCACCCGGCCTTCCGGTGACCGGACCAACACGACCGGCCCGTTGGTGACAAACAAGCCGGTGAAATTCACGGCTTCCTCCAGCGAGCCGCCGCCGTTGTTCCGCAAATCGAGGATGAGGCCGTTGACGTTTTCCTGCTCGAGCTTTTTGATCAGGCGTTTGACATCGGCGGTGGTGCTCTTCTGGGACAAGTCGCCATTGTCGCCAGGCAGATCCACCGTGGCATAAAATGACGGGAGGTCAAGCAACCCCAGGCGATTGGTGCCGCCATGACCGTCGGGCATTTCAATCAGTTCGGCCTTGGCTTCCTGGTCTTCCAGTTTGATTTCGTCGCGAACCAGGGTCACCACATGACGTGAGTTGGGACTGTCAACCGGGATGATGGTCAGCCGCACCTCGGTGCCTTTGGGTCCGCGAATCATTTGGACGATTTTGGTCAGATCCATGTCCACCACGTCCACGGGCGGTTGCTTGCCTTGCGCGACGGCGATGACGCGATCCTGGGGTTTGATCTGCTTGCTCTTGGCCGCCGGGCCGCCGGCGACCAGTGAAAGGATGGTGCAATAACCGTCCTCGGACCGGAGTTCGGCGCCGATGCCAAAAAGCGCCAGGCTCATGTTGATGGAAAAGTCCTGGGCATGGCTGACATTGAGATAATCCGAGTGCGGATCATAAGCATGGGCGAGCGCTTCGAGATAGGTTTGCAGGATGTCGTCGCTGTCCCAGTTGGTAAACAGATGTAACTGCCAGTGATAATGCCGTGTGAGTTTGTCGGCGATTTCCCGGGGGGCGGATTTGGGCAGGGGCAAGACCACTCCGTTGTTGGTGGGAGAGATTCTGCGGCTGACGACTTCCTGCAGATATTCGTAAAGCAGCCGTTGCTGCCAGAGGCGCCGCGCCTCGGCCAGGTTTTTCGGATACGGGGCTTCGCGCCGGTCCAGGATCAGGCTTTGCCGGGTATCCAAGGAAAACCGGTCGCGCTTCAGGAGCTTGTCATCGTAGCTCACGCGTTGCTTCAGGCGTTCCAAAAAGCGTTCGAAAATCCGGTAGGCGGGTGTGAGATCGGCTATGCCGCGGTTGTTGATGGTAAGGACGTCAAGGTTTGTGCGATAGTGCGAGAATTCCGCCACATCCGACTTCAAGAAAAAGAGGTGCTGCGGGTCGAGGGAGTCCAGATAGCCGTCAAAAAACTTCTCCGACATCTTCTTGTCCAGCGGCTGCTGCGAATAATGATATTCCTCCAAAAGACGCGCCGTGACGTAGGCAATGCGGCCGTCATTGGGGCCGGGCGCCAATCCCGGCGGGGCATTGGTATTGGCCGCCGCCCGGGCGTTGAAACACAGGAAAATCCCCAGCGCGAGCAACGCAAGAACTTTCATGCCCGAACCTCGGGATGAGTTGTCATTGTTGGAATGGCACGTTATTGTCTGCACAAATCGCATTAACTATAGCAGGAATCCTGCACCGGGGAAACATTTTGCGTGCACCAGGTTGAAATAAAAACGATGTTGCAATTTGGAGGCGAATCCGCAAAATAGCGCGCGAATTAACCATGAAAGCCATTATATTAACCGCAGTTCTCTCCTGGTCGGTCGTGGCGCCTTCGCTGGCCGGCGACACCAATACGTTGGGCGATGACAAGTCGCGCGTCAGCTACGCCATCGGCATGATGCTGGGCCAGCGCTGGAAGGCCGATGATGTGACCAATCTGGATTTCGCGTTGCTGGTGCAAGGGGTGAAGGATGTCCAGGCCGGCGGCGCCACGCGGATGACCACGGAGGACGTGCGCAAGACGCTGACTCAATTTTCACAACAACTCGCCGCGCAACAGGAAAAGAAACGCCAGGAACTTGGTGAAAAGAACGCGCGGGCCGGCGAGGCGTTTCTGGCGCGGAACAAGGAAGAGAAGGGAGTCGTGACCATGCCGGACGGCCTGCAATACAAGGTCATCGCCGAGGGCAGCGGGCCATCGCCCGCGGCCGATGACACCGTCACGGTGAGCTATGAGGGCAAGCTCCTGGACGGCACAACCTTCGACCGTTCCGACAAGACGCAATTTCGCGTTGGGGGCGTCATTCCCGGCTGGACCGAGGCGCTCACCCACATGAAGGTTGGTTCCAAATGGCAGTTGTTTGTTCCGTCGGCACTGGCCTACGGCCCCTATGGCCGTCCGCCCAGGATTGAACCCAACTCCACGTTGATTTTTACGGTCACACTGCTTTCGATCCAGCACCCCCAGCCGGTCACCAGTGACATCATCAAGGTGCCTTCGGCCGAGGAAATAAAAAAAGGCGCGAAGGTGGAAATCATAAAACCTGAAGACGTGGAAAAGGCACAGCAGCAATCACAACCCACTCATTAGTGAATTGTCCCCCCGGGCGAGTTGGAGGGGTTTGAACGCTCGGGCAATTGCGCTGTCAATTCCATGAATCATTTTGGTTACTTTATATGAATCGTCTTTCACGGCCGCTAATAGGTTTCTTTTCAGCTACGGCCGGTGTCCTGGCCATCGTGGTGTTGTTTTATGTGACTTCCTGGGGACGGGAAACCAGCCCGGACATCAAGGTTGATGCCTCGCCGCTCAATCGTGAGGCCAGACCCGGCGTCAGTTTTTCGCCGGTCATTAAAAAGGCCGCCCCGTGCGTGGTGTACATCTATTCCACCCGCATTGTGCATTTGCGTCCCTACCGCAATCCTCTTCTCAGTGATCCGTTTTTCCGCCAGTTTTTTGGCGACCAGGTTCCACAAGACAATCAGCCGCGCACGCGCCGGCAGGAAAGCCTTGGTTCGGGGGTCGTGGTTTCTCCGAATGGCTACATCCTGACGGCCAACCACGTCGTGCAAGGCGCCGATGAAATCAAAGTCAAGGTCACTTCGGCCGACGGGGACAAGGAATACAGCGCCAGGGTCATCGGGACTGATCCGCCGACGGACGTCGCCGTGCTGAAAATAGATGCCAGGAATTTGCCGGCCATCACGCTGGGCAATAGCGATCAACTGGAGGTTGGGGACATGGTTCTGGCCATTGGCGACCCCTTTGGTTTGGAACAGACCGTCACCATGGGCATCATCAGCGCGCTGGGTCGCAGCGGCTTTCAATTCGGAGGAGACACCGACCGGCCCAATTATCAGGATTTCATCCAGACCGATGCGGCCATCAATCCCGGCAATTCCGGCGGCGCGCTGGTGGATGCAGATGGACGGCTGGTCGGTATCAACACCTTCATCCTCAGCAGTACCTACGGCAATGAAGGCATCGGCTTCGCTGTGCCCGTCAACCTCGCGCGCCATGTCATGGACCGTTTGATTCAGGGCGGCAAAGTTACTCGCGGCTATCTGGGGGTCATCCCCAAAGACCTCAACGCGGGCCTGGCGGAGAGTTTCGGTCTGCCTGACCAGAACGGCGCCCTGGTGGATGACGTACAGCCGGGAACGCCGGCGCAGAAAGCCGGCATTCAACCCGGCGACGTGATTGTTGAATTCAACGGCAAGAAGGTGACCGATACCGCGAGCCTGATGCTGATGGTTTCCGAGTGTGCGCCGGCAACCGAGGCCACCGTGAAGCTGATTCGCAATGGCCATGAGAAAAATTTCACCGTCAAACTGGCCGAATTGCCGGGCCAGATTGGACAAAGTGGCAACGGTCGGAACCGCAGCCCGGGCAATACCAATACCGATGCGCTCGATGGGGTGACGGTGTCCGATTTGGACCCGCAAACGCGGCAGGAATTGAGGATTCCCGATAACGTTTACGGCGCCCTGGTGACGGAGGTGGGGCCGGATTCAAATTCTGCCGGTGCCGGTTTGCAGCAGGGTGACGTGATTGTGGAAATCAATCGCCAGCCGGTGAAGGACGCCGAGGGAGCGGTCAAGCTCTGTACCCAGGCCAAGGGGGATCGCATCCTGTTGCGAGTCTGGCGCCGCGCCGGCAACTTCTCTGGCTTGACCTATTTAAGCGTGGACAACACCACCAAACCGCAGTAAGGCTGAAGGCCAAAGGCTGGAATTGCTTTGCCCGGCGAGTCCGTGAGTTTTGGACTTTAGCCTTCAGCCTTCAGGCTTTAGCTTTTCCTGACCATGCCCGTTCAATACAAAGATTATTACGAAATCCTCGGCGTCCCGCGGAGTGCCGGCGATGGCGACATCAAGAAGGCTTTCCGCAAGCTCGCCCGGGAATATCACCCGGACGTGGCCAAAGACAAGAAGAAGGCCGAGGAAAAATTCAAAGAACTCAACGAAGCCTACGAGGTTTTAGGCGACCCGGAAAAACGCAAAAAATACGATCAACTGGGCGCGAACTGGAAATCCGGCGCTGAATTTCGTCCGCCGCCCGGCTGGGAGGGTTTCGGCGGCGGCCAGACGTTTCACGGTCGGGGACAGAGCGGCGACGAATTTGAATTCCGTTTCGGCGGCACCGGCTTCAGCGATTTCTTCGAGCAGCTCTTCGGTTCGATGGGCGGACGGCGCGGCGGCTTTGGCCGGTTTTCAAATTTCGAAGAACCGGCAGCGGCCGAACGAGGCCGCGACATCGAAGGCGACATCATGGTAACATTGGAGGAAGCCATGCACGGGGCGGTGCGCACCGTCAATGTGCGCCATACCGTCGGTCGCTCCGTCAAAACCGAAGCGCACCAGGTCAAGATCCCGCCCGGCGTGACCGAAGGTCAACGCTTGCGGATTGCCGGTCGCGGCGAAGCCGGCAGCGGCGGCGGTGCGGCGGGCGACTTGTATCTGCGGGTGCGGCTGGCCAGGCATCCGGATTTCGAGGTCGAGGATCACCACCTGGTTTATGAAGCCGAGCTGGCGCCGTGGGAGGCCGTGCTGGGCACAAACCTTTCCGTCCCGGCGCTCGACGGACGCGTCAACATCAGGATTCCGCCGGGAACGCAAACCGGTCAGAAACTGCGCGTGCGTGGCCGCGGCCTGCCTGACCGGAACGGCGGTCACGGCGACCTGATGGTTGTCACCCGGGTTGTCGTACCGGCAAAGATTTCCGACTCCGAGAAAAAGTTATGGGAACAACTTGCGCGTGAATCCAAATTCAATCCAAGGATTTGACCGGAATCGGAGGGGCGAGTTACACCAGTCCAACCCCAAAGTTCAGGGACTCGCAGAGCGCGTCCCTCCGATCAGCAAGGCGTCGCGCTTGACCGCAGTTGCATTCGCCCCTAGTTTGACTTGATGTCGAAGCTTCCGCAAAAGAAGAAACGCAAAGCCGTGATTCTCGGCCTGGGATTGGATTCCGACGGCCATAAACGCATCACCACCGGGGATAATTTTGCGCTGGTCGGCGGCACCGAGGAGACCCACGAGCGGATGACGGAAAAGGCCATCAAGATTAACGAGAAACTCAAGGCGCGCGGCAAACAGCTTGAGGAAGTCAGCCGGGAGGAATTCGACGAAATCGCCCAGGAAGTCGGCCTGAAACGGCACAAACCGCGCGGCTGAATTGACGATATGGGATTTACGATTTACGAGATTGGTTCGCGGTTCAAACCCGGCGCGTGAATCGCATATCGTAAATTGAAAATGGATGAACCTGCTTGTTCCTGTGCATAAGTAATCGTTTTTATTCCTTGATCATGACTTAAGTTCGTGTTAGAAGGTGCAGATTGGCTGGAGACGCGCCGCAGCCGAAAGGCGGGAGCCGTATGCGATCAGTTCAAAATCACAGAATGCAAGGTGGGGATTTTTCTTCGTGGGGGGGTTGTCGGGCCATGGTGTTTTTACTGCTCTGCCTGGCGGCGCCAACGGTCCTGTCGGCAACCCTGACCCACCGATATTCCTTCGATACTGACGCCGGAGATAGTATTGGCGGGGCCAACGGAGTTCTGCAGGGGAACGCCTACATCACGAACGGAGCGCTGGTGCTGGATGGCACCAACAGCAGCGTGCTGCTTCCCAATGATCTGTTCACCAACTATGATTCGGTCAGCTTTGAGGTTTGGTATGCGGACGGAGCGGTCAGCTCCCCCAGCAACCAGCTATACAACTTCAGTGGAGCGCTCGGTGGAATGAATTATTTGCTTTTCGGGCAGGGTAATCTATTGGTTGGCGGTTCTTTAAATGCTGTGAGTTTGCCGATTCCGGCGGTAGGAGGAACCAATCATCTGATCTGGACCCAGGACAGCACGTCGCAAACCGCCCGAATTTACATCAACGGATTGCTTGCCGCCCAAAGCGCCGGTTTTACGAACACTCCGGCCATGATTGGATCGACAACCAATAATTTGATTGGCGCGGGCGCAACCAATATCGTCCCTTCCAATTTCAAGGGCAGCCTGCTGGAATTCCGCGTCTATCAAGGTGCGTTGTCCCCGCTGGATGCGGCGGTGCTGGATGCCTTCGGGCCGGAGCAGCCCCAATCGGATCCCGGAACGCTGCAAGCGGTGCGTGTGGTGATCCCGTCACCCAGCGGACCGGGAGCCTTGTTTCGCGCCGGCGTGTTTGCCGATTTTTCGGCTGTCACCAATGTCAATATCAGCACGCAGCCGGACCTGGTTCTGTCGTCGGACAACACGAATGTGATTGTGATTGCGCCGGATCAACGGGTCAGAACCGTGGCGCTGGGGGTGGCGAACATTACGGCGATCTGGCAGGGGTTCTCCAACACGGAGACGGTAACGGTTGGTGTGCCGCAAGGCAGCGTGCTTATCCATCGCTACAGTTTCAATGAGCAGACGAACGACTGGATTGTGCATGATTCCGTGGGCGGGGCGCACGGGCGACTTTTTAACACCGGAACGCATTCACCGACAAACGGTTTATTCACTGGGAACGGCGAAATGAAGCTGGCTGGCGCGTATGGGGGGAGCACCAGTGGTTATGCCGCCTTGCCGCCTGGAATCATTTCCAGCCTGAGTGAGGTGACGGTGGAGGCGTGGGTGACATGGACTCCTGGAAATCTACCTCTGACCTATGGCTTCGGCGCGTGGCAACGAATTTTTGATTTTGGCAATTCATCAGGCGGCCAAGGAGTGAGTTATTTGTTTCTAACCCCGGCCACGGATAATGTTTCTTTCACAAGCAAATCTTTGCTGCATACCGCCATTACGACCAATTTTAATGTCAACGAAAAGCCGAGATTGAACTGGACAAACGTACTGCCGACAAACGCTTCCACCTTTGTAGCGGTGACTTACAGCCCGGTGCGCGGTGTAATGAAGATGTATCTGAATGGCGTTCCGGTCGCTTCAGGACACGCCGTCATTCCGCTGTCGGGGATTATTGACACCAACAACTGGCTGGGCAGGTCGCAATTTTCCTCGGATGCATATTTTTACGGCAGCTACAACGAATTCCGGATTTACCGCGGATTGCTGTCGGACGCGGACGTGGCGGTGGATTATGCGGCCGGGCCGAACGTGGTGGGGGTGGATTATGTGCTGCACGGATTTGCCTCCAGCAACTCGCTGACCATCACCTGGGGGACAAGCGCCACGAACTGGTTTCTGGAGTCCAGCCCGGTGCTGGGTCCCGGAGTTGTTTGGACCACAGTTCCGGCTACACCAACGCTCCAGAATGGACGCTATCAGGTGACCGTGCCAATTTCCGGGGACACCAGCTACTTCCGCTTGCACGCGCCGCCTTGACGTCATTCGGGCAGGTGTCTGGAGGTATGCGCGACCGTCCATGAACTGTAGCAGCCGACGTGAGTCGGCTCTGATTTCTTGCCGGAAAAATGAGCGGACTTACGTCCGCTGCTACAATAACTTGAGATTTTCCAAAGTTCCGCGCGTTTTCTCCGGGGTTTCGTGCAAAATCGCCTGCCAGCCGCGCGCCGCGCCTCCGGCTATGTTTTCGGGCCGGTCATCCAGATAAACAATTTCCGCCCCGTGCCGCCCGGCAATCCTTTCGAGCGATTCGTAGATTTTTGCCTCCGGCTTCATCGCCCTCACTTCATACGAATAAATATAACCGTCAAAATTCTGAAAGAACGGGAAATTCCGGCGAATGTGTTCAACGGCAAGGTCATTTGTGTTTGAGAAAATATAGGTTGGGATTTTCCTTCGCCGCAGTACGCCCTGAAGTTCGATCATCGGTGGAATCTCCGTGAAAATGTCCGCGAAAAAGTCGCCAAATTCCTCCATCGTGCCGCGAAACCCGGTGGCCTGCCGGGCTTGCTTGAAAAATTCCTGGCGCGTCAGCCGGCCGGATTCGTAGTCCACCAGCAGCGGGGAATGAAAGAAGAATTGTTCGACCTCAACCGGCGAGAGGGCGCTCCGCCCGGCGATGCGCGATACGGCAACCGTGTAATCGAAATCCACGAGTACCTTGCCTAAATCAAAAACCACAATTTCAGGTTTCATAGCCGCCCCGAGGCGTAAAAGCCGCAAAAGATGTTTGAGAAGCCAATCTTGAGTTTTTGTTTGTGCGTTCTGCGCGTTTTTGCGGCAAATAAATCAGTGCATTTCCCGGCGACCTTCCAACGCCCGGCTTAAAGTCAATTCGTCGGCATATTCCAGACCGCTGCCGGCGGGCAATCCATAGGCAATGCGGGAAATTTTAAGCCCCTGGCGGGCAAGCCGTTTGGCCAGATAATGACTCGTGGCATCGCCTTCCACATCCGTGGCCAGGGCGATGACGACTTCCCTGATGGGTTCATGCCGGAGGCGTTTTTCCAGTTCAGCAATCCGCAGGTCCTCCGGCTCCACGCCGTCCAGCGGTGAGATTCTTCCGCCGAGCACGTGGAATTTGCCGCGATACGCGCCGGATTTTTCGATGCTTAAAATGTCCACCGCCCGCTCAACCACGCACACGAGCGAAGATTCCCGGCGCGCATCCGCGCAGATGGAGCAGGGGGATTGCTCGGTCAAAGCCCCGCATATTTCGCAGAATTTGATCTTTTCGCGGGCGCTCAAAATGGTTTCCGCCAGTTGTTTCACCGTTGCCGGGTCGGTCTGAACCAGATGCAAGGCGATGCGCTCGGCGGAGCGCGGCCCGACGCCGGGCAGTTTGCCCAGGACGGCGATGAGGGCCGTGATGGAATCGGGCAGTACAGACATTTATCGGTGGAGGGCAGTGCTTTGTCGCTGCCCAAAAAACAGGGCACTGACGAAGCAGCGCCCTCCCAATCATCCCAACCCCGGCAAGCTCAGGCCGGCAGTGACCTTGCCCATTTCGGTGTTGGCGATGTCCTTGGCCTGGCCCAGCGCCTGGTTCGCGGCAGTCACGATCATGTCTTCCAGCAATTGCGCATCGGACGGGTTGAGCGCCTGCGGATCAATCTTGATGGACGCGAGCGAGCCGTCGCACTTCGCGACCACCTTGACGGCGCCGCCGCCGCTGGTCGCCTCGACCGTGCGGGCCGCCAGCTGTGCCTGGACCTGTTCCATCTGCTGCTGCATCCGCGCAGCCTGTTTCATGAGCTTGCCGATACTGGACATACAATCGGGTCTGGAATTTTGGGTTTTGGGTCTGGTGAAATCAGGCGCGGACTTCGACAATCTGGCCTTTAAAAATCTCCAGCGCTTTTTGAATCAACGGGTCGTCTTTGAAATCATTTTTGTTAAAAGGTACGACCGCAGCTTTTTCTTTGGTTGCGGGCGCGGCGGCGATCGCCGGCCGCGCGGAGGCAACCGGAACGGCCGGTGCGGCCACCGTTGGCGGGATCGCGCGGACGGTGGAGGTCTCCACCTTGACGAATTTAAACTGTGCGTTGGCGTGGCCCAGCTCCGCCAGCTTGGTTTGGAGCAGGGCATGGTTGCGGGCGTTGTCCACCAACCCGAGATGGTCCTCAAATTCCGGGTCAAAGCCGATGGTCAGAATATTCTTCTCGAACGAAACCGGGTTGGCGTCCACCAGATAACTCCGGGTGAACGGGCTGGCGCGGCCAACGGCCTCGATGAGCTTTGCCCAAAGCCCGGCCAAATCGGCGGAAACCGGCGCTGCCTCCGCCGGCGCCGAGGGAGCGCCGACCACCGCGTCGGCAACCCGCTGAATCGGTTTTGTTCCCTGTGTTTCGTGCCGGGCCGGCGCCCGGCGCTCCGAGGCCGGCGCCGGCGCGGGCTGGAAACCTGCGCCACTGCCGCCGCCGCGCAATTGGTCAAGCTGTTTCAGAACGGAATCGAGGCTGATGGCGTTGCGGGCTTCAATGACCTTGAGCAACGCAACTTCCAGCAGGATCTTCCGGGAGGCGGCGTCGCGCAGACGCAGTTCGGAGTCGGCCAGCACTTCCAGAATGCGCGTGAGCGATTCCGTGTTGGCTAGAGCGGATTGTTCCTTCAAAGTCGCGGCTTCGACCTCCGAAACCTCGAGCAATTTCAAGTCGCCGCGCGAGACCTGGAAGATGAGCAGGTTGCGGAAATGGTTCAACAAATCAGAGAGTAATCGTCCAAGGTCTTTGCCGTTTTGCGCGAGTTCGTTCAACAAACCGAGCGCGGTCGGGATTTCGCCGGCCAGCACGGCCTGGCTCAGGCCGAGAATCTGACTTTGTGCCGCCAGGCCGAACATCGTCAGCACGTCGGCTTCCTCGATTTTATCGCCGCAAAAACTGATGAGCTGGTCGAGCGTGGATTCGGCGTCGCGCATCCCGCCGTCCGCGCCGCGGGCGATCGCGTAAAGCGCGGGTTCGTCAATCTTCACCTTCTCCAGTCTGGCGATCTGGGTGAGATGCTGGACGATGAGCGCGGCGGGGATGCGGCGCAAATCGAACCGCTGGCAGCGCGACAGGATTGTCGGCAACACCTTCTCGGGATCCGTCGTCGCGAACATGAACTTCACGTGCGCCGGCGGTTCTTCGAGCGTTTTGAGCAGCGCGTTGAAGGCCGCCGTCGAGAGCATGTGGACTTCGTCAATGATGTAGATTTTGAACGATGAATTGGCGGGTGCGTACTTGCAGGTCTCGCGCAGCTCGCGCACCTGCTCGACACCGTTATTGCTCGCGCCGTCAATTTCCAGCACGTCGAGCGACCGGCCTTCGGCAATTTCAAGGCAACGCGGGTCCTTGTCGCTGAAAGTGATTTTCGGTCCGCCCTCGCAATTCAGGCATTTGGCAAAGATGCGGGCGATGGTGGTCTTGCCGGTGCCGCGCGGGCCGCAAAACAGGTAGGCGTGGGCAATCCGCTTTTGTTCGATGGCGTTGGTGAGCGTCCGGGTGACGTGTTCCTGGCCGACGACGTCGCTGAAACGCTGCGGGCGGTACTTCCGGGCTATGACCTGATATGCCATTTTCTTTTACGATTTACGATTTACGATTTACGCGCACGATTGGCTTTCGGGAACCCATCGTAGATCATAAATCGTAAATTCAAATGCCAGGGTGACCACGGCAGATGTCGAGCAGACTACCGTTGCTGCCTTCCGGCCCTGGCGGGGTTCGTAAGTCCACATTCCATGGGCCCTGGCAACAGAGAATCTGCCGTACCGCCGGGCAGGCTTCAACCCTGAATTGAAGATTTGTGGCGGTTGGTTTTTGATTGAAATGCAAGTTCCGCTGGAGCACTAATCATCAGGGTATGAACGCGACGGACCGGAATTTCGAAGCGTTTCTGGTCCATCGCGCCGTCAGCCGTGAGACGGTCGCGGGGAGGCTTTCCGTGGACCGGCGGCGGTTGCGTTTTCAAGCGGAGGGGCTGGATTGCGAAATTCCCCTGGAACAACTCGAAGTCAGACTGGGCCGAGGCAACGACCCGCGGGTCAGTTTTTGGGACCGGCGGCGTTCCGATGTGACGATTCTTACCGAAGACGATTCCGTTCTGGAGTGCGCCTCTCTGGTGCAGTCCAGTCACGTGCGGAGCCAGCTGACGTTTGTGGACGATTCGAATCAGGTGGCGCGGCTCACCGCGCTGGCCGCGCCGTTGCTAAAGGTCGTCCCCGCGGGCAAAACGCAGTTCGCATTTCACGTCGTGGAGAGCGAGTATCCCAATGCGTTCGCGTTGCCGGGTGGACACATCGTTATTACCACGGCGCTGCTGCGACTGGCGGACCGGCCCGAGGAACTGCTCGGGGTCATCGCCCATGAAATGGCGCATATCACACAGCATCATCACGCCCGCAAAATCATCTCCGCCGCCGGGCCGGTGGTGATTTTCGGGATTTTCCTTCACAGCCGCGACCAGACGCTGGACGTGTTGAGCAGCGGTTCGGGGTTGCTCGTGACCCGGGGTTTTTCGCAGGAGTACGAATTGGAGGCGGACGATTTCGGCTGGAAATATCTGGTGGCGGCGAACATTGATCCGCGCGGCATGATTGACATGTTTAAAAAACTGAAGGCGTTTGATGTCCAAACCAAAATGGGCAACCTGCTGCCGCAGGCGTTCAGCAGCCATCCGGCTTTGGACAAACGCATTGTCCGGCTGGAACGGCGCTGGCAAAAGCTTCCGGACAAGTCGGGATTTCGGCTGTTGGCGCCGTTGGCTTGGAAAGAACCCTGAACGATTTGGCCGCCAGGCGAATCACCAGCCCAGGTCGCGCTTCCGGGTCAGGTAAAGCAGGCCAAGGATGCGCATGTTGATGGTCAGCAGATAAACGCTGATGAAGCTCCACACCAGCCGGAATCCGATCGCCATTAGCAGCATCGAACCGGAAGTGGTGGTAAACGTGACCAACTTCATTCCGATCGCGATGAGGTTGCCCGCCTGGCTGATGCCGAAAATGCCGCCGAACAGGATGGCCGTGACGAGATACGCCACCGGCACCTTGAGAATGGACGGCACGACGATGAGGGGGTTGGCCGCCAGGGGATTATCTTTTATCGCGACGGCGAGAAACGCCATCGGGAAGTAGATACAACCAAAAATGACCGCGATGACGATGAAGGAAACGGGAACGTCCACCTCGCAGAATCTGGCTGCCATCAGACCGATGGCCAGGCCGAAGGCCGTCAGCACGGTCCCGGCCAGACGGAGAAAGCCCGCGAACACATCGTCCAGACCCGGCAACTCCGGCATCTCCACCTCCTCGGCGGCGGTGGCATGAATGATGTTTTGCATGTAGGAAAACAGATAACCGTAGGCGATGATTTTGGTCAGGATCGAGAAGAGGCCGGCACTGATAAACTGCAGTCCGGCAATAATAACCGTACCCGCAATCAAAACCAGTATGCCGCTGCCCTTGAACGGATAGATGACCACGCCGGGCAAACGCGCATAAAATCCTTTGACCGCTTCGGGACGAAACTCCACTGCCAGGGGCATACATTCCACACCGCAAGTCCGGCACATTTTTTTGACCTCACCGCCGGCACTCCGCGAGGTGACGCATAATTCGCAAAAAGCGCGGTTGCACTTGTGACACTGGTAACGCGCGGGCGACTTGGGATGAAATTTGCAGAACAGCTTGCCGCCGGGAACGGAAATCCCCCGTGTGGGTGCCGCCACCAGGGGCGGTGGCAGAGGCGGTGGCAGGGGTGGGTCTTCCAGTGGGGGCGAAGGCTCGGCTGCGCGCGGCGAGATTCGCAATCCACCGGCGCCCGGGGCAGGGGCCGGCGGGGCGCTCGCCGGGACGTCCGCTTCCAGGAGCATTTCCACCCCGCCCAATCGCAGCCTTTGGCCGGGCTGTAATGGCGCTTCCGTCACGGGCGCCTAGTTCACAAAGGTGCCGTTGGTCGAGCCCAGGTCTTTGATGGTGATGTCGCCGTGGTTGACCAGGATGTGGCAGTGCGCGGTGGAAACCGATGGCTCGTTGATTTGAAAATGGTTGTGTTCGCCGCGCCCAAGGGATGTGACCCCGTCTCGCAGCGGAATTTCCCAAGCGTCCTCTCTTCCCGGGTTGACGATGAGCCGAGCCATGGTTCAGGGAAAACACGCGCCTTCTACGTCGTTTCTCCGCGTTTGTCACGGTTTTTTTCACCGATTCGTCATTTCCGGGCGCCTCCACGCACTGTTCCTGGCCGGGACGGCCCGCGGCGCCGTCCGCGCCGCGGCCAGCCGCGCAACTCTCCGCGTGGAGATTGGCCATTCGTTCCACCCGCTCTGCGCGGGCGGGGACATCGCAGCGCGATGTCCCTGCCAGTTAAGAACAGTGCGTGGATGCGCCCGTCATGTCCGGATATTGAAGATGAAATGAAGGTCGTTAATCGCCCTTTCGAGACCAAATCTTCCGGCCATTGATTAAATTAATGTCCGCGAAAAAATTTTAATTTCCCAAAGCCCTGGGCTTGAAGTAGAATCGTCGCAGCGTCAGACGCGACTGCCCACATGGACTGGATCCAACAATTGCAGTCCGCAAACTGGCACCGGGTGACTGGCTGCATGCTGGAAGCCTATGTGCTGGGATGTTTCGCCACCGGTTATTACCTCGTTCGCGCCCGCACGGGCAAAGACCTTCGGACGATTGCCAGCGGCAGCATCGGCGCCCGCAATGCCGGGCGCGTTCTGGGCAAGACGGGTTTTGCCATCACGTTGCTGGGTGATTTCGGCAAGGGCGCGCTGGCGGTGTGGATGGCGCGGGAATGGACGGGAGACAACCGTCTGGCGGCGCTCGCCCTGCTGGCGGTTGTTTCTGGTCATCTCTGGCCCGCGCAACTGCGTTTTCACGGCGGCAAAGGCGTGGCCACTTCCCTGGGCGGGTTGCTGGTTTTTGATTATCGCGTCGCTTTGCTGTTTCCGGTGTTGTTTCTGCCCGGATTCGCGCTGGCGCGAAAATCCCTTTTGCCCGCCATGTTTGCCTTCACCTGTTTGCCGATGATCGCCTGGTTTCTGGACCGCGGCAATTTCACGGTGGCGATGTTGGCGATTTTGACGGTAATGATTTTGATTGCGCACCGGAAAAATTTGACTGAAGAATTTACCGCGCTGGCCGCACGCCGCACCGCGGCCGCCAAACCGGAACAACCAAAATTATGAGCGCACAGGAACCGTTGGTCTTTAAATCCGCGAACGAGGATTGGGAATTCGAGCAGATTCACCGGCTCAATTACAAGACCTTCGTCGAGGAAATTCCCCAACACCATCCGTCGGCCACCCGCCGGCTCGTGGACAAATTCCACGCGGAGAACACGTACCTGATTGGTCTGCAAAATCAAAAGCTCGTCGGCATGCTCGCCGTGCGCGGCAACCGGCCGTTTTCGCTCGACCAGAAACTGCCCGACCTCGATGTCCATTTGCCGCGGGGCCGCACCATCTGCGAAATCCGGCTGCTCGCCCTGGAGAAAAAATTCCGCGGCGCGCGCGGCGGCCAGATCTTGCAGGGCATTCTGGCGCTGCTCTGGCAACATGGCGTCGAGAAAGGCTACGACCTCGCCATCATTTCCGGCACCACGCGGCAATTCCGGCTCTACCAGCACCTCGGTTTCGTGCCGTTCGGCCCTGTCGTCGGCAGCGGCGACGCGCAGTTTCAGCCGATGTACGTCACGCTCGAAACCTTCGAGGTGACGGCCCGTGAATTTCTGCGGTCATCCCCCGCGCGCTCGTTCCAGCCCAGCGCCGTGAATTTCCTGCCGGGACCGGTGGCAATTCGCCGCGAGGTCCGCCGGGCGTTCGAGCAGGCGCCGGAATCGCATCGCGGCGACAGCTTCAAAAAGGATTTCCAGTCGGCCCGGCAAATCCTCTGCGAACTGGTCCGCGCCCGAAACGTCGGGGTGTTTATGGGTTCCGGCACGCTGGCTAACGATGTGGTCGCCGGGCAACTGTCGTTGCTGGGCGGACGCGGTTTGATTCTGAGCAACGGCGAGTTTGGCGAGCGGCTCGTGGACCAGGCGCGGCGGTTCAGCCTGAAATTCGACGCGCTGAAATTTGATTGGGGCCAACCGCTGGATTTGGCCATGGTCGAAAAGAAATATTTTGGCGCTAATCCTGAGGCTCGTAGCCGCGGACATCAGTCCGCTCACTCTTCTTTGGCAGGAAGTCAGAGCCGACTCACTCCGGCTGCTACAGTTCCCCGATGGCTCTGGTGCACGCATTGCGAGACGTCCACCGGCCTGCTGGCCGACTTGTCGGCGCTCAAAGAACTTTGCGCGCGGCACGGGACCAGATTGTGTCTCGATTGCATCAGCACCATCGGCACGATGCCGGTGGATTTGACCGGTGTTTATCTGGCGTCCGGTTCCAGCGGCAAGGGACTCCGTGCGTATCCGGGCCTTTCGATGGTTTTTTACCATCACGATGCGCCCGCGGCGCCCGACAAACTGCCGCGTTATCTGGACCTGGGTTTCAACGCGCAGCACGACGGGACGCCCTTTACGTTTTCATCGAACCTGCTGCACGCGCTGCACGCCGCGGTCAAACGCGTGAACTGGGAGCGGCGGTTCGCCGAAACCGCCGAGTGGTCGGCGTGGCTCCGCGCGCGGTTGGCCGAAACGGGTTTAAATCTGATTGGCAACGGCGCGTTGTTGTCGCCGGCGGTCATTACCATGGCGCTGCCGGCGGAGATGAATTCCACGAAAATCGGCGAAGCGATGCAGGAAGCCGGATATCTGCTCAGTTGCAACAGCGGGTATTTGCGCCGGAAAAACTGGATTCAGGTCTGCTTCATGGGCGAAGGCACCCAGGAAAAAGTCGTGGCGCTCGCCAACGCCCTCAACCGTGTTTGCTTCCACCGCCACAACACTCCTTCCACGGCCGCGCCGGCGGAAAAATCAAACCGCAGCTTTGTGGTTTAATAGCAGATTATACGTTGTGAAGTCGGAATCCCAAGCTGGAGCAACCGTGTTTTATTCGTCGGTTATTTCTACATTTTTGCTCCTTTATCCGGGAAGCCTTGTGATCTTCTTAGGTCTGGTCATCGTTCACGATGGATTTGACGAGATCGGTACTGCCACCTGTTTTGGCCTCGTTGTCAACTTGCCACTCGCGTTGTTTGTATCCTGGGTATTGTCCAGGGGGTTTCCCGACATTATATCCAGCGAAGGCATCCGTGGACATTCGTTTTGGGGTGTGCGGAGGTCCATCCGATGGCAGGATATCGAAGAAATACGGGTTTTCAGGCTGTTTCATCTTAGATTTCTCAGATTGTATTCAAGCGTGGATCACAAGGTGACTTGGATCGGTTTGTTTCATGCACGTATGCAAGAGTTTCGCCGCGAGATTCAGGGAGTTGCACCATCTGATAGCCCGATTCGGAAGTTTATTGTGTAATGCCCGACACATGTTTTGGAAATGGATTTGATTTTGCCTCTTGACGATTCAAAATGGCAGGATCAACTACGGGCAAGCTATGGTAGATGGTAAACAAGAAGACACGCTCGTGATCATCAAACCGGACTCGTTCTGGCGCAACCTGAACGGCCAGGTCGAGGCCCGCCTGAAGGCGCTGGGATTAACCACGGTGGCGGAAGGCACGCTCGCCGGAAACGACAATCTGCCCGAGCAAAAATGGAAGGAATTTTATTTTCCAGCCATCGGTGATCGGCCTCCGTGTCTGGAGGGAACGTCCAAGTATATGGCTTACGGCCCGGTGAAGGTCATCCATTTAAGGGGAGCCGGCGCCATCCAGAAAGTCCGCAAGGCTGTCGGCGCCACCATGCCGTGGAAGGCGGAGCCGGGCACCATTCGTGGGGACTTCCTTCCGGGCGCGAAGGAGGCCAATGGCCCGTATCGGCTGAAATTCCAGCAACCGGGCGACGATCAATTTCTGTTTAACATGATTCATGCCTCGGACTCGGAGAAAAGTTTTGTCCGGGAGATCCGCTTTTTCAGGGGACTAAAGTAGCGGCTTTCGGGAGAAAGCCGCACTCTTCATTTTGTCGAACTGGCGGCGCTCTGCCGGGACGCCGCTACGGTAATTGCAGTTTCATTCGCCACTTTTCATCGGCCAGCCGGATTCAGTCATTGCCCGGTCACCACCGGCAAGCGAATGGACGTTGCGCCAACCCATCTTCTGCGCCGCGTCACACGTCAGCGCCGACCGGAATCCGCCGCCGCAGTACATGATGATTTCCGTGGCTGGATCGGGAAACTTTCTCTCCAGGTCGCGCTCTAAAATTCCCTTGCCGGGGTGGACGGCTGCGACGGCGTGTTCCCGCTGCCACTCGCAGTCCTCGCGCACCTCCAGCAAGACCGCCCTGGGATGTGACGCGTCCTGCCTGACTTTGGTTTGGAACATGGTGAACAAATTTCATTGGCAAGATGCCCGCGCATTGGCTAACTCCCGCCGTGTCGCAATCCAAAAACAACGCGGCGGTGGCCGGCAGTCTGCTGTTTACCGTCTTTTTGTGGGGCGGGAACAACGCCGGCACCAAATGGCTGGTCATGACCTGGCCGCCCATCTGGACCGGCAGCATCCGTTTTCTCCTGGCCGGCGCGGTATTGCTCGCGGTATTGCGTTATACCACGTGGCTCGGCGAATACCGCACCCCGACCGCGAGCTTGCGTCGGCAATTGTGGCTGTACGGCGGCTTGACCCTCGCGGTGTATATCGTCGCCTTCAACTGGGCGTTGCGGCTGACCACTGCGTCGCACGTGGCATTGTACCTCGGCGCGTCACCGGTCTGGGCCTTGTTATGGGAGGAACTACCGCGACGAAGCTGGGCGAGCGCTAAACGGTATGGCGCGGCCTTGCTGGCGGTCGGCGGCGTGCTGGTCCTGTTATGGCCGGCCTTGCGGGCGGCCAAACCCGATTTGGTCGGGGAATTTTTTGGTTTGGCCTGCAGTGTTCTGTGGGCGTATTTCAGCCGGCAGATGCGTTTCCTGACCGTGCAATTGAGCGGGACGGAAGTCGCGGCCCACACGATGTGGATGTCCGGGGTGCTGCTGCTGCCGTTCGGGCTGGGGGAGATTGCCACGCGCGGCCTGCCCGTCAACCCGGAGTGCCTCGGCGTGCTGGCCTTCTGCGTCGTGTTTGGCGGTGTGATTCCCTATGCGCTTTGGAACGACGCCCTCCGTCGCTGGCGTACCAGCCGGGTAATGCTGTTCAACAACCTGATTCCACTCAGCACGATGACGTGGGCGCATTTCTTTTTGCACGAACCGGTCACGCCCACGTTCTGGGCGGCGATGGTCTTGATTGTGGCCGGAGTAATCATCGGGCAGACAAACTGGCTGAAAATGCCGGAAACCCCGGAGAATTTTTGACAGGATCGTTCTCGTCATCGAGAAAATTTGAAGTTCGAGGACGAGGAGGAGGACGAGCACGAGCGCGACGAATACAAATTATGGACATCAAAAACCTCGGCCAAGTCCCGCCGTTCATCACCCTGGCCGGCCCGGAAATCCGCGAATTGCTGGCGCACCGCGACTCAGCCCTCCGCCACCGGAGCCTCGCGGAGGCGCGCCCGCCTGCGGGTGACGCCACGCAGGAGCATTAGTGAATTGACCTGCGCGCCGCTGCGCGCTTAACTGTTGTCATGAAATTTTCGACGCTCGGGTTTTTGTTCCTGGTGGCGATGCTGGCAAACGGTTGCGCCCTTTTCCACCACCGGCCGCCGCCGCCGCCGCCCGCGCCGGCCAGCGCATATCTGGCGCCCGCGACTCCTTCCCCCACGTTGAATCCCATCGTGACACCCGACAATTCGCTTGCGGCCCAAGTCGCCTCCTACAATGCCGCCGGACGCTTCGTCGTCCTGAGTTTTCCGGTCGGCCGGATGCCGAATATGGATCAAACCCTGTTTCTGTACCGCAATGGCTTGAAGGTGGGTGTCGTCAAAATCACCGGCCCCCAGCGTGACAACGACATTGTGGCCGACTTGGTCACCGGAACCGCCCAGGCGGGCGATGAAGTGCGCGACCAATAGACCCCGGATCCGCGCTTTTATTCCCGCGGTTTGTCGCTGAATGACTTGATGGTTTTGGGCAGCGCCGCTTTTCGATAAGGCGAGTGGAGGTTGAAATAAATGCCGCACAACGGGCGGGCTTCATCGCTCTGGCTCAGAATGATGGTCACCTGCTTGTCGAGCGCAATGCCATGGCGCAATCCCTCGCCGCGGGTCTCGTAGGCCTTGATGGCTTTGGCCATCAGCGAGGTCAGCGATGCCTCGAAATCGTCGGGGGTTTTGTCAATGCACACAATGTAGCGCTCGTAAGCCTTGACGGCTTCGGCAATCTCCCGCTTGTACATCTCGATAGTCATTGATGCAAATGATAGACCCTTTGGCCAGAATTGCAGCATAAATTCATTCCGCCGGATTGCGCATTTTTGCCGGGACGCGCGGACCGAACAGGGCCGTGCCGATGCGCACCAGGGTCGCGCCTTCTTCAGTCGCCACCTCGAAATCGCCGCTCATGCCCATGCTCAAATGGGGCAGCGGCGCGCCGAGCTTTTGTTCACATTGAATTTTCAGGTCGCGCAGCCGCCGGAAATGCGGCCGCGCCTTTTCCGGGTCGGTGACATAGGGCGGCACGGTCATCAAACCGTGAATCTCAATGCGCCGTAATTGATTAATGGCTTCCAAATCCGCCAGCAGTTTTTCCGGTGGATAACCGAACTTGCTCGCCTCGCCCGCCACGTTGACCTGCAGCAAAACCGGCATGGTCTTGCCCGCCTGTTCGGCCCGGCGGTTGATTTCCTGCGCCAGCGACAGGCTGTCCACGCTTTGAATCATCTCGAACAATTCCACGGCGTCGCGGCATTTGTTCGACTGGAGGTGGCCGATGAAGTGCCAGCGCAATTTACCGGGGCACAGCGGAATTTTAGCCTTCGCCTCCTGCACCTTGTTTTCACCGAAAAGAACCTGGCCGCAGTCCGCCGCCGCCCGCACCCTCTCCGGCGGCTGGCTTTTGGTCACGGCCAGCACGGTGACCGAGTCGGCAGCGCGTCCGGCGCGTTCGCAGGTGACACGAATCCGGTGCTGGATTATTTCAAAGCTTTCCGCCAAGCTCATGGCGCCATCGTAAATCGAAAATCATCCATCGTAAATGAACTACTGGCTCGTAAAACAGGAACCGGAAGATTATTCGTGGTCTGACTTTGGAACGGACGGAAAGACGGCCTGGACCGGCGTCCGCAGTTTTCCGGCCCGGAAAAATCTCCGGGGCATGAAACCCGGCGACGCTGTTTTCTTTTATCACAGCGGCGAGGCCAGGTTGATGGTCGGCCTGGCGCGAGTGGCGCGGGAGGCTTATCCCGACCCGACGGCCGGTGATGAGGATTGGTCGGCGGTGGACCTGGTGCCGGTCAAGCCGTTGGCGACGCCGGTCGCGCTTTCGCAAATCAAGGCTGACAAAATTCTGAGAGAGATGGCTCTGGTAAAACAGTCCCGGCTGTCGGTGATGCCGGTGACGCCCGCGCAGTTCAGGCGGTTGCTGGAGTTGTCGGGAACGCGGGCTTGACGTTTTTGGCCGGCGGCGCCGCCGTCGTTTTGGCGCGACGGCGTTTGCAGTATTCCCACCCGGCCGCCCAGGCGAAGAGCAGGACAATCACCAAAAGGCCGATGACCGTCTGCCACGCATTGGGAGCCGCGAGCATTTGAATGGCGGTGGTCGCCGCGATGACCAGTGGCAGATGAAATGAGAATACGGCCAGTGAGTTCCGTCCCAGCAAAGCGGCGGGCGCCAACAGGCGGGCGGCCGGGCGAGGATTCCACGCCAGCAGGAGGACAGCCCAGGCGCCGAAATCGAGCACGCGCAAAGGCCCCAGCGTCCACTTGTCCATCCAAAGGTAAAGGTCGGGATGGCGCCACGCCGGCGGCCAGAATCCCCAGCGGAAGGACAGTGCGCCCAACACGACGGTTGAAGCGGCGGCGATCAGGGCCGTGCGATACTTGGGCCCGATGATTTGTCGGCGCAACGAAGTTTCTCCAATCGCCACACCGCAGACCCACAGGAATTGCCACGCGAGGAGATCAAAGGAACCCCAGCGCAGCGGCAGCAGGCGTGTCGGGTCGCTGATGAGGCGGGCATCCAGCTTAAGTTGCTCGGCCAGCCAGCCCAGCGCTTCCTGTTCCAGTTGGTCTTCGGTCATTGCTGAGTACCGAGCAGCACTTTATTCAACGCCACATTGATGTAGTAGTTGCTGCCCTTGATCGCGATATCCGCAGTCGGGGAATAATAGCCTCTGTGGCCGGACAGGTGCT
>JAJXYT010000128.1 GCA_021780375.1 bacterium | reverse complement strand
GATGGATGCTTCAAGCGCCTGCCCGCCGGCCAGGCGCTGACGCTGTGAGGGATATAAATTTAAAAAAATTATTTATAATCGATTTATTTTATTGAATTGGCAGGGCCCCCTCCGGGCGCGTATAAAATCCTTATGTGTTTTGTGAGGCACAATAAATTTTTCCTGGTCTTCCTGGCCTCGCTGGTCCTCTGCAGCGTCCTGGTCATCCGGCAATATCAGGTCGATCAATGGGAGCATGTTGACCTGCGCGAGGATTTCATTTTGCTTCATGACCAGGGACAAGCCAGGGGCGCCGAGCGGCTTTATCAAATGCTCATCCAGGAACTGCCGCAGCTTCCGGATCGCGCATTAATCGCCGACCAGCAACGCCTGACCGTGCTTTTCCTGTCTCAAAAGCCGCCACCCGAAGACTTGCTCTGGAAATACTACGTCAGTGTCCAGAACGAACTCCAACGCCGCACGGACGAACGGGTGGCGCGTGCACTGAAACACGCCGGAGTCCAATGAACGCTTCCCCGGCCAGGCCAGCCGGAGCGCCGGTCTCCGACCCGGCGGCCCCACCGCGTGTCGTTGTGGACGGAAAATTTTTCCGGCTGAATGGAAAAAAGTTTTACGTCAAAGGCGTCACCTACGGACCGTTTGCGCCCAACGCCCGCGGCGAAATGTTTCCCGAACCGGACCAGGCGGCGCGCGACTTCGCGCAAATTGGCGGGCTCGGCGCCAACGTGCTTCGCGTCTATTACGTGCCGCCGTTGTGGTTGCTGGATTTGGCGGCGAAGCATGAACTCAAGATTCTGCTGGATATTCCGTGGCCGAAACATCTCTGTTTTCTGGATTTGAAGGAGGTGCAGGCGGCCGCCCGGGGCGCCGTCCGCCAGGCCCTCGCAACGACGAAAGGCCATCCCGCCATTTTTGCTTACAGCGTGGTTAACGAAATCTCCGCCGAAATCGTGCGGTGGAGCGGGGTCGGCCGGGTGGAGCGGTTCATTGACGATTTGATCGACGAGGCCAGGTCCATTGACCCGCATTGCCTGTGCACGTTCACGTCGTATCCGCCAACGGAATTTCTCCAACCGCAAAATCCGGATTTTGTCTGCTTCAACGTTTATCTCCATGACCCCGGGGCGCATGATGCGTACCTGGCCCGGCTGCAAACGCTCGCGGACGCCCGGCCGCTGGTCCTCGGCGAATTCGGCATGGACTCGCTTCGCGAAGGCGAACCGCACCAGAGCGAATTTCTGGCGTGGCAAATCGAAGGCGCGTTCCGCAACGGTTTGGCCGGCACGGTGGTGTTCAGTTACACCGACGACTGGTTCCGCGGGGGAATGCAGATCGAAGACTGGGCCTTTGGCTTGACGACGCGCGACCGGCAACCGAAGGAATCCTTCCCGGCCGTTCAAAAACAGTATCAGCTCGCGCCGCATTTTCCCCTGCCGCGCCACGCCAGGGTTTCGGTGGTGGTGGCCACTTACAACGGCGCGCGCACGCTCAACGCCTGTCTGGCCTCATTGCAGCGGCTCAATTATCCGGATTACGAAATCATCCTCGTGGACGATGGCTCCACCGACCGGACGCCGGAAATCGCAAAAAAATTTCCCGCCGTCCGTTATGTTCGCCAGGAAAACCTCGGATTGTCCGCCGCGCGCAACGCCGGGATTGCCGCGGCCACCGGCGAAATCGTCGCCTTCACCGACGACGACTGCCGCGCGGACGAGGACTGGCTTTACCACCTGGCCGGCGATTTGTTGCGCAGCGATTTTGTCGGCATGGGCGGCCATAATTTTCTGCCGCCCGAGGATGCGTGCGTTGCCGCCGCGGTCCTGGTTTCGCCCGGCGGCCCGGCCCAGGTGATGTTGACCGACCGTGAAGCCGAGCATATTCCCGGGTGCAACATGGCGTTCTACAAATGGGCGCTGGATGAAATCCGCGGTTTTGATCCGGTGTTTCGCAAGGCCGGTGACGACGTGGATGTTTGCTGGCGGCTGCAGGAGCGGAACCGTAAAATTGGTTTCAGCTCCGCCGGCTTCGTCTGGCATTACCGCCGTTCTACCATCAAGGCCTACTTGAAACAGCAGGCCGGCTACGGTGAAGCCGAGGCGTTGCTCTCGCAAAAACACCCCGAATATTACAATTCGCTCGGCGGCAGCGTCTGGCGGGGCCGGATTTACAGTGCGGGACAATCCGGCGTCATCCTGGGCCGGTCCGTGATCTATCACGGGATTTTTGGCAGCGGATTTTTTCAACGGCTCTACACACCCAAACCGACCCTGCCGCCCATGCTTTGTACGACGCTGGGCTATCACCTCTTCATTAATCTGCCGTTGCTGCTGCTGTCGGTGTATTTGGACTTTTTCCTGCCCGTCGCGCTGGCCAGTCTGTTCCTGGTGTTCGGAACCTGTGCTGTCGCGGCGGCGCAAGCCCGGCTGCCGCGGCCCAAACAACGTCTTTGGTCGCGCCCCCTGATCGCCCTGATGTTTTTTCTGCAGCCCATCGTGCGCGGATGGGCGCGGTTCAAGTGGCGGTTACGGGTGCGCGGAACCCGCCGGGCGCAACTGCCTGACATCGGACTCCCCGGCGCCGAAGTCCCGGAAATTTTATGTTATTGGTCCCAGGGCGATGTGGACCGTTACCGGTTCCTGCACGCCGTCCAGAAAACCCTGGGGCAACACGGCTGCGGCATCGAGGTGGATACGGGTTGGAGCGGACATGATCTGGAAATCGCCGGGAATGATTGGGACCGGCTGCGTTTGACGACCGTCACGGAAGAACTGGAGCTGGGGCGGAAGAATTTCCGGTGTCGACTGGAAGTGTTCTGGCCATTGCGGACCAAACTGCTGTTTGGGATTGTCCTGGCCGGTGAACTGGTGGTAATGGCCTTATTCGCAGAACAAATCCCCTGGCTATGGATGCTCCCGGTGACTTTGCCGCTGCTCTATTGGTTCATCGCCGAGCAAGGCCATGAGTTCCAGTCAGCCATTGCGTCTTTGCTGGATGACAACGCCCAACGTCTTGGCCTGGTAAAGCTCCCCAGCCGGCTGTGAAATTTCCCGTGGCCCGGAAGCCCCGAGCGGCGTCAGGTTTGCAGGACGGGACGTGCCTTGGCATTGCCTTTGACGAATTGTTTCGCCTCATCCAGGCAGGTGCGCACCGTTTCGGCCAGCGTTTCAACACTGAAGGGTTTGGCGAGAAACCGGATGTTTTTGGCGGCACCCGAGACGAGGCCATTGGCATCGGCGCTGTGACCGCTCATGTAAATGGCCTTCAAATCCGGCTTTTCGGCCTGTAACGCGCTGGCCAGTTTCCAGCCGGAAACACCGTCAGGCATGACGAGGTCGGTCAGCAGCAGGTCAATCTGATCCAGGCGGGCCGACCAGGCACGGAGGGCTTTGGCACCGGAACATTCCGCAAAAACCCGGTAGCCGAGCTGTTGCAGCGAGAGACAGAACAGTTCGCGCAAACCCGCCTCATCCTCCACGACCAGAATGGTTTCGCCGCCACCGCGCGCCGGCCGGACGGGGGGCGGCGAGGCGACGGGAACGGCCGGGAGCGGAGACGCCGGAAAATAAATCCTGAACGAAGTGCCTTTGCCAACGCGGCTGGAGACCTCAATCCAGCCTTCATGCTGTTTGACAATGCCATAAACGCTGGCCAGTCCCAGTCCCGTGCCTTTGCCGACGTCTTTGGTGGTGAAAAACGGCTCAAAGAGGCGCGGCATGTGTTCGGCGGCAATGCCGCAACCCGTATCGGTGACAGACAAACAAACATGCGGGCCGGGCCGGGCCTCGGGGTGCTGGCGGATTTGCGCGCTGTCAACGTCGCCTGTCGTCGTGGTGAGGGTGAGCTGGCCACCGTGGGGCATGGCATCCCGCGCGTTGGCCGCGAGGTTAATCAGAACCTGCTCCAGCATGTTCGGGTCGGCCGTGATGGACACAGGACCCGGCCGGCATTGTGTTTTCAGCGTGATGCTTTCCCCGACCAATTGTTGCAGCATGGGGCCGGTGCCGCCGACGGCTTCATTCAGGTCAAGCGGCCGGGGTTGGAACAGCTGGCGCCGGCTGAACGCGAGCAATTGCCGGGTAAGCTGGGCAGCGCGGTCCGTGGCCTTGGCAATCGCGTTCAGACCGGGCGCGTGTTTTTCAGCCGGGCAGTCCTCGTCCGACAACACACAAACATAGCCTTTGATGATGGTGAGCAGATTATTAAAATCGTGCGCCACGCCGCCGGCCAACTGGCCGAACGCTTCCATCTTTTGCGATTGGCGGAGCTGTTCTTCCAGCTGTTTGCGCCCGGTGATGTCGGTCCAGCAACCGATAATTTCAACCGGCTGCCGGGCGTCATCGCGCAACAGTTGAAAGTCATCGCGCACCCAGCGGACGGTGTTGTCCGCGCGGCGGATGCGATATTGCAGGCTCACATGATTTTGCGCGAGCAGGGTTTTCAGGCTGTCCGACACGAGGGAACGGTCGGACTCCTCAACGCAATTGCCTTCGGGCGTTTGCTGATACCAGTCCTGGATTTTGCGGCCGGTAAAATCGGCGAAGTTGTCGCTGATCCACGACGGGATGAGGCGGCCGGCCTCAAATTTGAGGGAATACAAAACCGCCGGGCTTTTGGAAAGGAAATGCCTGAGCTTTTCCTGC
The DNA here is from genome assembly GCA_021780375.1 of bacterium. GTDB lineage: Bacteria > Verrucomicrobiota > Verrucomicrobiia > Limisphaerales > UBA11358 > UBA11358. The sequence goes on along the minus strand of JAJXYT010000128.1, from coordinate 33,322 downwards.
GCGCCGCGCAATTGTTCGTTGGAGGTTTGCAGCTCCCGGGTGCGCTCGCTGATGGCACACTCCAGGTCCTGGACTTTCGATCGCGTCTGCTGCAACAGACTCCATTTTTTCGCCAGCGCGTTGGCCAACTGCAACACTTCGATGGCGTCGAAGGGTTTTTTGAGAATGACCATCTGGTCCGTGGCGCCAATCCGGGCGCACAGCTCTTTCCAGGAATAATCCGAGTAAGCGGTGCAGAGGATGATCTGCAGGTCGGGATCGACCCGCCAGAGCTGGACAATGGTTTCAATGCCGTCCCAACCCGGTGGCATCCGCACGTCCACGAACGCCATCGCAAAGGAGTGGCCGGCCTGCACAGCGGCTCGCACCATGGCCAGCGCCTCCTCGCCCTGGAAGGCGGACGTCAGTTCAAAATCCTCTTCGTCACCGCCCCCGGTTTCCGAAGGCCCGAAAAGGCTGGCTTCGGCGCTTTCCAGGTCGCTGCCGGCCGGGTTGCTTCGCACCAGAATTTTTTTGAAATCATCGTGAATCGCCGGACTGTCGTCCACGATCAGGATGCGGCGATTGCGAGCCGGGGATTCAACTTTCATAAGTTTGGCGCCTGGGTTTCAATGGCAATTCCAGGGTAAAGGTCGCGCCTTGGTCCGGCCCGTCGCTGTGCGCCAGCAAGGCGCCGCCCAGTTCCCGGGCGGCCAGGGCGCCGCTGTGCAGCCCAAAACCGTGTCCGCCTTTTTTCCGGGTGGTGAAACCGTGATTAAAAATTTTTTTGATGTTCTCCGCGGAGATGCCGACGCCATTGTCGCCGACGGCGACGCGGATGCGATCGTCGCCGTTGGACACCCGCACGGTCACCAGCCGTTTTTCCCGGCCGGAATCCATGCAGGCATGTTTGGCATTGGAGGTCAGGTTGAGCAGGATTTGCAGCACCTTGTGCTTGTCTACGGAAATCTCCGGCAGGTCGGGTTGGTATTCGCGCTGGATACTGACGCCATGTTCATCCAGATCGGCTTTGTGGATGCGCAACAAATCCTCGACCAGATCGATGACCCGGACCTTTTCCGCCACACCTGAAACCCGCCCGTAGTCCTGTTGGGTCGCCACGATTTCCTTGATGTGTTCGATCTTGGTCTTGACGAAATCCATTTCCTGCAACAACAGGCCCTGTTCTTTGGAAAGATATTTCCCGAGTTGCATGAGGAAATTCGGCAACTGTTTCCCCCGGGGATCGTTGGTGATAAAATTCCCCAGATCGGGGCCGTTTTGTTGCAGGAGCCGGACGGCGTCATTCAGGCGGTTGATTTTGAGTTCCTGCAGATGGCTGGCCACCAGGTTGGCGGAGACATTAACGCTGTTCAGCACGTTGCCGACATTGTGGAGCACGCCGGTGGCCACGTCGGACATGCCGGCCTGCCGGGAGACGATCAGCATTTCCTTGTGAGTCTTCTCTGCCTCCCGCTGCATCCGCGTCCGTTCCTCCACTTCGGCCTTGAGACGCTCGGCTGTCCGCTGCAATTCTTTGTTCACCTTGGTCAATTCCGCCGTCTGTTCCCGGATTCTGGTTTCCAGTTCCAACCGGGCCTCTTCGCGGACCGATTCCGCCCGCAGGCGTTCCCGTGACAGGATTTCCAGTTGCACCATGCCCGCGAGCAGCATCAAGGCAATCACGCTGAAAATGATGTCAACCTTGACCCCGAACGCAAAGCTGGTCTGGAAAAGAAACACGCGCAGCAGTGCCAACACGGAAAAGGCGCCGACGAGCGACCAACCCACGCGCAACGCGCCAAAGCGATGGGTCAGCCACAACCCGTAACCGAGCACCGCGCATTGGAGAAGCCCGGAGGTCAGGTTGGTAACGGTGGCATAGTTCATGGCCATCTCCCGGCAAACGGGCTGAAGCCCAGGACGGCGCCAGGACGGCCTTGCCAATGCCCATACGGATCACAATTCCGGTCCGACGGGATGCCGGATTTATGTCGTTTTAAGGCTATAATTCCGCAATCCATGCAGGCAACTTTAGCAAAACCTGTGCCGTCCCAAGGCAATACTGTCCGGTCGGATTGCCAAAAACTGAGAATGGGAAGCCCTGTTATCGGGCCAAACAGCCATGAAGCCCTTAATACCAGCTGCCCGAAATCGGACATCGGGTTGCTTTATCAGCGGGGGAGTTCCTTCAAAGCGGTCGCCTTTGAAGCTCGTGGCAATGCTTGCGTCAGTCAACCACTTACACGGCAACCGCCAGGGCAGCGTTCTCTTCCGTGGCCGGCCGGTCCCGCTCCTCCATCTTGGCCCGCAATTTCTTCAGCGCCTGATCCTGAATCTGCCGGATGCGTTCGCGCGTTACTCCCAAATGCGCGCCGACTTCTTCCAGGGTTCTCTGCGTCCCGTCCTTCAATCCAAAACGCATGGCGAGAATCTTGTTTTCACGCTGATCCAGTGTGCCCAGAATTTCCCGCACCAACTCGGTGTCGGTTTCCTGAACGAGCCGGTCAAAAGGCGCCGCGGCATTGGGGTCCGCCACCGTTTCCGAAACGCGTTCCGACGTGTCGTCACCCATCGGAGCGTCGAGCGAAACCGGCGCCCGGGCGGCCTGGCGATACTGCCGTATGCGCCGGGGATCGAGGTCCAGTTCATGCGCCAGTTCTTCGTCGGTCGGATCACGGTCGAAGGCTACGCGCAACTTCACCTCGGCCCGGCGGATATGGGCCACTTTATCCACCACGTGCACGGGCAGACGGATGGTCTTCCCCTGATTGGCCAGCGCGCGTTTGATGCTCTGCTTGATCCACCATGAAGCATAAGTGGAAAGCTTGGCGCCTTTCCGGGGGTCGAAACGTTCGACCCCTTTCATCAGACCGATGTTGCCTTCATTGATGAGGTCCAGCAGCGGCAGGCCCATGCCTTCATAGCCATGGGCAATCTTCACCACCAGTCGCAGGTTGGCCTTGATCATTTGTTCCCGCGCCCGCTTGTCACCCCGCCGAATCCGTTTCCCCAGCACGATTTCCTCCTGCGGCGTGAGCAACTTGACCTGGCCGATTTCACGGAGATAAAGCTGGAGCACGTCGCCGTGCGGCAAATCGGTTGACGCCGGCTCCGCCGCCATCCATTCCCGCGCCGGTTGCGCCGGCTGGGGAAGCATGGCCGCTTTCGACAGCACCGGGTCGCCGGCCAGCCGCGGCGGCAGCGGCGGCACGATCGCCCGGAGACCGCGTGACGCAGGCCGCGTTGTCCCACGCCGATGGGTTCGCTTAAATGTTGTCTTCATCTGTTTCTCCTTGTGCTTGCGCTTTGATCCCCAGCCCTTGCAGAATTGGCTTCGTTGATTTCAATCGTCGGTTTCATTTTGCCACTCTGGATTGATGAGGGTTCTGGCTTTTGGCCGGCCGGGCAGTTCAAAACGCCGGCCGGGCGCGCGGCCAGGCTTGCCGTTGGTTCGTCCTGTTCCTTTTCATCGCTTCCTGTCCTTTCCACCAGATGTAACAACTACTGTTACATAATCGTTCAAAAAAAGAGGATGTCAAACGGCTTGTTTGGCAGCGCAGGAGGCCTTTACCGCGTTGATCACATCCGCCAGGCTCGTCTTTTCCAGGTCGCGCTCCATGGCCTTCTGCGCCGACTCAAAAATCCGGTCCAACTCCTTGCGAATACAATGGCCTACCGGACAGGCGGTATTGGGCTTGCGCGCGGGCGTGGCGAACGGTTCGGCTTCTTCAACCGCCCGGTATATTTCAGCTAGATTAATGCGGCCAGGAGAGCGGTTCAGGCGGGAACCGGAGCCGGCTCCTTTGCACGTGTCCACCAGTTTGGCCCGTTGCAGGGTCAACAGCAGCCGCCGAATGATGACGGGGTTGGTGTTGACACTGCCGGCCAGAAACGCGGACGTGACCCGGTCGCCCTCCTTGTAAGCGAGGACGGCCAGCACGTGAACCGCCATGCCAAAACGACAACTGGTTCTCATAACCTGCGATTAATAAGTAACCGCAGTGATTACACCTGTCAATGATGATTATGGACTTCCCCCTCGAGCGGCATCCGGCCCCTGGCCAAATCATCCACCCGCATTTGCGCCTCCCGTTTCGCGACCGCGACGATCGCCGCCGCCGGCACCCCGTCGCTCAGCTACGAAAACGGATGGAATAAATGAAAGCCCACAAATCTAATCTTAGAGATTAGAGCCCTGACCGTTCCATGGAGGGCTGTCAAGGACGGGCGCTCGATTATTTCGAAAATCTGGAGCTGCCGCGCTCCCGCCGCCGGTCTTCTCCCTGATGGGAGTCCTCCCCTGGCATGGGATTGGCCAAGGTGGAACGATTAAAGCCAGTGCGCGCAGCCCCGCTGAAATCCGTCACCAGTCTTTGATGGGGCGTTGATCCCGGGGCGGCGGGGTTGGCGGTTTCAGTTGGAGGAACTGTTCATCGCCTTTCTGGGCGTCCAACAATCGCTTCGCCGCTGCCGGCGTCATTTGTCCGGCCGACAATGGCTGGCCCGCTTGGTTCTGATTCCCCTGCTTTTCGCCGCCTGGTTTCCCGCCCGCAGCCGGAGGTGGCTGCTGATTCTGCGGCCTGGCGTTTTGCTGGCCGGACGGGTTCTGTTGGTTCTGGTTTTGCGACTGCGAATTTGGTTGCGCAGATTGCTGATTCTGCTGGTTGTTCTGCGATTGCTTTGGTTGCGATTGATTCTGCTGCGATTGCTGGTTCTGATTTTGTTGCGACCGGTTGTTTTGCGATTGTTGCTGGCTCTGCTGCTTCAACAACTCATACAGTTTTTTCAACTTCTCATCCGCCGGATACTGTTTCAAGCCGGTTTCCACCGATGCCAGCGCCTGGGGGATGTTGTTGGAAATATAGGCGTGCGCGCCGCTGTTGAAAAAATCATCGGCGGATTGGGCGCGGGCTGTTTGCCAGACCGGCAACAGCAGGCTAACGCTGAGGAGGAGTGACAATCGCATCAATGTTCTTCAGTTTCTTGGTGTAATCCTGGAATTTTTTGGCCGCAATCGGATTGTTCAAGCTTTCCATGATTTCCAAGGCGCGGTGATATTCATTGCGCCGGACCGCGTCGTCGGCCGCCAGCTTGGCCCGGCGCATCACTTCGCGCAGCCGGGCAATCAAACCAATCTGTTGCTTCACGAACGCCAGATTGTAGGCAACGTCCGCGTCGTTGGCGTTCAATTCCGCGGCGTGCTCATAACTCTTGAGCGCCTCCTGCCAGCGCGTCTGGATCGCGTTCAAGCCTTCCGTGTCCGGCTCAAACTTTGATTCACCGAGGCGATAGAGTGTATTACCCAGATTGTAAAACGCCATCTCCTGCAGCTTCAAATCCGGCGACAAGGTTGCCCTCTGGAAATCGTTCAGCGCCGCGTCGTAATTGGTGGCGCGATACGCCGCGGCACCCGCGTTGAAGACCAGCCGCAGATCGTTCGTGCGGCTTTGGGCCAGCCGCTCAAATTCCTGCAAGGCGTTTGTGTAGTTACCGGCGTTGTATTCGCGCAACGCTGACGACGGCGAACCGTTCGTGACCGTGGGCAGCCACAATACTCCAACGAGCACCGCCACGGCCGGGGCTGCGGCTTTGGCCGGTGAACTCTGGCCGGCGGGCTTTTTTCGTTCCGGCAAAAACATTTCCGCGAGCAACAACAGCGCGGCCAGCGCCAACGGCCACTGGTACTGCTCGTGATAACGGCGCACGAGCCGTTCTTCACCTTCCGATTTCGGCAACGGGGCCAGGCCGCGGTCGTAGAGTATTTTCATCGTGTTCGCTCCCCGCAACGGCAGATAAAAACCTCCCGTGGCGGCGGCAATTTGCCGGAGCAGCGCTTCGTCTAAATGCGATTTCACCACGTTGCCATCCGGGTCCCGGATATAATCCGAATTGCCGTTCGCGTCGGTTATCCGCAACAGGGCGCCTTCCGCCGTGCCAATGCCGATGGTGAAGATCTTCAAACCCGTCTTGGCCGCCGCCTGCGCGGCGGCAAGCGCCTCGCCGGAATTGACGTTGTCCTCGCCATCCGTAAACAGCACCAATACCTTGAAGTGATTGCCTTCTTTGAATGCCGCTTGCGCGGTCTGGATGGCGGCGGCCAGGGACGTGCCGCCGAGGGGCAGGGTGTTTACGTTCAAATTCTGCACACATTGTTGAAAGGCCGTGTTGTCGAACGTCAGCGGGCATTCCAGAAAGGCGTCACCGGCAAACGCCACCAGGCCGAGCCGGTCCGTTTTCGCCCGCTGCATCAAATCCAGCGCGGCGAGTTTGGCGCGTTCGAGCCGGTCGGGCGCAATGTCCTCGGCCAGCATGCTTTTGGACGTGTCAATCGCCACCACGATGTCCAGGCCGCGCCGTTCAATCTTTTGCAGATCGAATCCGTACTGTGGCCGCGCCAGCGCCACCAGCAGCAGCGCCACGGACAAGATCAAACCACCGAACCGCATCTTGCGGCGGGCCGGGGAAACCCCAACGGTCAGCGCAAACAACAACCGCATCTGAATGAATTGCGTCAGCAACCGTTGCCGCGTCCGCGACGCCCACCAGAAAAACAGTCCCAGCGCCGGCGGAATCACCAGCAGCAGCCAGAGCCAATGTGGAGCAGCAAATTGCATCTTCAGATCGTAAATCGCCGGCCGCGCCGCAGCGCAGCGCAGGCGGGTAAATCGTCAATCGTCAATTTCATGGCAATTTCCTGAATACGGTCTCGCCCAGCGTGATTTCCAGGATCAGCAACCCGAGGCCGCACGCCACGAACCACGGAAACAATTCCCGGTATTCCGTGAATTTGTTGATGACTTCCTCCGTTTTTTCGAGCTTGTTGATTTCGGCGTAGATCTGCTGAAACCGTTCCGCCGTGTCGGCCCGGTAGTACTTCCCGCCGGTGATCTGCGCGATTTGTTTCAGCGTGGTCTCATCCACGTCCACCGGTTCATTCTGATAAATGGTTTCACCCGTGAAGGGATTTTTGCCGACCGGCATCGGCGCGATGCCGTTCTTGCTGACGCCGATGGTATAGACCTTCACGCCCAGGGCCCGCGCCGCCTGCGCCGCCGTGAGCGGGTCAATATTGCCCGCATTGTTCTGGCCGTCGGTCATGAGAATGACGATTTTGCTCTTGGCCGGTACGCCGCGCAGTTGGTTGAGCGCCGTGGTCAAGCCGTCGCCGATGGCCGTCGCGTTGGGATTGATGGCGCCGATGCTCAACCGGTTCAAATCTTCGATCAGAAAATCGTGATCCAGCGTCAAGGGCGTGCCGATGTACGCCTGCGCGGCGAACAGGACCAGTCCGATGCGATCGTCGGGCCGCTGGTCAATGAAGCTTTCCAGAATGGAACGCGCCATGTTGAAACGATTGACGCGCCGGCCATCCACGACGAAATCCTCCGAGACCATGCTGCCGGACATGTCGAGCGCCACCATGATGTCAATGCCGCTGGCTTTGACCGTCGTCCGGCTTTTCATCAAACGCGGTTGCGCCAGCGCGATGACGAAGAGCGCCAGCACCAGCCAGCGCAACGCCGCCAGAAACGCACCCGTCCGCGACCGGCGCACGCGGGTCAACCCTTCCACCAGCCGCACCGACGAATAAAGGAATGCCGGCGGCGAACCGCGCCGCCCCTTCAACCACGCCAGCAGCGGCAGCAGCAACAACAACAGCAAAAGATAGGGATGGGCAAACTGCATTTGTGATTTACGATTTTCGCTTTACGATTTGTCCCGGTTCGGCAGGCTCCGGCGGCCTTTCCGATCCATAATTCGAAAGTCCTGATTCAGAATTTAATGTGTCTTTCGGCTCCGTTTCTTCGACCAGTTGGACCGCCGAATGGTGCAACTCCCGCAGTTCCGGCTCGCCCGGTTCGTATCTGGCGAATTTCACGAGGTCGCAGCTCTCCAGAAATTGGCCGAGGCTGTCCTTTTGTTCCGGCGCCAGCAAATCCGTTGTGCTTAGTTCCCGCAGAAATTCATCGGTGGTGCGTTCCGGGGCGCGAAAATCAAATTGCTCTTCGAGATAAGCACGAATCGTATCGGAAACCAGAATGCAAAACGGTTTGGGCTGCGTGATCAGGGCGAGTGCTTCCTCCAATTTCTGTTTCGCGCGAAGAGGCGCCGGCACCGGCGGTTCCACCGGAATTTGCGAACGCCGCTTTTGCCAGTATCGCCAGGCCAGATACAAAATCGCCAGAACCGCCAACAGGCCCAGCGCCCACCAGACCCATTCCCAGACGTTCGGGATCGGCACCGGCGGCTTGATGTCGCGGATGTCCTGCGGGGCTGGGGCCGGTTGGTTCGTGATCATAAGTCAGTGGTCACGCTCATTACCTTCATCCTCGCAACCTCCGCTTCTCCCGCGCTTCGAAGAACCGCCCCAGCGCCGCCGCATACGGTTCGTCCGTGCGCAATTGAATGGCGTCAATGCCCGACGACCGCAGTTGCCGTGCGACCTCGGCGTATTGTTTTTCCTGACGCAACGCGAAGGCGTCGCGGCTGGCGGCGTGAGCGGAATTGAGCTCGACAATCTCGCCGGTTTCAGCGTCTTCCAGAATCAACCGGCCCAGCGCGGGCAACTCCAGCTCGTAACGGTCCGTCACGTGCACGGCTACGACGTCGTGACGGCGGTTGGCGACACGCAAGGCGGTTTGCGTCGGCGGCGTCAAAACACTGCCGTCGGGCGAGATAAAGTCCGATATCACCACCACAATGGCCTTGTGCGGCAGTACCTGGCCCATGAATTCGAGCGCCTGCACCAGATCTGTCCCACGCCGTTTCGGCTCGAAATACAAAACCTCCCGGATGACGCGCAACACATGGCCGCGGCCCTTTCGCGGCGGAATGAACTTTTCCACGTCGTCGGTAAACAGCAGCAGGCCGACCTTGTCATTGTTGCGGATGGCGGAAAAGGCGAGCACGGACGCAATTTCGGCGGCCAGTTCGCGTTTGGATTGCTCGCGCGACCCGAAGAGACCCGAGCCGCTCAAGTCCACCACCAGCATCACCGTCAGTTCGCGTTCCTCGACGAACTTCTTGATGAACGGATGATTCATCCGCGCGGTGACGTTCCAGTCAATCGCGCGCACGTCGTCGCCGGGCTGGTATTCGCGCACCTCGTCGAAATTCATGCCCTGGCCCTTGAAGACGCTGTGGTACTGGCCCGCAAGCGTCTCGGTCACGAGCCGGTTCGTGCGCAGCTCGATCTGCCGGATTTTTTTGAGAATCTCGCGGGGAATCATGGGGAAAAGAAGACGTAAGAATGCAGAATGAAGAATCGTGCTTCGTCGCCTGAATCAGAACCCAAGTCGCCGATTTGTCTCTTCATTCTTCCTTCTTCCTTCTGCCTTCGTTCATGGCACCGGCAGTTCATCAAAAATCTTCTGTACGACCGTTTCGCTGGTTTTTTCCTCGGCCTCGGCTTCGTAGGTGATGGCCACACGGTGACGCAGCACGTCCATGCCGATGCTCTTCACATCCTGCGGCGTCACGTAGCCGCGGCCTTTGAGAAAGGCGTATGCCTTCGCCGCCAGCGTCAGGTTGATGGTCGCGCGTGGCGACGCGCCGAGCTGGATGAAATCCTTCACGGCAATTTTGTAGTGGTCGGGATCGCGCGTGGCGCAAACCAAATCCACGATGTAATCCTTCACCTTGTCGTCCACGTAAATGTCGTTGATGACGGCGCGCGCCCGGAGAATGTCCTTCGGATCAACGACCACGCTCGCGGTGGGCGTGCCGGAAGTCCTGGCCATCAGGTCGAGAATGTGCCGCTCTTCGTCACGCGTCGGATAGCCGATTTTCAATTTCAACATGAACCGGTCCACCTGCGCCTCGGGCAACGGATACGTGCCTTCCTGTTCAATGGGATTTTGCGTCGCCAAAACGAGGAACGGTTCCTCCAGTTTGAACGTCTGTTCGCCAATGGTAACCTGTTTCTCCTGCATCGCTTCAAGGAGTGCGCTTTGCACCTTGGCCGGCGCACGGTTGATTTCGTCGGCCAGAATCAGATTGGCAAAGATCGGTCCCTTGCGGGTGCTGAAACCGCCGGATTGCGGATTATAAATCTGCGTGCCGATGACGTCGGCGGGCAGCATGTCGGGCGTGAATTGCAGCCGTGCGAACTTGACGTTGATGCAGGCGGCGAGCGATTTGACCGAGAGGGTCTTGGCCAGACCGGGCACGCCTTCCAGCAGCACGTGGCCGTTGGCAAGCAGGCCGATGACCAGCCGCTCGACCAGATATTGCTGGCCGACAATGACTTTGCCCAGTTCGTTGAACAGGGGATGGGTGAAGGCGCTGGCTTCTTTGACGGTTTCGTTGATGGCAGAGATTCCTGTATTCATTTTTTTCTTAATTTTTCCAGTGAACGAAAATGTGACAACAAGTTGTTCAGTGCGTTCAACCGAACTTTATCCGGTGGGGCGAGACTACTGGCGAGCCGTCTTGATAATTGCTCCGGCTCGCGAGGACGCTCGCCCCACCATGAAAAACTTTACGCACCCGGTAGAATCTCCACCTGCTTTACCGGCAACCAGCCGATGCGTCCCGAACCGTCGGCCACTTGCAGCCAGTCGTTGCGCCGGCCGAGCACGGCCAATTCCGCGCCATTCTGCGCTTTGAATGCGTCCTGCGCCTCGGCAAATGGCCCGCTGCGCGCCGTGGCTTCCGCTTCAATGACGACCGCGGTTGGCTTTGAATAATGTGTCGTCGCTGCCGTACCCAGACCGGCGCAGGACAAAATCGTCAGGAGGATAATACCCGACGTCAGCCCGCGCAGCCGCGGGCGCCAGGCAGGCTGCATTTGCCTCAAAGCCAGGAGGACGAACGCCAGCCAGAACGCCCCGGCCGCCAGCATGGTCCATTCATCGAGCGACAAGGCGCCAAGCCAATCTTCCCAGCGGCTTTGGCGCAACGTCGGACCAGCAACCTGATTGCGCACGAACGCCAGATTGGCCCGCACTTCCGCATCCCGCGGCGCCAGCAATTCCGCCCGCCGATAGGCGGCGATGGCGCGGCCCGGTTGTCCCAGCTTGAATTCCGCGTTGCCGTAATTGAACCACAGCGCCGGTGAAGCGACGCCGGACTGCAGGATCTTTTCGTAGGCGCCGGCCGCCGGGCCGAACTTGCCTTCGGCGTAAAGTTTGTTCGCCGCGTTGAAATCAGCCGGAACGTCCGCCGCGAGAAGGTTTCCGGCAAAAAACAGCGCAAACAGTAAAATGAAAATTTTGGAGCAGCCGACGTGAGTCGGCTCATGCTTTGTCTTAATTAGAGCGAACTGACGTTCGCTGCTGCAGGATCGGAATTTCATGCCTTCAACTCCTGGAGTTCGCCGATGACTTTTTCAAACCGCCCGACGACCGAATTCAATTCCGCACTCCCGCGAATCGGCGCATAGCGCGCCTGGTTGCAAAGCTGGAACAGGTCGCGCAAGCCGTTCAATGCCGGCTCCGGCAGATCGAGGGGCACCAACCGCTCTTCAACCACGGCTTCGGTGATGGAAGATGCCGGCAGATCCAGCCGTTCGCCCAGTTGTTCCTGCAACAGACGAAACAACGCCGCGAAAAATTCGTCGGAATGGTTCTCCGTTGCCAGCCGGCGCAAGTCGCTCAGGCCGTCGCGGACCCGTTGCGCGACCTGCCGTTGCCGGCGCAGCCGTGGATTGTTTGCCAGACGATCCGTGCGTTTGCGCCAGACGAAAGCGGCCAGCCACGCCAGAACCGGCACGGTTTGCAGGGCGAGAAATGCCGGCCGGGTGATCAACGGCGGCCCGGCGTGAGCCAGCGCGCCCAAGTCATCCTTGATTGGCAAAATGTCCTCCGGCCGGGCCGGGCTTTGCGGATTGGCGGTTTGAGTGGCAGCGAGGGTGGGCACGGGCGTAGCCCCGGCGGAACGGACTGCCAACGCCACCGGCGGCTCCGTGAGCGTACGATAATTGCCCGTGTCCGGATCAAAGTAGCTGAAGGCAAAAGACGGCAGCTCGTGGACATCCGAGTTTTGCGGCGCGACAATTTCTTCAAAGGTCTTGGTGCCCTGCAAACCGAGTGGATTGGCCGTCGCCACCTTTGAGGTGGCCGGATAAATGGTAAAGTCATGCCAGGCCGGCTGATTGGGCAACGTGAGCGAACCCAGATCGCCCCGGCCGGAAATCTGGATGCGCACGGTGATGGGATCGCCGACGGCCACGTTGGTCGGCCCGGCGGTAACGGCCATCGTGTATTGGCCAATCGCACCGTTGAAACCCGGCGGCACGTTTTGCGTGGGCAGCGGCAGAGAGGGAACGTTTACCATTTCGGTGGCCAGCGAGATTTGCTGTTGCGCCCCGCCGGGATTTCCGAAGGGATCACGAATGCCGAATTGCTGAAAAAACGGATCACTGGATCGATTCGGGGAGGCAACCACCAGGACCAGGTTGGCCGTCAACGGACCCACGCTCAACGTGCCGGTCCGGGTGGCGGTCAAGGCCATGGAAACCGGCACGACGGTGTAAACCCGGTTGCCGATTTGTGCGCGCTGGGCCGGTTCCTCGCGCAGCTTGCCCACGGTAAAGCCATCGGCGGGCGCGCCGGTCAATTGAAAATTGCCAAAATTACGCACATCATCGCGCAGATAAATCTCCAGTCTGGCGGTGAGGGCTTCGCCCACGTAAACCTTGTCCTCGGGCACCATGAGTTTCATGAAGGCGATCTGCGAACCGGAATTGATTTGCGACGTTGACGCCACGCTGGGTTGAACCACCCTCAATTGCAGCGGCTGGCTGGTCAGCCGCACTCCATCCACCTCGGCGGTGAGCGCAGGAATCACAAAGTCGCCGGTCCGTTGCGGGGTGACGGTGAAATGGTGCGTCACCGTCGAACTCGTCTGGCCGTTGATGAAGCTGAACTGGCTCGAAGGGCCGACGTAGGAAATTTGCAGGCCGGGAATGTCGGGCAGCACCGGCGTATTCTTGGGCGAGCCGCCTTCAAAGGTCAGCGACAAGGTCGCGCTTTGGCCCAAGGTCAGCGTATCGTTGTCCAGCGACGCGGTGAAACTGGCCGCATGCGCCGGGGTGGCGCCGAGCCACCACAGGAGCAGGCAAAAAACGGCGGCGACCGGCATCAAACTTGATCTGCGGTCGCGCCAACGGAGAAAACTTTTCCATCGTAAACGTTCCATTCCAAACACTTTACGTTCCTGGTCCACCTGTCCCCATTTCGCAATCGGTCGTGCACAATGGTTCATCTCAGACAATAGAAAAGACAATTCGCATCCCAAAATGTTCACAATCGGCGCGAGTTCATCGCCAACCGGCCTTCCGACTTCATCAGCATTAACCTTTTACGCCGGTCGACACAGTGTAGATTGCAACGCCGCTCGACAAAACTTTTTTCCCGCGTCATCCTGCTGCGGCATGGCATTTGAATCAGATTCACCGCTCGACCGCCTCTGGCAGGAATACGGCCGGCTGTTTGAGCAATGGGACGACCTCACCCTGGCGCGCTGGCTGGCCCAAACGCTGGGCCAACTGGAAGGCCGGGCGTGGCGATTGTCGCATCCGCTCGTCGGCGCGTACCGGCTGGGGGCGCAACTGGCCCACAACCGGCAAATCTGGTTCAAGCGGCTGGCCACACCGCCGGTCGCCTACACGGAATCACCCTGCTGCCGCGCGCCGTTTCTGCCGCTGCTCACCCGCGACGTGCGGGAATCCGGCCTCATCTGCCAGCATTGCAACGAAACGCTCGTGCCGTTTGACGAAATTGCCGCCGAGGCCCGGCCCGGGCTCGATGCGTGGGCCAAACAATACGAACCCGTCCACGCGGTCGCACATTGGGATGACCGCCAGCGCCACCGCGTCAGCAATTACGATGCGGCGTATGAGAACGCGGCCAAAGAGGCCGAGCAATTCCTCTCGCGCGCGGGCCGCGACCTGGCGCCGCAATTGTTGAATCTTTATCCGGCCATCATCTGGGAAGACCAGGACGAATGCCTCGAAGTGCGGCCCGAAGACGTGGCAATATGATTTACGATTCGGGATTTGCGATTTACGATTGGTTCGTCATTCGATGCGGCGCGTCAATCGTATATCGTCAATTGTAAATGATTAAGTGGCTTTTCAAATGGCTGCTCCGCCTCGCCATTCTGGCGGCGGCGCTGGTGGTCATCCTGCTGTTGGCGCGCAACGCGATTCTGCGGGTTTATCTCGAACACCAGATTCGTGCCCAGACCGGCATGGATGCCGAGATTGGAAGTTTTTCCGTTGGCCTGGCCAAACCGACGGTAACGATCCGGAACTTCCGGCTTTACAATCCGCCGGCTTTTGCCGGCACACCGTTTCTCGATATCCGGGAAATTCATGCGGAATACGACCCCGCCGCGTTGGCCCGGCACGAATTGCATATCACGCTGCTGCGTTTCAATCTGGGCGAGCTGGACGTCGTCAAAAATCAGGCGGGGCAGACCAATATCTTTTCCCTCGGCCTGTCCGCGTCCCCGAAAAAAACCAGTGGCCGCGCCGGCGAATCGTTCACCAGGCAGACCGGCCTCAAATTCACGGGCATTGACGTGTTGAACGTCTCCATCGGCACCGCCCGATACATTGATTTGAACAATCAGCGGAACAATCGCACCCAAACCATCGGCATCCAGAATTGCGTGCTCAAAAACGTGAAGTCACCGGCCGACCTGGGGGGGCTGGCGGCATTCATTGCTCTGCGCAGCGGCGATTTTTTCAGTTCATTGTCCGACCGGAAAAATTCGGGGCCGGGCATTCTCAAACTGCTCGGACGCTGAGAGGGCGTCTCTTGCGGTTGCAGACGTAGTCCCGAGCAGTTCCCAAACCTGTTTGATCGTCCGGTTTGTCGCCAGAGCACACTTTGCAAAGTGTGCTCCAAAGATAAATCGGCGGCGCCCAAAGTCTCCGGGCGCCAGCGGACGGGGGGAATCCGGGATACGAGCGGAGAAACCCGCCACACCCCGGCAAGAAAATAAGACGCACTCAAACCAAGTCGTCCGCCATTTTAACATTTTCCGAGCGCCAATTTTTTTCTAATCTCAGCGCGTGCATCGTGAATCGCTCCAGTTCGCCGCCCGCATCGTCGTGAAATTCGGCACGGGTGTGCTTACGGACAGCCGCAAGCAGCCCGATCCGGCGCAGTTGGCGCAGCTCGTCGCGCAAATCGCCGGACAACGCCAGGCCGGACGGGAAATCGTGCTGGTCACCTCCGGCGCCGTCGGCGCGGGCATGGGCGTGCTGAGCTTGGACAAACGCCCGACCGAACTCGCCGAATTGCAGGCCTGCGCGGCCATCGGCCAGTCGCGGCTCATGGCCACCTACGCGGAACTGTTCGCGCAGCACCACCTGCACGTCGCGCAAGTGCTGCTCACCCACGACGACCTCGAACACCATGAGCGCCACCTCAACGCCCGCAACACCCTCGTCACCCTGCTGGGCCGCGGCATCGTGCCGGTGATCAACGAAAACGACGCCGTCTCCACCACCGAGTTGAAATTCGGCGACAACGACAAATTGTCCGCCCTGGTCGCGTCCTTGCTGCCCGCCGATTTGCTGGTGATTCTCACCACCGTGGACGGCGTCCTCGAAAATTTCGGCAAAGCCAATCCCAAAACCATTTCCGTCATTGAAAAAATTGATTCCGTCCTGGAAAAAATCGCGCGCGGCACCGACAGCGAAACCGCCGTGGGCGGCATGAGATCGAAGATTGAAGCCGCGAAAATCGTGGTGCGTTCCGGCATCCCGCTGGTCATCGCCTCCGGCCGGAAGAAAAACGTGCTGGCGCAAATTCTCGCCGGGGGAGACGAAGGCACGTTGTTTGTGGCGCCGGAAAAACGGCTCCAGGGACGGAAGCGCTGGATTGCGTTCTTTCATCATCCCAAAGGGGCGTTATTTGTGGATGACGGCGCGAAACTGGCGTTGCGCGAGAAAGGCAAGAGCCTGCTGCCGCCGGGGGTCGCGCGCTGCGAAGGCGATTTCGCCGGCGGCGACGTGGTGCGGATTTGCGATTTGAACGGGACGGAATTTGCGCGCGGCATTGCGCGGTTCGATTCCGCCGCCGTCCGCGCCCGCAAACTGCCCAAGGAGGAACTCGTGCACCGGGATGACCTGGTGATTTTGTGAATTTGAAAACGCTCAACATTCAACTGCCAACGTCCAATTTGGCTGCTCGCGGATGTTGATTTGGTTTTCTTGAATGTCGAGCGTTGAATGTTGAGCTTTGGATGTTGGATGTTGAATGTTTCCGAATGAAAACTTCTGCCATTGAAGATTTGATCAAAGTCATGGCCCGGCTGCGCTCGCCGACGGGCTGTCCGTGGGACCGCGAGCAGAGCCATATGACGCTCCGGCGCCATGCCATCGAGGAGGTCTATGAACTGATTGACGCCATCGAGGCCGGGGACGATCACGAAATGGCGGAGGAACTCGGCGACCTGCTGTTGCAGGTGGTTTTCCATTGCCAGTTGGCGCGCGAACGCGGTGCGTTTGATTTCGAAAAGGTCGGCCGGTTGATCGTGGAAAAACTGGTGCGCCGGCATCCGCACGTCTTTGGCAAAACGAAAGTCAAGGGCGTGGACGAAGTGTGGGCGAACTGGGAAAAGATCAAACGCGCGGAAAAAAAAGGAACGCGGCACGAACGCGCTTCGGCATTCGACGGCATCCCGAAATATCTGCCCGCGCTGTTGCGCGCCGAAAAACTCGTCAAGAAAGCGCGCAAGGTCTTTGCCGACGGCCAGCCGGCGGCCGGGCGGCGCTGCCGCGCCGCCGGACGCGCAGTTCACCCCGAAAGCTTTCGGGACCGGACGCGTCCCTACCGGAAAAAAACCAGCAAAACAGCTTTGGCCCGGGAGCTTTTTGGACTGGCGGAACTGGCGCAGCGCCATGGCTGGTCGGCGGAAGAACTGTTAAGCGGCGAAGTTAAAAGACAGGAACGCCGGTTGCGTCACCGGGAAAAGGCCTGATTCGGGATACCGCCAGGGCGCCACGGGCACCAAGCGATGAAGAATTCTTCAAACCGCGAACCACGCCAAATACGCGAACGTTTTCAATAAAACCTCTTTCGCAGGTTTGGTTTATTTCGCGGCTGGAACCTTGGCGTTTTCCGGGTCTGGGCGGACAAAAATTCCCGGTTCTTTAATTGTTTTGTGCCTTAACCGGTTCACCGGATGCATTTGACAGGCCGGGCAACTCGTACCACCTTGCGGTGTTGAACCGAATAGGTGTCAATTCTATGAAAACTCGAAACTTTCAAAGGCTGCCACTGACCATCGTGACCCTGGCGGCGCTGGCTCTGGCGACGGGCCGTGCCGTGGCGCAAGATTCCACAACCACCACTGCCACCACCGCCCAAACGGCGGCCGCCAGCCCGGCTGCGCCGCAGTTGTCCTACGGGGTGCCGGAGGTTTTACAGCTTTCGCAGGCGAAAGTCGGCGACAGTGTCATCGTTAATTACATCCAGAACTCCGGAAACAATTACGGGCTGAACGCCGCCCAAATCATTTATCTGCGGCAGCAAGGTGTCTCCGATACCGTTATCAACACCATGCTGAATCAGCGTTCGCAATCGGCCCAGACCATGCCCACCGCGACGACTTCAGCGTCGGACAATTCGGGCGCGTACAGCACCCAGACTTCAACCGCCACGGCGCCGCCGACGGTGACTTATGTGCAAACGGTTCCGACCTCGACGGTGTATGTCGTTCCGGATACGCAAACCTATTATTACAACAACTGGCTTTATTCCCGCAGCCCATCCTATTACGGCTATTATCCGTATTACGGCAATTATTGGTCCTACCCTGCGTTGTCAGTTTCCTTTGGTTGGGGCGGCGGATGGGGAGGTTATCGGGGTGGCTATCGTGGCGGCTGGCACGTGGACCGCGATAATTTCCACGGCGGCTGGCATGGCGGCGGCGGCTGGCATGGCGGCGGCGGCTGGCATGGCAGCGGCGGCTGGCATCATTGACGATGCTGGGCCACTGAAAACGTTTATCCCACATTGTTGCGGCGGTCTATGACCGCCGTTTTTTCGGGCGTACGCCGAGCGCCGCTACCTCGTTACTCCGGCCGGGCGCTGACGAATTCCCGATGCAGCCGGGCGTAAACGCCTTCCTGCCGCAACAAACTTTCATGGGTGCCGCGCTCGACAATCCGGCCTTGGTCCACCACCAGCACCAGATCGGCCTTGCGGATGGTGCTCAGGCGGTGCGCCACCACAAACGCCGTCCGGCCGCGCAGCAAAATTTCCAACGCCCGCTGCAACCGCGCTTCGGTGACGGTGTCAATCGCACTGGTCGCCTCGTCGAGCACCACAATGCGCGGGTTGGCCAGCATCGCCCGCGCGAAACACACCAGTTGCCGCTGGCCGAACGACAGTGCCGCGCCGCGCTCGGCCACCGGTGAATGCAATCCCTGCGGGAGCGCGTCAATGAGATCGGCGCAGTCCAGGACTGCCAGTGTCGCCCGCACGCCGGCTTCCGTTGCGCCGGGCCGGGCGAACCGGATGTTGTCCAGCACCGTGCCGGAGAACAGGAAATTGTTCTGCTGCACACTGCCCATCTGCGAACGCAATGAATCGCTGGTGACCGTGTTCAAATCCATGCCGTCCACCCGCACCCGTCCACCCGACGGCAGATAAAATTTCTGCAACAACGCCACCAGGGTCGTCTTGCCGCTGCCGGTGTGACCCACCAGCGCCACGGTCTGCCCCGGCTCGATGGTGAAGGAAATGTCCCGCAGCACCGGCCGGCCCGGTTGATACTCAAATTGCACCGCCTGAAACTCCACCCGGCCCTGGATGGCCGGCAACGGTTTCGCGTCCGCCGCGTCCTGCCATTCAGGTTTCTGATCCAGCATCCGGTACAACCGTTCCGCGCCGGCCATCGCCATCAAGGCCTGGTTTAATTGATTGCCGATGACCTGCACCGGGTCGAAGAACAGATTGGCGAGGAAAAAGAACATCACCAGGTCGCCCACCTCCATGTGCAGCCAGCCGTGCCAGCTCAACGCCCCATACGCGCTCAACAACGCCATCGCCCCGAGGAACAACTGGCTTTTCAATTGCAGCAACGGCACGAACACCGCCGAGGCCTGGGCCACGCCGACGTTGTTCTCGCCGTGCACGTTGATTAATTTGCGGAAAAAGCCGGCGTTGATGTCCTGCCGCACAAACGCCTGCGTCACCCGGATGCCGCTCACCGACTCGGCCAGCGTGGACGCGACCCGGCTCCACGATTGCTGCACCATCCGCAGGCGGCGGCTCATTTCGCTGCGATATCTTTCGTTCACCACCCAGATGACCGGCGCCATCAGGAGCATCAGGGACAAGAGTTTCCAGTTATACCACGCCATGAGCGCCGCCGAACCCGCCATTTGCAGGCATTGCACCACCAGCACAAACGCGACGTCCTGCACCCCGGCCCGGACACTGTCAATATCCGAGGTCAACCGGCTGATGATGCGTCCGAACTTGGTCTGGTTGAAAAACGACATCGGCATCGTCATCAGTTTGGCGAACAAATCCGACCGCATGTCATGCACGACCGCTTCGCCGAGTTCGAGCGCGAACCGCTGGCGGAAATGAAATGCCCCCACGGTGAACAGCGCCAAAAGGAAATAAGCCGCGGCCGACCAGTAAATGCCCGGCAAATCCCGGCCGGCAATCGGGCCGTTGATGGTGCGGCCGATCAACCACGCCAGCGCCGGCAATTGCAGACCGCGCGTGAACGTCAAAACGAAAAGCCAGTTCCGTTTCGCCGCGTAAGGCCTGGTGTAACGGAAAATCCGGCGGATGAGCGCCAGTTGCAACGGGGCCTTGTCCGCCTCGCGCTCCTCCATCGGATCGTAAAACGTGAGCGATTCCCGCGCGGAAAGGCCGTCCTTCGTGGCGTCATCCACCGGCGATTTGATGTTTGTTCGCGCGCTCATTTCCGATCCGTTACTTCGGTGTTCGCAGTTGAATGTTGAATGTTCGACGTTCCCATTTCTTTTTCACTTTGCCCTTCATCCAGGTCCATGATTTGCAGCAAAGCCGTTTCGCGATATGCCCCGGGCCAACGCACCAGTTCCGCGTGCGTGCCGGTCAGCGTCAATTGCCCGTCCTCGAGCACCAGAATCAAATCCGCCCGGCGCAGCAAACTCAGCCGGCTCGACACCACAAAGGTCGTCCGGCCCGCCATCGCTTCACGCAATGCCGACACAATTTCATTCTCCGTCCGTGCGTCCACCGACGCCGTCGGGTCGTCCAGGATGAGAATCGGCGGTTGCAGCAACAACGCCCGCGCCAGCGCCAGCCGCTGGCGCTGCCCGCCCGACAAATCCACGCCCGATTCGCCCAGCACCGTCTCGTACCCCAGCGGCAGCGCCGTGATGAACTCGTGCGCCGACGCAATCCGCGCCGCGCGCTCAATTTGCTCCATCGTTGCGTGCGGATGCCCGAAGGCGATGTTGGCCGACACGGTGTTCGAAAACAGAAAACTGTCCTGGTACACAATCCCGATCTGCCGCCGGAACGTGTCCAGGTCGAGGTCCCGCAAATCCTGTCCGTCCGCCAGAATCCGGCCCCCTTGTGGATCATAAAAGCGCGGAACCAATCCCAGCAACGTGCTCTTGCCCGCGCCCGTCATGCCGAAAATGCCGATGATTTGCCCCGGCTTCGCTGCGAAGGACACGTCCGTCAGCGCCGGTTTGTCCGGGTGATAGCCGAAGGTCACGTTTTCGAAAATCATCCGGCCCGTGAGCCGCGCCGGGGCCATGGCGCCGGGCTTGTTTTGCACGTCGAGCGGCGTGTCCATCACCTCAAACACCCGCCGCGCCGCCGCCAGGCTTTGCTGTACCGAGTTCGCAATGGTGGAAATGGTCGCCACCTGTCCGGTGAATTGCTGGAGCAAGCCGGCGAACACCACCAGCCCGCTGCCCAGCGGAATTCTGCCCTGCACATACAGCCAGCCGCCGTAGGCGAACAAAATCACCAGGCTCAACTGCGACAGCATCTGCGTGCCGGGCGTGAACACGGACAAATCCTGGAAAATTTTCCGCTGCTGCGACGATACCGTGTCGTTCGCCTCCTCAAACCGCCGGACCTGGTGCGGTTCGGCGGCGAAGCCTTTCACCGTCTGCATCCCGCGCACGCTTTCGCTGAACAGCAACACCATGTGGTCGGAGAGTTCACGGTTGCGCAGGTAGCCGGGCCGCAGCCGGGCGGAATAAAAATGCGCCAGCCACCACAACGGCAGCGACACGCACAGGCACGCGAGCGTCAGCGCCGGCTGAATCCGCCACATGAAAACCGCGTAGGCTGCCAGCGTCAGAATCATGGTCGCGCCCTGCAACAGCACCCCGTCCACGAACAGCCGCGTGTTCTGCACGTCGCCCGTCACCCGGTTGAAAATCGAGTTGGAACCGTGAACGTCGAAGAAACTGAAGCTCAGGCGTTGCAGTTTGGCGTAAAGCTGCGCGCGCAGTTCCGGCACGATTTCCCCCTGCGTCAACCGCGCGGTGACCATGTTGTAGGCGTAAGTGAGCGCCGCCCGCAACAATGCCTGGGCGACAATGGCCAGCGCCAGCGCCGTGACAATCCGCAACGGGGTCCAGCCCGCCGGCGGCTGCCAGCCGAACGGATACACCGGCAGCGGCAGCGACGAATCGAGCGCGTGCCGGATCACGTCAATCACCACGCCCAACAACTTGAGTCCCACGATCCCGAGCAGCAGCAACACGACGCTCAACCCCAGCGACCACAGGCAATCCTTGCGAAACCGCCAGGCCAGGGCCATCAGCCGGCGAACGAGTTCCCGTGTGGGATAGCGTTCGTCGGCCGACGCGTGGTTGACGGTTTCAGGCATTTTCAGAACCACAAAAATGCCGCAGCTCGCATCCGCAATCGAATCAAAAACGATGGCCGAAACCGCCCACGTGCCAGCCGCCCCGGGCAAAGCAACCTTCCAAGCGGGAACGCGCTGCAACGCGTCCCCGCCTCGGCCGGTTCCTCATGGTTTTTGCAGCCGATAGAAGACCGTATCGGCCGGCGAACTGACATTGATGGAGACGGTGGTTCCGTTGGTCTGGTATTGCGAAACCGGGACCTGGCTCCAAGCCAGCAGACCGCCGGTCAAGGAGGAACTGCTTTGCAGCAGCCAGCCCGGCGGCGAGATCGGCCACGACACCGTCAGTCCATTGTTGGTTTGCGTGATGGAGAGCGGCGGGATGGATGGAACCTGCGACAGGATGAGGGCGCTGTAGGGCCCGAGGGTGATGTTGCCCGTGGCCGGACTGCCACTGGCGGTTACCACCGAACTGCCGATGTTTCCATAGTCCGGGCCATACGTGGTGGAGTCGCTATTCAATTGAACATACCAGTTGCCGGCCGACGGGAAGGTCAGGGAGTAATTATTGATGGTGTTACTGGTGAAGTTGCCCACCACAACCGCGCTCTGGGTCGGATTAGCGGAACTCCAGCGATTAAAAGCGATCAGCTTTTTGACGTTGTCCACGGCCAGCATGGTGCACCGGTCGCCTTCCAGCCCCGGCGTCAATCCCTGCAAATTCCGCCGGGCGCTGATGAGATCGTGGTAGAACCGGACGATGTAGCTGTACGTGTTTGTCTTGCTCCAATCCACGTTCCGGCCGGAATCGAACTGCTGGTTTTCGAGCATCTCCTGGCCCTGGAAAATCATCGGCACGCCCGGCGCCGTGAGCGTGACGGCGGCGCCGAGGGTGGAAAGTTTTCTCGCCCGGTAACTGTTGGGCGTGACGGGGTCAATGGCCGTGACCAGCCGGACGTGGGTGGCGCCGTTCAAATCGCCGACCACGTCGTGCGATTCCAGATAGACCACCCGCAACAGGCTGGCCGTGCCGCCGTAACTGACGTTGTTCTGCACCGCGTTGGCAATCGTGCTTATGTTGCGGTTCGCATCCAACATATTGGTCAGCACCGGCGTGACCGTGTACGGGTAGCCGGTATCCCAGGAGCTGTCGAAACCCCAGTAATTATACACGTCTTCGGCAATGCTGATTTTGCCGGGGTAGTTGGCGTGAATCATGGCGTTGATGGCGTTGACCAGATTGCCGGCGGCGGGGATGTAACTGCCGTCGTTGCCGTGCGTCAGGGTATAGACCGAGTCCCAGCGGAACCCGTCCACGTGACATTCGCCCAGCCACAGGGCGAAGTTGTCCTGAATGAAACCGGCCACCTGATTGCTGCTGACGTTGGGCCGGGTATCGCCCCAACCGGTGATTTGCAGATTGGCGTTGGTCTGGAAAAAGTAAATGCCGCCGCCACCGACTGAATTGGCGCCCGCCCAGCCGTCGAAGTTCCACATGTCCAGGAGACCCGGTCCGTAATGGTTATGCACCATATCCAGCAGCACGGCGATGCCCCGGGCATGGCAGGCCTGGACAAAGGTCTTGAGCGCATCCGGTCCGCCGTATTGGGTGTTGTCCGCCGCGAACAATTGAACCGGGTCGTAACCCCAACTGCTGCCGCTGTTGCCGAACTCCATAATCGGCATGAGCTCAACGGCATTGACGCCGAGATTCTTCAGGTAATCCAGCTTGTTGGTCGCGGCCACAAACCGGCTGGGGATTGAACTGGACGGAAACGTGCCCATGTGCAGTTCGTAAATGAACAAGTCATTCAAGGCCGGGGCTGTGAAATGGTCGCCGTTCCAGTTGAAAGTGGTGGGATCGTAAATGATGTCATTCGCGCCGGACGCCGAACCGGCCGCGGTCACCCAGCGCGACCGGGGATCATGCTTCCAATTGCCGCTGCCGTTGTAACTGAGGTAGTACTTGTACTGCTGGCCTGGCGATGCGCTGGTCACGTCCGCCGACCACACGCCGTTCCAAACGCCGTTGGTCAGCTCCTTCGCCAGCGGCGTGGCCGAGGTTGACCAACTGTTAAATGTTCCTGGAACATAGACACTGGTGGCATTGGGCGCCCAGACCCGGAAAGTGACGCCCGTGCCGGACGCGTCGTGATAAGGCGTGGAACCCCAGCCCGGGCGGGTGGATTGCGCCGGCGCCGCAGCGGCCATCACCATCGCGGCAAAGACCAGGGTCAACGGCGCGGTACGTAAGGCACGAAATATTGAACCTGCGGAATCCCGGCCATTCACCAGGCTCGAACTGCTTGGGAACATCTTCATGATAATAATGCATGGCCGGCGCCACTGCCACCGCATGAACATGGGGGAGGTACTGTGTTTTGCCATCAAACCCTGGCGTCTTGGCATCTTTGCTCCATCCACTCTGTTTCCATTCCTCTGCCGCAGGGTGCCCCCGGGTCTGTCGGGCGGAACGTCGTTGCCGGAAACAAAAGGGGGCCGCTGGCCCCCCCGTGCAAGTCTGTTTTGCGTCCTGAAGCCTGATTACCGTTCCCCCATGCTCTTGGGCACCGTGACGGTGACCGGGTACGGGGCGGAAAGGTTGCCGGCCACGTCTTCCGCCTGCAGGGTGATGGTATAGATCCGGCCTGAGCCGGTGCCGGACCGCTCGGCGCGCAGCGCCACGCCATGGTCTCCTAAAATCTGCCAGTCGGGAGCCGTATTGCCGTCGCCTGTTCCATTGACCGGTTCGTTGCTCTGCACCGCGATAATTTTCCACGTTGCCGCGCCGCAGTTATCGTTCGCCACGGCGTTGACCGCAACGGCCACCATCTTGTGATTCGGGGGCCAAAGGATGCGGGGTGAAACGCTCGCGCTGTCAATCACTGGCGGAGTCGTATCCACCACCGTGACCGTCGTCGAACAATACGCGGTATTGGTCAGGCTGTTGGCTGCCGCAATCTCGACCAGATTTGTGCCCAACGGCAACTCGGCCGTGAACGAAACATTGGTGGTCGTGGGCGGGTTGCCGGCGGAGATCATGTTTGTTTGCACAATCGTCCCGTCCATCGCCCAAACCACCATCAACGCGGCCCCGTCCGGTTCACCGACCTGGGCCGTCACTGTGGCCGGTGTGCCGCATTCCACCGTTTGCGCACCTGAACAACCGAGGCTGGGGGTTATCAGCGTTAAGAGGGACTGCCCGGCCAAGCCCGCGTGGTAGATGGTCGCCAATTCCCGGGTACTTAACGCGCGGTTCCAGATGGCCAGATCCTCGATCTTGCCATCCCAATTGCCCTGGCCCGGACTGGTGTCCGACGGGTCATCGCCGATGTTCAACTGTGACGAGGAAGCCAACAATCGTCCGCGATACCAAAAACCACCCGCAGCAACCCCATCCTGCGTGAACGTGACGTTGCCGGGCTGGCCGTAACCGGGCTGGCTGTTGGCCACAAACGCCACGAAATGCCACTGGTTCACGGACAGTCTGGCCGAAGACACCCCGTAATCTATGTTAATGCCGCCCTGAACATTGGCATCCGCGGTGTACAAACTCATACTGGGCGTGCCTCCAAACGTCGAATAGTTGAACGCACCCCAGGTGCCATTCCAATTGGCCGCAACGGTCGCCCAGTACGGAGTCGCATCGGCCCAGACCCAGGCGGTCAAAGTCATGGAATTGGTCGGCATGGCAAAGTTGGGCACACGCACATATTCATGTGTGCTATATCCACCAAATTGCAATGCACCCCCGAATAGTCCGGATGTCCAATTCCCCTGCCCATCGGGGTAATTGACCAGGGTTCCATTGAATGCGTGACCGCTGGAGTCATGCAGGATTCCCCCGTTCGTTTCGTCGAACGTCCAGTAGCCGTCCAAGCCGTTGATGAGGTCGGCGGAAACGGGGCCGGCCGCCAGGCAAACGAGGACGGCGATGATTCCCAAAGCGGACACAGTCTTCATAAAACGGATGGAAGGAAAGAGGTTGCTTGCAATGTTCAGGTTGTCATGCCACGGAAGCGTGCCGGAACGGATGCGCGGCCAGGTTCGCCGGCGCCTTGAGCCGGACCAACCAGCGTCGCTCAAAGCCTTCTATGATTTCCAACTCTACTACATCCCCCCATTTCAGTCAAGAGCGGGTGGTTCAACATCCACCGGACGCTTTTGCATACGGGCGGTCGAAATTTCTGCTGCCCGCCGGCGACACGGCTTGCCTGCGACCCGCCGGATTGGGCATCATGAACCGTTCGTTTTGAAATTCTGATGAAAAAATACTTCGCAGGTTCTGCATGGATCGCCTGCCGGGTGGTGTTGGTTGCGCTCTGGCTGGCTGTCATCCCGTCGGGCCTGGCCGGCGACGCCTCGAACCCGGCCACGGCAGAGGCGTACGACTACGCCAAACCCAAACTGCTCACCGGCACTCTTTATGCCATGCGTTCGGATCGGAAAACGGTTTTGTTCACCTTCCGGCGGACCGCCACGCGCTCCGGCGCCACCGTCCACGTCGAGCGGCAGTTCCTCACCACCAACGGGACCGTGGCCGCCGTGGAAAAAATCCGCTATGAATCCAACCGGCTCGTCTCTTATGAAATGCGGGATTACCAGGCCCGGGTCTCCGGCGCGATTCACATCGAGCCGGATTCCGAAAACCCGGCCCGGCAGGACATCTTTATCAGCTACGCCCACGGCCTCACTCCGCCCAAAGGCCGCGCCCGGACGCTCCAACCGGACACCGTGATTGACGACACCTTGTATCCCTTCATGCTGGCCCACTGGGACGACTTGCTGCGGGGCAAAGCCGTCGAGTTCCACTTCGTTTCCCTGGATTGGGAACGCACCTTTGAGTTCGAGCTGGTAAAGACCGGTGAATCCATGCGGCACGGCCAGCCGGTCGTACAGCTCACGATGAAACCCGCCAGCATGTTTGTCGCCGCCCTGGTAAAGCCGCTCCTGTTTACCGTGCAAGAGCATGACCCGCACCGCATCCTGTCCTACACCGGGCGCACCACTCCCCGCATCCTGAAGGGTAAATCCTGGAAATATCTGGATGCCGAAACCGTCTTCCATTATCCGCCGGAATAAACCGCGAAATGGTAATCCGCGAATTTTGCGAATCGCCGGCGAAGGATTCTCCCGGAAAACAATCCGCGTCATTCGCGGATACAAATCCGTTCCCACATTGTCACCGGTTTGTAACTGGAAGTCATCGCCCCGCCATCTATGCTCCTTATCAAATCTTCCTTTGTTTTTTTCTGAATTCCCCGATCAAGAATGTCCCGACTTGAATTT
The DNA here is from genome assembly GCA_021780375.1 of bacterium. GTDB lineage: Bacteria > Verrucomicrobiota > Verrucomicrobiia > Limisphaerales > UBA11358 > UBA11358. The sequence goes on along the minus strand of JAJXYT010000128.1, from coordinate 6,253 downwards.
ACCAGGTTCAGTTTTGTGAGTTCAGGTAATACATGAGCGCTCCCATAATGCCGGCCATAAGGACTGCCGACAATACGACCCACAACATGATTCTTCTCTGCTTTTTTCGCAGCCAATCGGGCTGTTTGGTATTCATATCTTCAACGATTTGAACCCGCGCGATGCTTGCGTCTTTACTGAGTTTCTTTTTCGAGCATGACCGGGAAGGACAGCGCTGTCAACCAACACCACCACCTGAAATTCCGCACCGCGCCGGCCAGGCGCACGGCGAATTGAAATCGCCGGTTCCGACAAGCAACGCCAGAGACGCCAAGCCCTGACTCCGCGACCGGGGTAATTTTCCTCTGGACACCTGACCCGGTACGGAGCAATGTCAAAATTATGAAAACCACAAGCCTCCTCTCCTTTGCGTTGTTGATAACCATCACGGCTCTGGTGTCCGGTTGCCAAAAAACGGATGCGAATTTGCAGTCGGAGAATGCCGGCCTCAAGGCGCGCGTGCAACAGCTCGAACAGCAACTCCAGGCGTCCAAGGGCGAAACGGCAGCCGCCGCGCCATCGTTGGCTGCCGCCCAGGGCGTGCAAAGCCAGTTGGCGGCAGCGCAAAAGAAGGCCGAGTCGGCCGCCGATGAATTGAAGTCTCTCAGCGGCCAGGTGGACGGCTTGAAGCAGAAGATTGATCAACTGACGCAGCAACTCAACGATGCCCAGCAGGCGCGGCAAAAAGCCGAGCAGGCCTTGCAGCTCTACCAGGACAAGGCGGGCGCGGCGCTCAAACAATTCCAGGCGCTGCGCAGCGCCCTGGGCGGCCAAACGGCCAGGCTCGACGGCTACCATCAGAATTATCTGGCCACCCAATCGGCCGTGAACACTTCGCTGGCCGCACTGCCCGAGTCCCGGATCCGGCGCCAGATTGCGGCCGTCCTGGCCCGGTTTACGCAAATTGACAGCCTCTGGGAAACCGCCGACCGGCAAATGCAGGCACGGACTCAGGAGGCCCGGACCCGATACAATACATTTGTGGACCTCGGCGGACTCGGCCCGGTGGACCGGTTGGTCGAACTGGGGCACACCTACATTCTGGCGCCCGTGAAGCAGGAAAATGCAGCGACCGCGGCCAACCGCGATCAGCAAATAGCTTCCCAGACCAGGAATTTGGACCAGGGCATCCAAAATCTTCAGGCCCTGCTGAACGGATAACGAACCTGAACCGTGAACCGCGCGCCGCTTTCACGCCCGAAGTGCTGTTTCGGTGGTCACCGCCTTTGCGTTCTCTGTATGGCTTGCGGTTAAAAACCGATGCGCTTTTTGCGCCTTTTTGCGGCAAAAATCTGTGTCCATCTGGGTTCACCTGCTCGCAATGCCTGCGCTCGCGATGTCTGGTTCGGAGTTTGTCGGAGTCTGCGGTCAAACCCCCTGGGAAGTTATGGGCTGCCCGCGCTCTTAAAAATTCCGTTCAAAAAATCAATTATGCCCGGCTGTATCCTCGGCGTCGAAAACATCGGGCCGTCATGGCCGGCGTCATGCACCATGATGAGCTCATTGTCCACGCCCGCCCGGTTCAACGCGACATGCAAACGCTGGCTCTGGGCCACGGGCACGAGATCGTCTTCGTCGCCTTGAAGGATCAAGACGGGCGGAGCGGCGGCGCTCACATAAGTGATGGGGCTGGCGGCTTTGGCCTGGGCGGCGGCCTGGTCCAACGGCACCCCCAACAGCTTGGGCCCGGCATCCTGCCACAACTCAATACCCTTCCGGGAATGAATCGCCTGGAGATCGGCCGTCATGCCGTTCAAATCCGTCGGCCCGAAAAAATCCAGTATCGCCAGCGGTTTGACGGCGGGATTGGCGCCAAATTCCCGCTCCTGGCGGGCCAGACCCAAAAGCAGCGCCAGATGTCCGCCGGCGGACCCGCCCCCCACCACGAATCGCCGGGCGTCCACCCCGTAATCGGCCGCATGCGCCAGGATGAAATTCAGCGCCGCGTTGCAATCCTGAATCTGCGCCGGAAACGGCGCCTCCGGGCTGAAGCGATAATCAATGCTGGCAATCGCGTAACCGCGCCGGACCAGATATTTGACGTTGTCCCATTCCTTGCTCCCCATCATCCACGCGCCGCCATGGATCCAGATGACGAGCGGGAAGGGCCGGACGCCCGGGTTCCGGGGCAGGTAAAGATCGAAGTTCTGATTCGTCGTCGGATGGCTGACGTAGGGAATGTTTCTTTTGACCGTGGCTTCACCGTAAGGACTCGAGGCGGGCAATGTTTCAACCGCGGGAGCATTGGCCGACGCCGGTTGCGCCAACGCTCCCGAAGCCGGCAACAACATCACCGCGAGGACGAGGCGAAGGTATGCAATGGTTTTCATCGGCGGCAAAATTCTACCTGAGCCCCGGTTTTTATCACCCGGAATTTTTTGGCTGCCCAAAAGCGCAAAAAGCGCATAAACTTCAATCACGGATTCGCACGGATAAACACGGATTAGAACCCCGGGAAGAACCGGCAGGGTCATCGCACTGCGATGACCGGACGGCGCAGCGCGCCGACCCTGCCAGGATGAAAAAGGAATCCGTGCTATCCGCCGATGGCGGCGTGTTGGTCACCAGGCCGATCACGTTCCACAGCCGCCGCGGCACCGCGAGGTCCGGCCGGCGACACGATGGCTGCCAGCATTGGTAAATCGTCAGCCCGTTCCGGCGAAGAGACGCTCGCCGACGTTGCCGCTGAAATGGCTTAATCCGGATCGGGCTATGTGATCGACCGGCCCCGAAAACGTTCCGGATCCGCCCCGATGATTATCAGGGATCCGGGCGTGCCGGAGAAGTTCACTAAGCCACTGGCAAGCCAAAACCGCCTGCTGTCGCCCGCTCTCCCGGCACACCCATTTTGCGTCCGAGCCGTGCTGCTATTTTCCCATGCTTTTAGGCACCTTGACCGTAACCGTGACCGGGGCTGACAGGTTGCCCGCCTCATCCTTCGCTTGCACGGTGATGGTGTAAATCCGGCCCGAGCCGGTGCCCGACCGCTCGGCGCGCAACGATACCGCATGGTTTCCCAAAATCTGCCAGTCCGGCGAGGTGTTGCCGTCGCCGCGACCGTTCACCGGCTCATTGCTCTGCACTTTGATGATTTTCCAGGTGGTCCGGCCGCAATTGTCCGTCACCACGGCTCTGATGGTCACCGTCACCATCTTGTGATTGGGCGGCCAAAGGGAATTGGGCGTGGCGTTCGCGCTGTGGATCACCGGCGGAGTCGTATCCACTACCGTGACCGTGGTCCCGCAAGACGCGGAAAGGCCTGCCGCATCGGTGACCGCGACCTGGATGAGGTTTGTTCCCAACGGCAGTTCGGCGGAAAACACAGCATTCGCGGACGTCGGCGCGCTGCCTGCCGGAACCTGATTGGTTTGCACCGTCACCCCGTTCAAGGACCAAACCACCGCCATCGCGTTACCCACCGGGCTGCCCGCCTGCACCGACACCACCGCGGGCGTGCCGCACTCCACCGTGCTGGGCTCCGGGCAACTGATGGTGGGCCCGAGCGGAATGAGTTGTCCCCGGATCTCGCCCTCGGAGTTGGTGGCCGTGCCGATGTTGAGGTAATCCGAGCCGGCCAGCAGATCCGCCACCGCGTTGGTGGGAATGGTCACACTGCCAAAAATAATGCCGCCTTGGGCGGGGTTGACCGCCGGAAAACTCAGCGTCGTCAAATCATCCAGCACCGCCGCCGTTTGATTCGTCCCGGCCGGACCGTTGAGCGTCATGCTCGCGGCCGGGCCCGTTAAATCCGTGAAACCGGCCGCCGAACCGTAACCGACACTCACCATCAAAGTGAGCGTGTCGGTGTCGAAGGCCAGGCCGCCGGAAATGGGGCCGCCCGAACCGGTGCTGTTGAGCACCGCCGGGACCTCGTTGCTCGGGCTAAGGCCGATGGCCGCATCGGTGCCGGCCGGGGAAATGCCGAAGGGAATCAAGGCCGCCTGACAGACCACGCCGGAAGCCAAAAGAAGTGCAAATGTGCGTTTCATAATAACCTTTCTGGTTGGAATCAGTTTACAATTTAAAGTTCTTTCTAAACTGGACGAGGATTACTCATCTTGCATGATGATATAGACCGCCTCGAAAAGGTCAAGTTCAAATTATAGGTCGCGGCGGGGTGTCCCTGACGGTCGAATTGCGAAGATTCCCGGAGCCGACCCGGACGTGCCGCTTTTGGGGAAGGTTGAGGGTTGAGTAAAAAGTCCGCGTCCATCCGCAATAAAAATTTCTGCCGCCCGCCGCCGACACAGCTTGCCTGCGGCACGCCGGGTCGGCCATGATATGTCCTCCGATGACAAGATATCCTGCCGGATTCATTTTGACCGCGCGCCGGATGGTGCTGGTCGCACTGTGGCTGTCCGTCATCCCCGCGGGCCGGGCCGGCGACGCCGCGCGCCCGGCCACCACCGCCGCGTATGACTATGCCGAGCCCAAACTGCTCACCGGCACCCTCTATGAAATCGGGTCGCATCGGCAGAAGGTTCTCTACACCTTCCGGCGGATCGCCGTGCAGTCCGGGGCTGTCGTTCACGTCGAGCGCCAATTCTACCGCACCAACGGTCTGCTGGCCGCCGTGGACAAAGTCACCTATGAATCCAACCGGCTCGAGTCCTATCGGATGCAGGATTTCCAGGCCCGGGTTTCCGGCGCCGTCCGGGTTGCGCCCGACCCGCAGGACCCGGCCCGGCCACAGATTTTCATCAGTTACGGACCCGGCCTGATTCCCCCCAAAGGCAAAGCTCAGGATCTCCCCTCCGACATCGTGTACGACGACACGGTGTATCCGTTCATGATGGCCCACTGGGACGCCCTGATGCGGGGCGACACCGTCAAGTTCCACTTTATTTCCTTTGAATGGGAGCGGACCTTTATGTTTCAGTTCACGAAGACCGGCGAATCCGTGCAGCACAACCAGCCCGTCGTCCAGATCACGATGCAACCCACCAGCATGCTCCTCGCCCCCTTTGTGGACCCGCTGATCTTTACCGTGGAAAAGGCCAGCCCGCACCGCATCCTGTCCTACCTCGGGCGCACCACGCCGCGCATCCAGAAAGGCGGTGCCTGGAAATATCTGGATGCCGAAACCGTCTTCCATTATCCGCCGGACCAAACTGCGCATAACCCCAGCCACACGAAGAACTGAAGTCCGTGACACGAATTTCACGAATTTTACGCGAATTCAATCTGGTAAAAAAAATAGCGGCCATCAGCGTAATTCGCGTAAAAAAACCTCTTGATCCTGATCCGCGATCTGATCAATTGATCTGGGCGTGTCGAAAAAGTCCAAGTCCGCGCCAGTTAAATTAAAAGGTGGGGCGAGCGTCCCCGCGAGCCGACAAAAACCATTCTACAGCCGTAAACCGCCCGAGCCCGGTCGAGAGTCGAAGGTCGGGAGACGAGGGCCCAAATTAGAAGGTAGGGCGGCCCTGCCGCGCCGCCAGGTTGACCAGCAGGTCAGCCCTACCAACGACATGCCCCGTGCTCATCTGATTCCCTCTGCGCCGTTCACCCTGCGCGAAGACGGAACAATTGACAACCGGTGGGGCGAGGCTACTGACGAGCCGGCTTCAGCGCGCCAAAGTAAAGCGGCGGCTCGCGGGGACGCTCGCCCCACCAGCCCCAACCTGATTTTCCACGATGCCAGCCACAGGTTGTGGCTGTACCACGGCAATTGTCTCGAACTCCTCGACGCCATCGCCGCCAAATATCCCGACGGCCGCTTCGACGCCATCTTCGCCGACCCGCCTTACTTTCTCTCGAATGGCGGCATCACCTGTCACGCCGGCAAAATGGTCAAGGTGGACAAGGGCGACTGGGACGTCTCGCGCGGACCGGAACTGAACCACGAGTTCAACACCGAATGGCTGCGTCGCTGTCAGCGTGTGCTCAAACCCAACGGCACGATTTGGGTGACCGGCACGCACCACGTCATTTTCAGCGTCGGCTACGCCCTGCAACAGCTCGGGTTCAAGATTCTGAACGACATCGCCTGGGAAAAGCCCAACCCGCCCCCGAATCTGAGCTGCCGTTACTTCACGCACTCGACCGAAACCATTCTCTGGGCCGCGAAAAGCGAGAAAAGCAAACACGTCTTCAATTATCAGGAAATGCGGAAGGTGAAAGGGAAACAGATGAAAACCGTCTGGAGAAAGGAAGAATTTGAACCGCAGATAAACGCAGATGAACGCGGATTAAGGTCGGGCAAATCAACCGA
>JAJXYT010000119.1:29888-38167 GCA_021780375.1 bacterium | reverse complement strand
ATGGCCGCCAAAAACATGAGCGCCGCGCGCCGCACACCGCTCATCGCCGCCGTTCCCAAAATGCTGTTCCCGGCGCTGGTCATTTTGCCGGGCATGTTGGCCATCGCGCTGGCCACGATGCCGGGCAAACTTTATCACCTGCCCTCCGTCGCCATTCCGGATGCCGCCTATGCGCCCGCCATCGCCGATGTTCAACAAGCCACGCCGGCAACCGCCGACGCTGCCTTCGACAAAATCAGCGCGGATGTTGGCCTGAAAATGGACAAGGCGAAAGTGGCGGAGATTATCAAAGCCAACAGCGTCTCGCCGCTGCCGGAGAAGGAATTGAAAATCGAATTGCAGGACGCCGTCACTGACACTTACTACAACGGCGTTATCCTTTCATTGGTCAAACGCTATTGTCCGTCCGGCCTGCTGGGCCTGGCGTTGACGGCATTGCTGGCATCGTTCATGTCCGGCATGGCCGGCAACGTCACCGCCTTCAACACCATTTGGACTTACGATTTGTACCAGGCCTACCTCGCCAAAAATAAAAGTGACCGGCATTACTTTATTGTCGGGCAGGCCACAACCGTGGTGGGCATCATCCTGAGCATCTTTTGCGCGTATTTTGCCAGCCATTACGGCAACGCGATGGACGTGCTGCAATTGGTTTTCGGCTTTGTCAACGCGCCGTTGTTCGCCACGTTCCTCCTCGGCATGTTCTGGGCGCGGACGACCAGCACCGGCGCGTTCCTTGGATTGGTCGGCGGCACAGCCACGTCGGCAGTGTTCCATGCGTTGACCATCGCTTCCGGCAACGTCCCCGGCATCAAAGGCGGCTACGTCCATGTCGTTCAGACCTTCCCCAGTGAAATGGCGCAGAACTTCTGGCTGGCCAGCTTTGCCTTCATCGCCTGTTTCGTTCTGACGATGGTCATTTCGCTGGCAACCCAACGGACCAAATCCGACGAAGAACTCAAAGGCCTGGTCTATTCGCTGACGCCAAAACTCAAGGATGAGGAGCGGCATTTCCTGCTGCGGCCGGCGGTGCTCGCCGTCATCCTTTTGATCGCCTGTGTGATCCTGAACATCATTTTCTGGTAAATCCTGAATTATAAACTAAATTGTTTTATGGGACTCGATATCCGTTGGCCAATCGGCGTTATGTTCACGCTCATCAGTGTGTTGCTCATCATTGAAGGCGCAACCAAAGGTCCGAGCGACCGGTCGCTGGGCATCAACATCAACCTCATCTGGGGAGTGGTGTTGCTCGTTTTCGGCCTGCTGATGCTCCTGGGCGCCGTGCGTGGAAGAAAAACTCCACCCTCGGCCTGAAACCATTTGATTTTCATTTCGCCGGCAGGTTAAGCTGTCCGGCGATTTTTATTTTATCATGACACTCCCGGAACTTGCCGCCCACGTTATTCAGCAATTCACCAAAACCTACGGACGCGCGCCGCGCTGGATTGCCGCCGCGCCCGGCCGCGTCAATGTCATCGGCGAACACACCGATTACAACGACGGTTTCGTCCTGCCCATGGCCATCGAACGCTACGCCGTCATGGCCGCTGATTCCGCGTCCTCCTCGCCCTCGTCCTCGATCTCCATCCGCGACACGGCCGAAGGCGTCGAGCCGGCCACGATTGATTTGGCGGCGCCCGTCAAACCCGGCAAGCCGAAGTGGTCGAACTATTCACGCGGCGTCATTGCCGGCTGCCTGGCCCGCGGCATCAGTCCGGGCGGACTGGATGTGCTCCTGCATTCCACCGTGCCGCTGGGTGGTGGACTTTCCAGCAGCGCCGCGCTCGAAGTCTGCACCGCGACCCTGCTCGAAGCCGTCACCGGCCAACAAATTGACCCCGTGGAAAAGGCGCTGCTCTGCCAGCAGGCGGAACATGAATTTGCCGGGATGCCCTGCGGCATTATGGACCAGTTTATCTCCGTCATGGGCCGCGAGAACCATCTGCTGCTGCTCGATTGCCGTTCGCGCCAGACCGAATTGGTGCCCATGAATGATCCGTCCGTCGCCATCCTGATCATCAACACCAACGTGAAGCATGAACTCAGCGGCAGCGAATACCCCACGCGCCGCAAGCAATGTGAGGCCGCTGCGAAAACCCTTGGGGTGCCGTCATTGCGCGACGCGACGGCCGATGCGCTGGAACGCGTCAGAAACAAAACAGACGAGGTGGTTTATCGGCGGGCGCGCCACGTCATCGGCGAAATCGAGCGCACACTGCACGCCGCCGAAGGCATTCGCGCCTCCAACTGGCCGACGGTCGGCCAGCTCATGTACGCCAGCCATTATTCGCTGCGCGACGATTACGAAGTCAGTTGCGCGGAACTGGACGCCGTTGTGGAAATTGCCGAAGGCATCGGCATCAAAGGCGGCGTTTATGGCTGCCGCATGACCGGCGGCGGTTTCGGCGGCTGCGCGGTGGCGTTGGTGAAGGCCGAAGCCATTGATGCCATCTCCAGGGAAATTTCCGCAGATTACAAAACAAAGACCGGCATTGAATCCACCCTTTTCAGTTCCCGCCCGGCGGCCGGCGCGACCATCTTGAAAGGCTGAAAAGTTTTTGGGCAAAAGGCAGAAAGTTTGTCGTCTATCCTCCTGGCCAGGCAGCGTTGTGCAAATCTCACTGTTGCTCGCCCGGATACTTTGGCGGCAGGGTAAGCCAAGGCAATCCCGAACTCACTCCTTCAACTCTGAATTCCGAATTCCGAACTCCGAATTGTCAGAGCCTCCTTGCGTTGGCCGCTACGGTTCAATCCCCAGACAGGTCCCTACTTTGCGGGCGGTTTCAATCCAGGGATGATTCGGCGGCACCACTTTCCGTTTGCCGGCGACTTTTTCCAGCGGCACCGGCTCCGTGCCGTCACCGCGCGCCGCCACCATCACGCCAAAGACATTTTCGTGAATCAAATCACCGCACGCGCTGCCGAGCCGCGTGGCCAGCAGCCGGTCCGCCGGCGACGGCGTGCCGCCGCGCTGCACGTAACCGAGGATGGTCACGCGCGATTCCAGGTGCGTGAGTTCCTCAAGCTGCTTCGCCAGACGCAAGGTGTTGCCCTGGTGCCGGGCGTCCAGCGCGGCAAATTCACGCTTGGCGTCCCGCTTCTGCTCCTGCGACCTGGCGCGCTCGATCTTGCCCTCGGCCAGGGCGAAAGCCCGCGCGTCGTCGCGGCTCATCGCGCCTTCCGCGACGGCGACGATGCTGAAATTTGTCCCATGCCGGCTGCGGCGGCGGATGGCCTCGGCGATCTTCTCGACGTCATAAGGAATTTCCGGAATCAGAATAACGTCCGCGCCGCCGGCGATGCCCGCGCCCAGCGTGAGCCAGCCGGCGCGGTGGCCCATGATTTCGGCCACAATGATCCGGTGGTGGCTGTGCGCCGTGCTGTGCAGACGGTCAATGGTCTCCGTGGCAATATCCAGCGCCGTGGCAAACCCGACCGTGGCGTCCGTCATCGCCACGTCGTTGTCGATCGTCTTGGGCAGCGTGACCACGTTCAATCCGGCCTGCTGCAGGCGCAGCGCGTTTTTCTGCGTGCCACCGCCGCCAAGGCAGACGAGACAGTCGAGCCCCCATTTCTTGTAGTTTCCTTTGATGACATCGGTCATGTCGCGCGTGCGTCCGTCAATCAACATGCGGTGCGGCTTGTCGCGGCTGGTGCCTAGAATCGTGCCGCCGACGGTGAGAATGCCGGAAAGGGTGGATTTATCGAGCTTCAGCCGCCGGTCCTCCACCAGCCCGCGGAAGCCGTCGCGGAAGCCAACGATCTCCAGTCCATAGAACCCGAGTATGGTCTTGCCGACGCCGCGGATGACGGCGTTCAAGCCCGGGCTGTCGCCGCCCGATGTCAGGATGCCGATGCGTTTGGTTCGTGCCATCGCCGCTGGGAAACTAGCAATGTGCCGCCCGCTGTCGAGCGGAACTTCTAATTTTTTTTAAAATCGGAAAGTGAAACCGGTGGCAGATAGTCGCCCATGCGTTCCCGTTTCCACCAGGCGCCGGTCGCGCGCCGTTCGGCAAAGCTGGTAAAACGGTAATCGTAAAGCCTGGCGCGGAGGTAACGCGGCGGATGCTGGGGGAACGGGTTGTTCTCCAACAACGCCAGAACTTCCGGCGAACCCTGCAACAGGCGGAGGCAGAAATTTACGAACCAGGGATTCTGCCGGTAATCACCCAGGGCGGCGAACCACATCTGCCAATCCAACCGCGGCTGATGCGGCGCAACGAATGCGGGACGCCGATTTACATCACCGGGTTTGTATTTGAATTCGTACGGCCGCCAGTTAACGCCGTCGTTGCTGCCTGCCACGATGATTTCGCGGCGCTCGGTGGTCATCACGGCAAACAAACCGTAGCCGTTGAACGTGCGAAAGGGTTCGAGCCAGGCATCGGCCACGGCCACCGGATAAAACCAGGCCGGTCGTGCGCCAAACAGCAGGGATGCTTGAAACACATAAATGACCACCACCCCGACGGCGAGCGGAATGGTGATGAAGCGCGGCCAGCGGCTGCGAGCCGGAGCGCCGAACATCGTCCCGGCGTGTTTTGTGTCATTTTCCGATCGGGCCGGGGCGGTGCCCGGCGCCCCGGGCGCGCAACGTTTCGGTTTGAAAAACCAACGTGGCGCAATTCTTCCCAGCACGAAGTCATCCAGCAGCAAGAGGCACAACGCCAGCGCCAGCCAGTTAAAGAAGCAATAGTTGCCGGTGAGTAAAATCAGGATTTGCAGAAACGCGATGGCCGCTCCGCCGAAAAAACGGATTCGCCGCGGCCCAAACATCAGCCACGGCGCGCCCAGTTCGATGGCGAACATCCCGGCGCACGACGCCTTTTGAAACCACAATGGCAACTGGTTCGCATACCAGCCAATCCAGGTCGGCAGCGGCTGGGTTTGGTAATGAAAGGTGAGCGCGGTGAGATTCCGCCAGCTCGCGTCGCCGCTGAACAGCTTCACGCAACCGGATGAAAACATGAGTTTGAACAACAACAGCCGCAGCAACCAGAGCGCACTTCGCGACGGGGGCGCTTCGCCCGAAAGCTTTCGAGGCAGGAATTGCCGAGGGGCAAAGAAAATGGCCAGAAAGCCGGCTTCGAGCAGCAGGTTGTCCCATTGAAACCCGAGAAAATCCCGACCGACCGTCACCAGCGAGAGATAGAACACCCACAGGAGGGCGAGGCACGGCGCCGGCGCCAGACCGACGATTAACAGAACGGCGATGATCGCGCCTGCCGCACATTGGAAATCAAGAAAACCATCGGACGAATCGAGCCAGCACAGCGTCGGCAACAAATGAAACCGATCCAGGCTGATTCCTTGCAAGTCGCATTGCTGCTTGGCCGCCGTCATAAACTGGTCCGTGGGCAAAATGCCGTTGTGACCAATCAGTCCATTGACCTGTGTCCACAATGAAACGAAAGCGATGAAATAAATCACGCCCAGGGCACGTAGAAAAACCCGGCGGGTGAGAAAGTGCGTCGGTTGCTCGACGTGCCGTCCCCAAAACCAGCGCGTCAGCCGGGAGAAAAAGGTCCGGTTCCGGGCCACCAGGGCGTAAGCCCATTCCGTGATGTCCGCGAAAGCCGGCGAATCTTCGTAGGTGTGCAACGGCCATTTCCAATTCGGGCTGTGCGCGAGGGTGCGGAAGACCGCTTCCGCGCCGGCATAAACCTCGCCGGCGGGTTCGATGAGTTGGACGGCCGTGTCGAATTGTTCGCGGGGGATTTCCGGAAATCGCCTCGCAACCTCCGGGTCCTGCGCGGGCAGGTAATCCACGCTGTCGCCGGTCATCTGCTGCCAGCGACGGACCCAGAGCGTGCAGAAATTGCAGTCACCGTCGTAAACCATCAATGGTTTCGGCGGCGGTGTGGCAACCTGGATATCAAGCTCCATTGGCTTTCAATTCACGGCACCAGCACGGCCGCACCTTGCAGTTGACCGGCGCGCAACCTCGCAAGCGCCTCATTGGCTTCGGCCAGCGGAAACGTCTGGACCGTCGTCCGCACCGGTATCCCGGGCGCCAAGGCGAAAAATTCCTCACCGTCTCGTCGCGTCAGGTTGGCCACCGAACAAAGCGTTCGTTCCTGCCAAAGCAAATCGTACGGAAACGCCGGAATATCGCTCATGTGAATGCCGCCACAAACCACCGTGCCGCCTTTGGCCACGGCCCTCAGCGCCAATGGAACCAGGCCCCCCACCGGCGCGAAAATGATGGCGGCCTCCAATTCAGCCGGCGGCGATGATTCGGAATCTCCGGCCCAAACCGCACCCAAAGATTTGGCAAATTGTTGTGCTGCCACATCGCCACGCCGCGTGAAAGCATAAACCTCACGGCCTTGAAATTTTGCGACCTGCGCAATGATATGCGCCGCCGCGCCAAAGCCGTAGAGTCCGAGCCGTTTTGCATCTCCGGTCTTGACGAGCGACCGATAGCCAATCAATCCGGCACACAACAACGGAGCCGCCTCGGCATCGGAACAGGAATTCGGAATCGGAAAACAAAAACGTTCGTCGGCAACAGTAAATTCAGCGTAACCGCCGTCCAGCGTGTAGCCGGTAAACCGCGCGCGGTCGCACAGATTTTCGCGGCCGCTGCGGCAGAACCCGCAATCGCCGCACGTCCAGCCCAGCCACGGAATGCCCACGCGATCGCCGACTTTGAAACGTTGGGCTCCCCTGCCCGTTTCCACAATCCTGCCGACGATTTCGTGTCCCGGCACCAGCGGCAGCTTTGGCCCGGGCAATTCGCCGTCCACGACGTGCAAATCCGTCCGGCAGACGGCGCACGCGGCCACTTTCACCAGGACCTGCGCCGCCGCGGGCTTTGGCACGGGCCGGTCAACGGGTCGCAGCGGTTGCCGCGGCGTTTCGAGAAGCATCGCACGCATCTTCAGTTGATAGTTGCCGGTTGCTGGTTCATGGTTTCGGCGGCATGCGTTTTCGTTTATTGGACTATCAACCATCAATCTTCAACCATCAAATACGGTGAAAATTGCCATTGGCTCCGACCACGCCGGTTTCCGGTACAAGGAAAAAATCAAAGAGCTGTTGCAGGGCCTCGGCCACGATATTACGGATTTTGGCACACATTCGGAAGAACTGGTGGATTATCCCCTGTTTATCCGGCCGGTGGCGGACGCCGTCGCACGCGGCGAATTTGAGCGCGGCATTGTGCTGGGCGGTTCCGGCAACGGTGAAGCTATCGTTGCCAACCGCGTCAAAGGCGTCCGTTGTGCACTGTGCTGGAACGTAAAATCTGCGCGGCTGGGACGGCAACACAACAACGCCAACGTCATTTCCATTGGTGAACGCATGCTCAGTCTGAATACCGCACTTAACATCGTCCGCGTCTGGCTGGACACGCCGTTCGAAGGCGGAAGACATCAGCATCGTATCGATTTAATTGATGCCGCGTAGGAGACGAGGCAAGGAGTCTCCGACCAGAACTTTTCAAGAGGTTTGAGCCTCGTTACCCCGGCTCCTGCGTTGACGCTTGCTGACGCAAGGCTTACGCTAGCCCCGAATTATGAGCGAATTGCAGAATTCCCTTCTCGAATTAATCCGCCGCACCTCGGCGGAAATCCCCGACGACGTCAACCAATCCATCCTTGCGTCGCTGGAACAGGAAAAGAAAGGCACCATCGCCGAAAGCGCGCTGAAGATCATCGACCAGAACATCCAGCTTGCCAAACGCAAATCGCAGCCCATCTGCCAGGATACCGGCAGCATCCTCTTCTATGTGGGTTGCCCGGTCGGCTTTGATCAGATTACGTTCGAGGAGACGGCCAGGGAAGCGGTCACATTGGCAACAAAGAAAGGTTATCTCCGGCAGAATTCCGTGGATTCGCTTACCGGGAAGAACGACGGCACGAACGTCGGGCCGGGCGCGCCCACGTTCCATTTTCACCAGCATCGGTCGCCGGAAGTCAGCGTACGATTGGTGCTCAAGGGCGGCGGTTGCGAAAACGTCGGTGCACAATACTCGCTGCCGGACGGCCAGCTCCAGGCCAACCGCGACCTCGATGGCTGCCGCAAAGCAATTCTGGACGCGGTATTGCAGGCACAGGGCAAAGGCTGCGGCCCGGGCATTCTCGGCGTGTGCATCGGCGGCGACCGCGCGACCAGCTACGAGATGAGCAAAACGCAGTTTCTGCGGCTGATACCCGACCGGAATCCGAATCCCGAACTGGACAAGCTGGAGCAGGACGTTTTGAAAACGGCGAACGAACTGGGCATTGGCCCGATGGGCTTTGGCGGCAAGACGACGCTGTTGGGTGTGAAAA
>JAJXYT010000119.1:0-29878 GCA_021780375.1 bacterium | reverse complement strand
CTGCGCGGCCAACCGCCTGCCGGCGTCCTATTTCGTCAGCATCAGCTACATGTGCTGGGCCTATCGCCGCCAGGGTGTGACGCTGGATGCGAACGACAAAATCCAAAAATGGCTTTATTGAAAAATGAATGGAACCGCGGAATGCCCACTTACTCAAGTTGAGCAATTGTATTTTCCCTTCACCGAAGAAAAGATCCGGGCGCTGAAAGCCGGTGACGCGATGCTGGTTTCCGGCTTCGTGTTTACCGGGCGCGACCCAGAGGACTTGCCAGTGTCTGCCAGCGGCGGTAGATTGGTGCCATGAGCGCTGCGGAAATCATGCAAGAGCTGCCCAAACTGACGGCGGATGAGCGTGCCGCTGTCCGCCAGCGGTTGCGCGAGCTTGAAGAGCAGGATGAGTCGCTCTTTCTCCACGAGGCCGCCGATTCGATGTTTAAAGACATGGACAAACAGGAGGCCAAGAATGCCCGCCGCAAAACCCGGTGACGTCTGGCAGATTGATCTCGGCATGGCCGCGAAGGTTCGCCCCTGTCTCGTCCTTACCGGCCGGCCCAAAGGCGATGAACTGGATGTTTTCACCATCGTCGCCCACAGCACATCCCTGCGAGGCAATCATTGGGAAGTTTCCATCCCAAAACCGTTTCTTGATGACGAAGGCGCATTCGATGTGCAGCGAATTGCAACTGTTGCCAGCGTGAAGCTGGAGCGCAAACTTGGCGAACTGACGTCCGGCGAGATGAACAGGGTTCTTGATTTACTGGCGGAACGGTTGAGAATTTGAAATTTTACGAACCATGATTAAACTTTCGTTTCCCTTTACCGAAGACAAAATCCGGTCGCTGAAAGTCGGCGACGAGGTGCTGATTTCCGGCGTCGTATTCACCGGGCGCGACGCAGTCCACAAATACCTGCACGAGGGCGGCCAGCTGCCGCCGGGCGTGAATCTGCGCGACGGCATCCTTTATCATTGCGGCCCGGTGGTGATGAAGCAGGACGATGGTTCCTGGAAGGCCACCGCCGCCGGCCCGACCACGTCCATCCGCGAGGAGCCCTATCAGGCCCAAATCATCAAGGACTTCGGCATCCGCGGCGTCATCGGCAAGGGCGGCATGGGCGACAAGACACTGGCGGCGTGCCGCGATTACGGCTGCGTTTATTTGCACGCCGTCGGCGGCGCGGCGCAAGTGCTCGCCGAGTGCATCAAAAAGGTGCGCAACGTATATTTTTACGAGAAATTCGGCGCGCCCGAAGCCATCTGGGAATTCGAAGTGGAGGATTTCCCGGCGGTGGTGACGATTGACACCCACGGGAATTCATTGCACAAGGAAGTGTTTGCGAAGAGCCAGGCGGAACTGGCCAAACGACTCTAACCATTTTCGATTGACGATATACGATGCACAAGACGCCTCGGAATCGGTTATCGGTCCGCAAATCGAATCCTCCAAAAAAAGCGCAGCGGCTTTCGGGAGAAAGCCGCATTCGTTGATCCAAACGGTCTGCGGCGCTCTGCCGAGACGCCGCTACGGGATTTAGCGTTACTTTTTCTCCGTCTCCGCCATTTCCCGGTCGCGCTCTTCCATGGCGGCCTTGCGCGACAGACGCACGCGGCCTTTTTCGTCCACCCCAAGACATTTGACCAGGATTTCATCGCCCATCTTGACAATGTCCTCGGTCTTCTTGACGCGGAAGTTGGCCAGTTCGCTGATGTGCACGAGGCCGTCCTTGCCGGGCAGGAACTCCACAAACGCGCCGAATTCCTTGATGGTAACCACCTTGCCGCGATAAATCTTGCCGACCTCGGCCTCGGCGGTCATGCCCGTGATGGCGTCGCGGGCAATCTTCATGCCTTCGGGCGTCACCGAAAAGATGTTCACCGTGCCGTCGTCTTCAATGTCAATTTCGCAGCCGGATTCCTCGACGAGCTTCTTGATGTTCTTGCCACCAGGCCCGATAAGCGCACCGATCTTTTCCGGGTTGATCTTGATGGTCTCGATGCGCGGCGCGTACTTGCTGATTTCCTTGCGCGGCTCGGCCAGCGTTTTGGCCATTTCACCGAGAATGAACAACCGGGCGACGCGCGCGTTCTCGATGGCCTCAGCCATCATCGCGTGCGGCAGGCCGCGCAACTTGAGGTCGAGCTGGAACCCGGTAATGCCCTTTTCCGTGCCGGCGATCTTGCAATCCATGTCGCAATACGCGTCCTCCCAGCCGATGATGTCGGTGAGGAGCTTGTATTGCGCGATTTTATTGTCGGCGCCGTAGGCGGTGCAAATGCCGACACTGATGCCGGCGACGGGCCGGATCATCGGTACGCCCGCGTCCATCAGCGCCAAGGTGCCGCCACAAACGCTGGCCATGGAGGTCGAGCCGTTCGATTCCATGATCTCGCTCGTGACTCGGACGGTGTAGGGATAATTTTCGAGCGGCAACATCGGTTCGATGGAACGTTCCGCCAGCGCGCCGTGGCCGATTTCGCGCCGGCCCGGGCCGGCAATGCGGCCGGTTTCACCAACGGAAAAATTCGGAAAGTTATAGTGCAGAATGAATTTCTTTTCGTTGTCGCCCCCGGTGTAGGAATCAAATTCCTGCACGTCGTCGCCGGTGCCGAGGGTGACGAGTGTGACGGCCTGGGTTTCGCCGCGGGAGAAAATCGCCGAACCGTGTGCGCGCGGCAGGACGCCCACCTCGCTGGAAATCGGGCGCACCACGTCAAAGGCGCGGCCGTCGAGGCGCTTGCCGCTGTTCAAAATCAGACCCCGAACGGCTTCCTTCTGAATGTAATAAAAGGCGTCCTTGACGACGAAATCAGTCACTTTTTCAGCGCCGAACTTCTCGACAAGCTTCGCGCCAACTTCGTCTTGTATCGCCTTGCAGGCATCTTCGCGCGCCAGTTTGCCGGGCGTCAGCAGCGCGGGCACAAAACGGCCGCCGGCGAGCTTTTTCGCCTCCTCCAGAATCTCGTCCGGAACAATCGTGAGGGCAATTTCCCGTTTCTTTTTGCCGGCCTTGGCGACCAGCTCTTTCTGGGCGGCAATCAGCGGCTGGCAGCATGCCTGGCCGAATTTCAGCGCGGCGTTGAAATCGGCCTCGCTGATTTCCTTCGCCGAACCCTCGTACATCACAATGTCGTTTTCATTTCCGACGTAAACGAGGTCAAGATCGCTTTCCTTCATTTCGGAATGCGTCGGGTTGGCCACGAACTGGCCCTTGACGCGGCCGACGCGCACGGCGCCGAGCGGTCCGGCCCACGGAATGTCGCTGACCATGAGCGCCGTGGAGGCGCCGACGATGCTTAAAATGTCCGGGTCGTTCTCGCCGTCCGCGCTCAACACGATGCTCTGGACCTGGACTTCGTTATACATCCCCTTGGGGAACAGCGGACGAATCGGGCGGTCGGTGAGGCGTGAGGTGAGAATTTCCTTTTCCGTCGGACGCCCTTCGCGTTTGAAGTAACCGCCGGGGAATTTTCCCGCCGCGGCCGCCTTTTCGCGGTAATCCACGGTCAAGGGGAAGAATTCCTGGCCTTCCTTGGCCTTGGTGGCGGCCACGGCAGCCACCACCACGATGGTTTCGCCGAGTTGAACGGTGACGGCGCCGTCGGCCTGTTTGGCCAGTTTTCCGGTTTCAATAATGACTTGTTTGTCGCCCACCTGGGCGGTGATTTTCTCTGACATGTTCTAACTTTCCCGTCGCCGCCGGAGGAACTTCAGTGAACCCCGCTCTTTCACGGAAGGGCGGGACTGAATGAAATTTCCCTGGGGGTAACGAATTTTTCATACGCGATTGTTTGGTTGGGGAATCGGGCCGGTCGCGTTTTCCGGCTCAAATCCGAAAGCGGAGGACGGCTGGAGGCGAAAGGCCAAAGCCGCGCCGCCGCAAATCAGTGGCGCAATTTTAATTTCTTGGTAACGGTTTGATAGCGCTTTTTGTCCCTGCTCTGCAAATAATCCAGCAGGCGGCGGCGCTGGCCGACCATCATCAGCAGCCCGCGGCGCGAGCTATGGTCCTTTTTGTTGCCCTGTAAATGCTCGGTTAAATGGTTAATCCGCTCCGTCAACAGCGCAATCTGCACATCCGCCGAACCCGTGTCGTTCGTGTGCAATTTAAATTGTTCAATCGTCTTCGCCTTCGCTTCCATAAATTCTAGAGCGCCGGAGTCTAGCCGACCGTCGTCCCGGTGTAAAGGTCTTTTCCGGGTATTTCCACCACGAATCCGGCGTTAAAACCGTCAATTCCTTCAAGGAGAAGCACATCGCCAGCGCCAGACCAGGCGGCACTTCGTCTCCGGTCTCAGCTTGAACGGCTCCGCCATCCGTAGATTTTGCACCCAGAAAACCCCGCCGTTGGCGGCTTCGGCCACGACCAAGTCGTGCCGGCGCGAGCGCGGGATTTTTTGGTTCGTGAACAAATCCTGGAGCTTCACCGCCGATTTCAGGCCGCTGGGCTGAAATCGGTCACCCGCCCGCCAATGGCGCAAGGTGATTTGTCCGCCAACCTTGTCCGCGTCGAAATATTCACAGCCGGTTCTTTTGCCCGGCGGCAGGTTCTTTTTCGCACTTTCGAATTTCCAACGGAATTGGACACCGTCGAAATCCACCCGCCCGGCCCGGTCCGCCAAATTGACCATGAGCTTACCGACTTTGAATCCGACCGGCGCCGGCGCCTGCAAACCGACTCGACCGGCTGAATCGCGGGTCACAGAAAAACCCGGGCTGATACTGACGGGGATGTCCGGCGAACACCGCAGCCGCTCAACCAACTCGAAATCCACCCAGACACCAAGTTTCGCCAGTTGCAGTTGCAACACCCGCCGCTGGACCGCGACGGGGAGCTCTTTGAAATGGCAGGAGGCGACGTCAGAAGTCTCTGACCTTTTTGCGCTGTTCGCCTTCCAGTTTTTGACTTCAATTTGAGACTCGTCACCTCGTCTCCCGCCAATCCATTGTTGCGCTATTCCGCCGACCACGTCTGCTTCTGCACCGACAATTTCCATCAGCCGCAAAATCGTCCGGGTCAATGCCGGTTGATAGCGGCGCCGGAGCAACGGCAATAATTCGTTGCGGACCCGATTGCGCGGCAGGTCAAGACTCGCATTCGTCGCGTCTTCGCGAAAACGAATCCTGTTCTCCCGCGCAAACGCGCGCAAACCGGTCCTGGTCACATCAAGCATGGGACGGATCAACATAATCTTGTTATCCACCGGCGACGGCGAATGCCATTTCATGCCTGCCAATCCTTCGCCGCCCGCGCCGCGCAGGACACGCAGGAAGAAAAGCTCAACCTGATCGTCGGCCTGATGCGCCAGGGCAACGACCGAAATCCTTCGTTCCCGGGCGGCCCGTGCGAAAAACTCATGACGCAGCTTGCGGGCGGCCATTTCAATCGAAAGCTTCGACGTTGCAGCGAATCGCTGCACATCCGCCCGACCGGCGACAAACGACAGCTTCAACGCAACGGCGGTCTTGTGGACGAGCTTTTCATCGGCATCGCTGCTTCGGCCGCGCAGTTGATGATTAAAATGCGCGACGGTCAATTTCCAGCGATGCCGCTTCGCCAGCGCATAAAGGACATGCAGGAGCGTCATCGAATCCAGCCCGCCGGACACTGCCGCCAATACCGGCTGACCATGTTTCAGCAGGTGCCGGTTGAGGACGTTTTTTTCGACGCGTTGGAGCAAATCGGTCACGTCATTATGCTACTTCATGGCAGAATTGAAGCAAGATTGCGGCGGCAATGGCAGTTGACGATTTCAACCTGCGGTGGGGCGAGCGTCCCCGCGAGCCGGCCTTGGCAAGTCAAAGTAAAGTAGCGGCGGCTCGTCGGTAGCCTCGCCCCACCAAAGTGTGTTTCTGACGAATTATCCCTTCGCCGAGCCATGAAAAAATTTGCCACCCCGGTTCCAGGCGATTAACGTCCATCTGTGGCCGTCAAATTCACCATCCTCGGCAGCGGTTCCGCCGGCAATTGCGCTTATATCGAAACCGACGAAGCCCGCGTGCTCGTGGACGCCGGGTTCAGCCCGCGCCAGATCCGCCAGCGCCTGGCCGGCCTCGGGCGCACGCCGGAAAATCTCACCGCCATCCTCGTCACCCACGAACACAGCGACCACGTTTACGGCCTGACCGGCATCGCGCGAAAGCTGAACATCCCGATTTACTGCAATCGTGCCACCCAGGAGGCGTTTGAATTTCAACTCCAGACTAAATTCCACTGCAACCTGTTTGAAACCGGCGCGAGCTTCGAAATCGCCGACCTGCTGGTGGACACCTTCTCCATTCCGCACGACGCCCAGGACCCGGTCGGGTTTTTGATTCACACCGCGGCCGGCAACATCGGGTTCGTCACCGACCTCGGCCACATGACCAAACTGGTGGTCGAACGCACGCGTGCCGCGAATGTGCTGGTATTGGAGTCCAATCACGATGTGAAGATGCTTCAGAACTGTCCACGCCGCTCCTGGAGTCTGAAACAGCGCATCCTCGGCCGCCACGGTCATCTCTCCAATGAAGCCGCCGCGGAAGCCGCCGCGCAAATCATGTCCGCCGATTTGCGCCATCTCTATCTCGCCCACTTGAGCCGCGAATGTAATAAGCCCGAGCTTGCGCATTACGTCATGGCCGAGCAACTCCATCACATCGGCGCGACCCACGTTCAGCTGCAACTGGCCGCACAGGAAGCGCCGTGTGCGACGTTGGAGTTTTGAAAAAGGATGCTTCTTGCCTGAAAAAATCAAACGGGCATAGTCTTGTCCCATCATGGGCTACAAAGCGGAGCTGGTCAGGCCGCCGCAAATCGAACAAGCCATTCTATTGATTCGCGGACAACGAGTGATGCTGGATCGCGACTTGGCCAGGATGTATGGCGTAAGCACCGGCAACCTCAATAAAGCGGTACGACGCAACCTTGACCATTTCCCAACTGATTTCATGTTCCAACTCACTGAGGAAGAAGCGGAAGCTTCAAGATTCCAATTTGGAATCTTGAAGAGAGGGTTGAATATCAAATACTTGCCATACGTTTTTACCCAGGAAGGCGTCGCCATGCTCTCGGGTGTCTTGCGCAGCCCGCGCGCCGTGCAAGTCAATGTCGCCATCATGCGCGCCTTTGTCCGGTTGCGAGAAACACTGTTCTTGCACAAGGAACTCGCCCACAAACTCACCGAGTTGGAACGCAAAATCGAAAATCACGACGAAAATATCCGATCCTTGTTCAAAGCCATTCACCAACTGATGACCTCGCCGGAACAACCCCGAAAGGAAATCGGTTTTCATGTCAAGGAAGACAGCTTGCCTTACCGCATAAAACCCGGACGTAAAAAATGTCTGAATTGAACATTCAGAAAATCTCCTCGTTTGACCTGCCCGAACTTCAGCCTTACGCCACCATGCGGCGTCCGGCGGAACAGGAGCGGCAGGGCATTTTCGTGGCCGAGGGAACCAAGGTTGTTCAGCGTCTGCTCGAAAGCCGTTTCACCGTCGTCTCGGTCGTGCTGCCGGAAAAATGGCTGGACGACTTCCGTCCGTTGCTGGAAGCACGACCGGAATCAATCACCGTTTATCTGGCGGAAAAGAAAGTCCTCGAAACGCTCACCGGTTTCTCGATGTTCCAGGGTGTGCTGGCGGTCGGGAAAATTCCCCCGCCCCTTGCCCTCGATGACCTGCTTTCAAAAAACGAGAAGCCGTTGTTGCTGGTGGCCGTGGATGCGCTGACCAATGCAGAAAACCTCGGCGCGATGGTCCGGAATTGCGTCGCGTTTGGCGTTCAGGCGCTGATTGTCGGCGAGACTTCCAGCAGCCCGTTTCTGCGCCGGGCCGTCCGCAATTCCATGGGCACAATTTTCCAGTTGCCGGTCATCGAACTGGCCAAGCTCGGTCTGCGACACCGGTTCAAGACCAAACCGCATGCGACCAGGTTGACGATGTCCGAATGTTTGCGAGGGCTGCGCGCCCATGACATCCGCTGTATTGCCGCACATCCGCATACGGAAAAAAAGTTTTTGTCGCACGCAGACTTCACCGGTGACTGCTGCCTTGTGTTTGGCAGCGAGGGCGACGGCATTTCCCCGGCGGTTTTGGAAGCCTGCGACGAGGCGGTGGCCATCCCCATGCCGCCGACGGTGGATTCGTTGAATGTGGGCGCCGCCGCCGCAGTTTTTCTCTATGAAGTCGCACGCCAACGAGGACTTACCTGAGAGTGGAGGGAAGCGCTTCGTCGCTTCCCCATAAAATGCGGGTAATGACGAAGCATTGCCCTCCATCAACCCGGTTTGAACACTTTTCCGTAAACTTCACGGATCGCCTTTCGCCATTTCGCCAGCGCGTTTCTGAAGTCCTCGGGCGTGGCAAACCCGCAGCGCACCGAGACGCGATAATAAGGCGCCGGATCATCCGGCAGAACGATTTCGCCTTCATAACTCCACCGGCGCAAAATTCCCTCGACCAAACGCAGGTGGCGGTAGGCGCCGAGCAGTTTGTCCGCGTCCGGCAAGATTCCCGCATCGCGCCCGCGTTCCAAGGCGCGGAGGGTATTGGGCTCGTGCCAGCCGTTTTCCAGGCACAATGTTTGCGCGATGAATTCTGCGTCCATCAGGCCACCCCGGCCGGTTTTGATGGCCAGATCATCCTGACCCTGCGGGGTCCGCTCCTTTTCGATGCGCATCCGCATTTGATGAATATGCTTTTTCCAATCCGGCGTGTAGCAGCCGACGTAAGGAGGCTCTGACTTCCGATTTGCTTTTTTCTTTGTCTGCTCTGAAGAAGTGGACCTCGTTACCTCGGCTCCGGCGGAAGAAAATGCTTTAAAATCCGTCAATGCCACCGCCAGCTTTTGAAATTTTTTGCCCAGCGCCAAATCCCCGGCCACCGGCCGCGTACGGGTGAGCGCCTGGATTTCCCATAGCTGAGCACGATGGCGATAGTATTCTTCGTAAGCACTCAGCGTGTTGACGAGGAGCCCTTTCTCGCCATCCGGCCGGAGGCGAGCATCGGTGTGGAAAACGATCCCCTGCTCCGTCCGGCGTGACATCAGTTCCATAAGCTCCACCGCCAGCCGCTGCAATTTCGGCAAATCCTTCGCCTTCGCGTCCGTCACGAACAAAAGGTCCAGGTCGGAGCCGTAATCAATGCCGCCGCCGCCCAGCTTGCCAAGGCCGAGGATGACCAGCGGCGGCTTTTTGATTTTGTTTTTGCGCAGCACGACTTCGAGGGCGTATTGCAGGCAGGCGTCGGCGAGCGCGGACAGTTCCGCCAGGTTCTGCTCGAAGTCGGCGAGACCCAGGATGTCGCGCAGGCCGAGCCGCATCAATTCGGTCTCGTGATAACGACGCAACCAGAGGAATTGGTCGGCATCGTCCCGGCCACAGCGCAATTCCTCCAAAATTTGTTCCGCGGTCTTGCGCTGGCGCAGGCGGTCGCCCGCCACCACGTCGTCAACCAAATCCGGCGTGCGGATCGCCATTTCGGCCAGAAATTCCGAACGATCGAACAGCATCAGCATCAACTCGAACAAGGCCGGGTTGCCAGTCCACAACTCCAGCAACGGCACCCGCGCCGCGTACGCGCTGATGAAACTGGCCAGCCGCGTCAGCACGCGGTCCGGATCGGAAAGCCGGAGGTCTGAAAGCCGGAAACCGGAGTCCGGAGGTCGGAGGTCAGAGCTCGTTCTTTCCAGTTCCGATTTCCGACCGCTGGCTTCTGGCTTCCGGTTTGGGCATAACGCCAGAAACCGGGGAATCAATTCCCGCGCCAGTTCAGCCGTGCGCGGCGAAACGTGCACGTCACCCGGCCCTTCGGCAAACTCCTTGAACACCTGAAACGCCGTCCCCGGCTCGCGAAAAGAATGCGCCGCCAGCAAGACTTCCCACTCGGATTCTGCCCCGTCAAATTCCGGCGGCAACCCCTTTTCCGCCGCGGCCGATTCGCTTTTCAACAAGCGATCGTAAATCCGCCGCACGTTGCCGGTGTGGGTCTGCAACGCCGACTCAAACCTGTCCCGGGACTTGAAATCCATCAGACGGGCGAGCCGCAACTGCGCCCGGTGGTCGGCGGGGATGGTATGCGTTTGCAGATTGTTCTCCATTTGCAGGCGATGCTCGACATCGCGCAGAAAGCGGTAGGCGGCATCAAGCTGCTGCGTTTCGTCATCAGCCAACAGGTGGTATTGCGCGAGCTTTTCGAGGCCCGGCAACGTCTGGGAAACCTGCAGGAACGGCGAACGGCCCGCGCGCAAAACCTGCAGCGATTGGACAATGAACTCGATTTCGCGGATGCCGCCGCGGCCGAGCTTTACGTTGCGTTCCAGCGCATCTGCGCCGACCACCTCACGTTCGATACGATCCTTCACCGCCGTCACTTCGTGCAACACCCGCTCGGTGATGGAATGGGGAAAGCGAAACGCTTGAATCATCTCGATGAATTCCGCCGCCAGGCCCTTGTCGCCGGCGACGTGGCGCGCCTTGATGAGCATCATGCGCTCCCAGGTTTGGCCGAATTCGGCGTAATAATTTTCGTAACTTTCGAGAGAACGGACCAGGGGTCCGGCGTCGCCTTCGGGCCGCAGGCGCAAATCCACGCGGAATAAAAAGCCATCCTCGGTCGTTCGGGAAACCTCGGCGTTGAAAGCTTCGGCCAGCTTGCTGAAGAACTGGTGGCTCGACATGACCGGGCGCGGAGTCTCCTTTCCCGCGGGCGGCTCTTTGAACACCTCGCCTT
This sequence comes from bacterium, assembly GCA_021780375.1. Classification (GTDB taxonomy): domain Bacteria; phylum Verrucomicrobiota; class Verrucomicrobiia; order Limisphaerales; family UBA11358; genus UBA11358. The sequence goes on along the minus strand of JAJXYT010000119.1, from coordinate 19,169 downwards.
CGTCGTCATAGACAAACATCAAGTCCACGTCCGAACTGTAATTGAGTTCCTGGCCGCCAAGTTTGCCGAGGCCGAGCACGGCAAACGCGGTCGGCTGCCAGCGGCCGTCGGCGTCCTGATGAAACGGCCGCCCGAATCGCGCGACCAGTTGCAGCCGGACAATTTGGAGGACCGCCTCCAGGCAAACATCGGCGACATCGGACAGTTCGCGGGTAATTTCGACAACGTTGCTGAGGCGGGCGAGGTCGCGCGCGGCGATGCGGAACAGCTCGCGCTGCTTGAACCGGCGCAGTTCGGTAAACGCGGCGGCGAAATCCTGTACTTTCAATAGCGGCTCCAGCAACCGACCGAGTTCCTGCTGAAAACCCTGGGCACGACGGGGAAATTTCAGGCGTTCGATGTCGAGCAGCGACAACCAGTCTGGATGCGCCAGCAACAGGTCGCCGAGTGCCTGCGACCCGCCGGACAGGGCGGCGAAGACGCGCATGGAATCGGCGGAGAACTTTTCCAGATGGTTCCGCGCGCCCGCCGCGACGAGTGAATCAAGCAGACGCCGGGAGCGCTCCGGGTCGGCGGAGCCTTTCAACGCGTTCTGCCAGATTTTGCTCTTAAAGATTGCGGCCATCTGAATTGATAATACGCAATCGTAAAGCTACCAAGCAATCTAGGCGCGTAAATAATAACCACGGACGGGCGCGGACGAACGCGAATTTTCCAAGCCCGTCAGGGCTGGCATATTTGCAGAAAAACCAGATCAAAGATTCTCAAGCTCCGTGGGAGCGGAATCATTTTTGGTAGGGCGAGCGTGTCCGCGAGCCGAATATGTCGCTCCTGACGGAGCTAAAGTTGCTTTCGGGTTCGCGCCCAAGCTGGCCAATGGGGAGATCGCGTCGCTGTCGGGCGCGGGAGATGACGCGCGGTATTTCCAGATCAGCGTGCCCGTGCAGCCGGACAATTCGGGCGGGGCGCTGGTAGATGAGCACGGAAACGTGGTGGGCATCGTGTCGGCCAAGCTGAATGCGTCAGTGGCGCTGGCGGCGAGCGGCGCGTTGCCGGAGAATGTGAATTACGCGATCAAGAGCAGTTTTCTGTTGAGCTTTCTGGAATCGGTGCCAGGTGTGGAGGCCAAGCTGAAAAAGGCCAATACGGTTGATGAAAAGTTCGAGGATGTGGCGAGGCAGGCGGAGAAGACAGCGGTGCTGGTGTTGGTTTATTGAATAAGGAAGGCAGGAAACAAGGAAACATTTTTTTCCTGATTTCCTGAGCTCCTTATTGGAATTGTAGCAGCCGACGTAAGTCGGCTCCATTCAAGTTGGAGCGAACTCACGTTCGCTGCTACGGGTGTCGATTCTGGTGCTGGTTTATTGAATATTCTTCGTTTCGCCTGCGCCTCACTTCCAAATCTTCCAGGGCGCTTTGCCGGACTTCCAGAAATTGTTCAACAGCTCGAATTCGTGCGGTGTGTCCATGTGCTGCCAGAAACCTTCGTGCGCATACATCATCAACTCGCCCGCCTCGGCCATGCGTTGCAGCGGCTCGCGCTCCAGCACCAGATCCTCCCGGTCGTTCAGATAACGACCAAACACACCGGCGTTGAAAATGAAATAGCCGCCGTTGATATAATGTGTGGTCTGCGGTTTTTCCTGGAATTTGACGACCCGGGAATCCTTGACGACCAATTCTCCGAATCTTCCCGGCGGATGGACGCCGGTCAGCGTCGCCATTTTGCCGTGGGATTGATGGAATTTCTGGAGACCGCCGATGTCAATATTGCCAACGCCGTCGCCGTAGGTCAGACCGAAAACGGCTTCACCTTCCAGGTAACGCCGGCCGCGCCAGAGCCGCGCGCCGGTCATGGCCTTTTCGCCGGTGTCCACCAGCGTCACCTGCCAGGGTTCGGAATTTTCCTGATAAAAGGTCAAGCAGTTGGAATCATCCCGGCTTGGTTCTGCCCTTGTATTACCGGCGCGGTTCAGGAAGAAATCGCGGATCACGTCGCCCTTGTAACCGAGCAGCAGCACAAAATCGCGGCAGCCGTGCGCTGCGTAAATTTTCATGATGTGCCAGAGGATCGGACACGGGCCAATGGGCGCCATCGGTTTGGGGATGACGTCGCTGACTTCACGAAAGCGGGTGCCTTGTCCCCCGCAAAGGATGGCGGTTTTCATTATTTCAAGGTCGAAATGCCTTGTTCGTAGCAGCGGACGTAAGTCCGCTCAAATCTCTTCGCAATTTCTCTGAAGTCAGAGCCGACTCACGTCGACTGCTACTTTTTAACGATTTTTAAGTTCACACCGGCACGGTTTCGAACCGGATGTCGTTCTCCGCCGCGGCCGGCGGCGGTGGAATTTTTATAACCAAACCGCGCCAGAAACCCAAGCCGTAAAGGATATTGGTCAAAACCATCAATGGCAGGGCCAGCACGGCCAGGCCAGGATTGCTCCGCTGTGCCACGCAAATCGCCTGGCCGAGCACGACCAGCAGGTAAAGGGCCAGCGGCAACAGCGACAACCAGACGACCGCCGTGACGGAGCAGAAGGCCGCGATCACAAACGGCAACGCCAGCAAGTAAAGACAGAACAGCGGCGGAATAAAATTCGGCAGCGAATCGAGGGTCGGATGCAGGCGGAATTGATGCGCCCGGCCGCTGCCGTAGAAAAGCAGCATTTTCGCGTAAGCGCGAAGAGTGCGGCGGGGCCGGCGATGGACAATGAATTCGGGATCGTAAAGCAATTTGCCACCGCGTTGTTTGACGCCATCCATCATGGCGTTTTCCTCATTCGGCCACAGTTTGGGATCAAAACCGACCTCCAGCACCGCGTCCCGGCGGGCGATGAGATTGCACGAAATCAATTCCTTCTCGCCGCCGGCGCGGAGTTGGCCCACGGGCCGATACCGCGCGCAACTGGGACCGAAGGCCAGCCAACTGCCCATCACCAGGCCCAGCACCCGTTCGAAACGCGGCGCGTCCGGCGGGCACAGATTGGGACCGCCCACCATTTTCACTTCTGGAGCGGCAAAGTGCCGGAGGGCACGGCGCACATTGTCCGAGGGCGCCACTGAATCGTCGTCCAGGAAATAAACCAGCTCGCCGTGAATCGCCTGCAAACCGGCGTTGCGCTTGACGCCGGGACCGATGGACGGATCCGTGGTGCGCACGATGACGATTTCGAGCTTTTCCGGCGGATAATCGAATTGCCGGGCGGCGTCGGCGGCTTTGACCTCCGCCTTATTCGGCCGGACCGGGATAAGCACGCTGACCAGCGGCAACTCGTCGTTCATGATGCCCGGCGTTATAAAGTTTGAATGAGTGAGTTCCAAGTCAAAACGACAGGCAACTGGCTTGCCGAGTCGTAGCTCGGAGCACTTCCTGCAAATGGGCGTTATTGCAGCCCGCCTCCGTTTCACTTCGGCGCGGCAGTCTTCGCTCTCCGCTTCGTTCCGAGCGAAGACTGGTGGAGCCGAGGGGATTCGAACCCCTGACCCCCACAATGCCATTGTGGTGCTCTACCAACTGAGCTACGACCCCATCTGGAGTCCAAACACTTTAAATAACTGACTGCCGTTGTCAAAGGAAAATACCAGAATTGGGCCAGAGGGGTGCAGGACAAAATTGTGGTAAACGGGAGGGACTGGTTCAGGTTAGGCAGCTAATTGGAGCAAATCATTGCGTGCGGCATGGCTGGTCGCGCGAGCTTGGCAGAAGGCATCCAGGCGGTTGCTCAGGAAGGCGCAACGCAAATCAAGCATCCCTTGCCCGCCCTCTTCGGACCAGAACATGCCTGAACCTTTCATCCGTTTGCCAATGACCGTCTTGCAACCGGCTTCCACAACCCCCGAGCCGATAAAGTAGCCAGCCTGACGGAAGGTGCCCTAAGCCATCCGCTCCGAATTGTTCTCCAGATAGCCGATTTCCTTTTGAGCCGTTTCCGTGTCTAGCAGCCTGTCGGACTCAGGCGAAAGATTTTTGAAAAACATTTGAATGAAAAGGCGTGCGGGAGGATCAGTAAAACATGCCCGCGCGATTTATCAAACTCGACCGTCAGACGCCGATGTTCCTGCCCTGCGACCTGCGCGAATGGATTCCCGACGACCACCTGGGGCATTTCATTGTGGACGCCGTCGAGCAGTTGCCCCTTGGCCCGCTTCCACGTCAACCATCGGGGCACGGGCAGCGAACAATATCCCCCGGCCATGATGCTGGCTCTGCTGATTTACTGCTACGCCACCGGTCGCTTCGGCTCGCGGACCATCGAGGCGGCCACTCACAGCGACGTGGCCGTGCGTTACCTTTGCGCCAACACCCATCCCGATCACGATTCGATTTGCACCTTCCGCACGAACAACGAAACGGCCTTCCGCGCCGCGTTCGTGCGCATGCTGCAACTGGCCAAAGAATTGCGCGTGGCCAAACTGGGCGCCGTGAGCGTGGACGGCACCAAAATCCAAGCCAAGGCGAGCCAGCACGCCGCCGTGAGTTATCAGCGGGCCGGGGAACTGATCGCGCAACTGGAACTGGAAGTGAGCCAATTGCTGGAGCGGGCCCAACAAGCCGAGGCGCAGGAAAGCCAGGAGGTGCTGGACATACCCGCCGAACTCAAACGGCGGGAGAGCCGCAAGGCCGCGTTGCAAAAAGCGCGGCAGGTCATTGAAGAGCGAGCCAAAGCAATGGCCGCCGCGCAACAAGCCGACTATGAAGCCCAAGTGGCGGCGCGACAACAGCAGCGCGAGGCGGGGCAAAGAGCCGCAGCCGCCCAGCGCCGGGCCGGACCCCAAAGGGCAATATAACTTCACCGATCCCGAAAGCCGGATCATGAAAGCGGGCAACGGTCAGCATTTCGAGCAGGCCTATAACGCGCGAGCGGCGGTGGACGGCGCGATGCTGATCGTGGGAGAGCGCGTGAGCGACGCGCCCAACGACAAGGAAGAACTGGCGCCCAGCGTGGCAGCGATCAGCCCGGTGGTGACCGAAGAAGTCCAGGCGGTGTTGGTGGACAATGGATTTTACAGCGAGGCGGCGATGGCGCAAAAGCCAGACGGCACGCCCAGCGGCCTGACGGTTTACGCGGCGGTGGAAAAACATTCCCATCACAAGGCGGTAGAAGACTTATTGCCCCGGACAGAACCCGCCGCACCCGGACCGCAAGCCAGCGCCAAGGAGAAGATGTAACCATGCCTGAGCCTGACCGAAACATTCAACTGGTATGATTGCGCTGAACATGAGACACTTGCTCCACAAAGATAAGAAAAGTCAGTGCCAGAGAGAATTTTGGTTTCATAGGTTCTCCGTCGTTTTTCGTCGCCTTATGTCGCTACAAAACTGATTGGGCGCGAACTCAACGCGCCCTCACGAGAGGAACCGCGAAGCGCCCAACAGAGAAACACGCCAAGCCGCGCCCGACGGGGCGCGCACTCGGTCGGCTTTTTGTATGAAAATTCGCGGTTTTCTCGTGAGACCGTAGCCGAAGCCACGAGAAATTCAATTTTACCAACCCGAATTGCAAAGGGTTTCTTTCGGAACCATGTCATCGAAGAACGGGGTCTTATGCAAGGCAGCAGATTTTTTGAGCAAAAAATGGTTGGTGCAATTTGGGTCTGGCGACTTGGTTGGGGAACTGGGATTCGAGCCTCGTTACCTCGGCTCCTGCTTTTCAGAATCAATCACTCCCCCAGATTACGCCGCAATAAGGCGCTCAATTTGGCCGGCGAGAGCACGGTGATGGTTTTGCCTTTGACGGTGAGCAGCTTTTGTTCGCGGAATTTGGCGAGCGTGCGGGAAAAGGTTTCGCTCACCGTCCCCAATTCGGCGGCCAGCACTCGTTTGGTGATGGCCAGTTCAATGCGAACCGGCTGTTCGCTTTGCGCATTCGCGCAGCGTTTGACCAGCCAGTTGGCCAGCCGGGTTTCCACATCCTTGAGCGTCAGGTCTTCCAGTTGTCCGACCAGCACGCGCAAATGGCTGCTCATGGAGCCAAGCATCCGCAACGCGAGCTCCGGCTGCCGCTTCAACAGTGCCAGAATTCCGTCCTTTTGCACCAGCAACACCTGGGTGGGTTCGATGGCGCGCGCGTCGGCGGGATAACCCGTCTCCGTGGCGAGGGCCACTTCCGCAAACGAATCACCGGCGCGGAAGACGTGAATCACCTGTTCCTTGCCGGTGGCGCTGACGCGATGCACGTTCACCGCGCCGCGTTGAACGACATAAAATCCGCGCGCCGGATCGCCTTCGTGAAAGAGATAATCGCCCTTTTCCAGCGACTTGACGACCGAGACGTCCGCGATGTTTTCGAGGTCGGCCGGCGGCAGACCCGTGAAAAGCTGGCAGCCCCGCAACGAGTTGACGATGGCAATCTTTTTAAAATCAGCGACTGACATGTGACGGGCGACAAGTGACAGGAAAAATCCCGCGCAGTCAAACGTCTTGTCACATGAGTGCTCGTACAGTTTGGTGGAGCGAGGCTACTGACGAGCCGGCCTTGGCGCGCCAAAGCGAAGCGGCGGCGGCCCGCGAGGACGCTCGCCCCACCAAAAGAGGCAAAAGTAACACTACCGTCACGTGTCACGTGTTTACATCCCGCCAGAAATAGACCATCCAATCCGTCCCCCGCCCTCGCTCGACCCGGGAGGCAAACCCTTCGCTGCGCAGCATTTCGACAAGCGGTGACGGCAGAAACGGCGCAACCACGATCAAACCTTCGTCGGGCTTGAGCGCGTCCACGCGCTTGCGGATTTCCGGAAACGGCTCAACGCCGCGGCGGATGAGGTCGCACACGTCAAAACGTTTGAATTGGTTTAGCGGCGGCATGACGCTCGATCCTGGATTTAGGATTTATGATTGACGATTTTTGTCAACGTCCGAAAGAATTGTTTTCGCGGCCTCGACACCGGCTGAAATTCTCTCTTCGGTCACCGGGCACGAACCTTTCCGGATGCCAATCTTGTGCAGTTCCAGATGATCAACATTTTGGAAACCGGCGAGCCGGAGCGTGTGCCGGGCACAATTCAACGGACAACCGTCCACCACCAGGATGCGCCCGGCTTTTTCCGCCGTCGCCACCAGACTTTTGACGCGGCCGCCGATGCCGGCCAGGCAGGACATCCGGGCGGCGCCGTCACGGGAGAGTTGCCGTGCGATGCGGTCGGCCAGTTCGCCGGCGTCGGAACAACCCGAGCAGGCATAGACCACCGTGGCGGGCTTTCCGGGCAAAGGTTTGGAGTTGGTCGCGTCACCCGCCGGTGACGATGGCGGAGTTTCATTGTCGCGGTTCATAAATGTGCCGACAGTTTTGTTAACCGCAGAAACTATGCGCCATTTTGCCGGAACGGGGCTTGATGGAAGTCAATCAATTCCCATTATCCGGCGGGTGGGAAATCGAGGAATTATTGACCTGAATCAAATCCGGTGGGGCACGGTCATGCCACAATGGACTGGTGAAAATGCTTGTCGGAAAAATCATTCCGGCCCTCTTGGCTGTTGCCGTGCCGGAACTCAAAGCCATTCATTTCGCCAACCGACGGCTGGCCCGCGAATGGAAGACCCTGGAGGCCATGATCCGCTGTTATTGCCATGATCATCACGATACCAGCGATGCGCTCTGCCCGGAGTGCCAGCAATTGCATGATTACGCGGCGGTGCGACTGGAACGCTGCCGGTTTGGAGTGGGAAAGCCCACCTGCGCAAACTGCCCGGTCCATTGTTATCAGAAAGCCCGGCGGGAACAGGTTAAAGTAGTGATGCGTTATGCCGGCCCGCGCATGTTATGGCGGCATCCTGTTCTGAGCCTGATTCATTGGCTCGACGGCCGCCGCAGAGCGCCGGAGATTTGAGCTTTCAACGAATGGAAGACACTCCTTTACGACCGTACAATTTTGAAGATTGAGAAACGCGCCCCTCGCCCTGCCCTCTCCCCGCGTGGCGGGGAGAGGGTGGCTTCCAGCCGGGAGAGGGGTCACATTTTACAGATTGGCTGCACGTACGTAAAGCGGTGGAGCGGTGGAACACCACCGCGCTCCCTGACGTTTCGCGCGAACAGAAACCTGAAAATCGCGCCGGCGTCCTGGACTGCGGCAGCCCTCCGGCACTTTGTTAATCCCCTGCTCTTGTCTGTTAATGTCCTCCGCAGCATTCGGCCACTTCTGCGGCTGGCTCGGCGGATTTCAGCTTCGTGATTTTGACGCGGAATTCCTCCGGCCCTTTGACCAGATGCTGCCAGGTAAAGGCGTTCGGCCATTGCGCCGCGAACTGGTAATATAGCGGCACCGGATCGTGATCGTTGAGCAGGATGAAATGGTCGCCGACCGGCAATTCCAGCCATTGTTTGATGATCAATCCGTGCTTGATGGAACAGGGAATCGGCCGCACGTCCATGACTTTGTCGGGGCCAACGAGGTTTTCTGGTAATGTTGAGTTTTTCATGTTTTTGGTTTGTGGTTCATTATTAAAAGTTTCGCGCGCCGATAAATCTGCGTCCCTCCTCGGTCATCATCGATGGATGCCACGGCGGGTCCCAGACCACATCCACTTCGGCATCCGTCACACCATCAAGACCGAGCAACGCATTCTTCACGCCCCAGGAAATGCTTTCGTGCATGGGACAGCCGGGCGTGGTCAGCGTCATGGTCACTTTCACCGCCCCGCCGTCGATGGCAAGGCCATAAACCAGTCCCAGGTCCACGATGTTGCAGCCGATTTCCGGGTCAATAACCTGCCGCAAGGTTTCCAGAATGACGGTTTCGTTGAGGGCTGAAGTGGTCATGGCGAGACTTCTGCAAAACCGGCGCGCCGGTCTCCGACCCGGCGCGAAGGTATTGATTTTCCAAACACGCCGGGTCGGAGACCGGCGCTCCCCGCTTCTACAGAATGGTCGGGCCAGGATTTCATCGTGCGATTCGATTGGTTGACGATTTGGCCAGCGGTGTCAGCCGCGGCCGGACGGCGTGGGACAAAATGTTTCCGACATTGAACGCGAGCAGCGCCAGGCTCAACGCCAGCAGCGCGCAACTCCAGCGCACGGCGGCGGCGTTCGAGCACAGCGTTGCGGCCACCGCCGCCGCCAGTCCGCCCAAATAAGTCCAGAAACCGGCGGCCTGTAGCCGGGTTGAATACATTTCCGCCAGCGCCGGCACGCGCGCATGCCCGATATGCCGGCTGTAGGCGCCGAACCAGACCAAAAAGGGGATGATTTTATAGAGCATCCCGATGATGGCGAAGGTAACCACGCCGATGAGACCGAGGAAGCCGTAGGCATTTTCAAGTTGTCCGGTAAATGTGTTCAGCGGCAAACCGGGCCAGGACAACACCAGAGCCAGGCCCGTCGTCGGAACCAGCAAGGCAATCGCGGTCAGGAAATATTTGACGCCCCAATCCAAGGCCCGCCGCTTGCGCGCCCGCAAAATGGCAATTAATTCCCGGCCGTAAAGGGCGAGCGCAACAATGATGACGAGCGCAAATACCGGTTTCCATCGGCTGCGGATCAGCACTGCGACCACTGAGCCGGCCAAACCGAGATTAAGCAAAATCACCGACCCCGCCGCGCGGCGTCGGTTTTGCAGTTCACTCAGTGTGAACATCGGGATGAGCTTGTAGGACACGCCGACGATGAGCATGAGGAAGAAACCGACGACCCCGAGGTGCGCGTGGGCGTGCATGGCGCTGAGGGGATTGAATCGCGACACCAGATCGATTGTCGCAGTGTATTTTGCCGTGGCGATCAGCAGTCCGGCGGTGACCGTCAGCGAAAGCCAGACCAGGGCCGCTGCCACCGCCGTGGCAACAACGTTCCATTTCGGAACGCGTAACAGGGTGCGAACGATATTGTAAATGAACAAAATAACACCCACGGTCAGCAGCCCGCCAAAATTCCCGACTTGTTTCATGTTCCACACCCGGAACATCCAGACCATGCCGGCGAAGCCGATCACGTGAAAAAAGAATTGCCCGCGAGCAAGCTTCTCACTGTAAAGTCTCGTCTCCAGTGCCACCGGCACGAGTTGATACATCGCACCCATGACGATGGAACACAGCCAGCCCAACACGAACAAATGCGTGAGCGCGATGGTGTTCTGGTTGTAATGGTACGTCGCCAGTAAGTCCGGTTGCGCCACCAGCCAGACTGCGCCGGTGAACAAGGCCAGCAATCCCGTCACCACGAACATCAGCGGCAGCGAGATAGACGGGGCCTGCATTCCCAGCGGAGAAGCCGCGGGCACGGCCCGGACTGGCATGGGTTTAAGCCCGGCGGATATGGGTAAGGAAGCTGCCATCGGTTTGTTCCTCGGTTTCGCACTTAAAACCGCGCGTTTCGAGCTGGGGGTAAAGATGCATCGGGCGGCGATCCGTGCGGGCGCGGAGTTCGGCGCCTTCGGGCAAGGCCGCCAGTGTTTCCAGGATTTTCACCATCGGTTGTGGCGGCTCCAAACCGCGCGCGTCCACCTCAATGGTTTCCGGCGATTTGTCGCTGGAACCATTCGAGTCACGGCGAACGGCGGGTTGGCTGGCCTCAATCGTCTTTTCGCCGCCATCGCGCGTGAACAGCACTTCCCAATCTCCGTCCGGCCTTTGCCGCGCCGTATGGGCAAAACCGCGCTGCGCCATCACGGCGAACAACGGCACCGGCTCAAACGGCACCCGCAGCGAGAGCTGCTCGCCGGGACGCAGCTGCCCGACGGTGTCCATGATTTTTGAAAACGGCTCGCTCCCGTTACGAAGATCGTCCCGCACGTCCAGGGTTACAATTTCACTACTCATACGGGTAACCTCGCATCAAGGCCCCGGCTTGGCCTTGACCGGCGTCAAAGTTTTCGCGATTACGGGACCCACTCGCGCAAACGGCGCTCCAGGTTCATTTCGCGCCGGTCTTCAATTGTTCATCCAGGAAGGCAATTAACACGATGGCGTTGTTGTGTTCGGTGTCGTGGGCGCTGAACAACAACGTGAGGTTGCCGGCTATGGCCGCTTCCAGCAACGGCTGCCAGGTTTCGGGTTTGCCCTTCAATTCAGCCCGGTAACGCCGTTGGAATTCCTTCCATCTGGCCGGGTCGTGGTTGAACCACTTCCGCAACTCATGGCTGGGGGCCGCCTCTTTGCACCAGCCGGAGAGCGACAGTGATTCTTTCCTGATGCCGCGCGGCCAAAGCCGTTCGACCAGAAACCGCTGGCCATCAGCCCGGGCGGCCGGTTCATAAACTCGTTTGACTTGAATCATAATCCACTTCCTGTCTGGCCGTAAGCAAGGCCGGAAACTTCGACCTTTCCAACATAGCTCTTCGCCCCCACAAAAGCTTGACCCAGGTCAAGCATATTGTCCTCCCCCGGACTTAGCATGTGAATATGAATTCAACTGAAGTCAAGTTCGAGCCCGCCCAGCCGGCTCGGGTCGCCGCGCTGGTGGATTATCAGAGCGGCTCGATCGTCAGCCGGGAGATTTTGAAAGGGACGGCCGGCAAGGTCACGCTGTTTGCCGTTGATGAAGGGGAAGGTTTGAGCGAGCACACTTCACCGTTCAACGCCCTCGTCCAGATTGTCGAGGGCGAGGCGGAAATCACCGTCTCCGGCCAGCCACACCGCGTCCCGGCGGGGGAACTGATCCTGATGCCCGCTCAGCAGCCGCACGCGCTGAAGGCGCTCAAGCGGTTCAAGATGGTTTTAACCATGATTCGTTCCTGAACAAATGCATTAACCAACAACTGATGTTCCTATGAAAAATCAAAATCGAATCTCCAGCGAGTCGGGTTCCCGCCGTTCCGGCCGCAACCGGACAACCAGCTCTTGTCTGTGTTCCTGCACGGAAGCGCGCATCCGCCAGAAGCAGGCTTCCGCCCGCGAGGCGGCGCGCAACCAAACCCACTGCCGGAATTCAGCATTCCGGAGCCGTTGCGAGTGGATCAAAACGAGCTCTGCGCGGCGCTGGAGCGCGCGATCGGGTCCGGTGCCAAGACCGGAAACGCCGCCCGGAAACTTCTGAAAGTCCTCCAACCGCACCTGCTGAAGGCAGAAGCAGACTTGCTGCAAACCCTGGGGCTTTTGATGCCGCTTTCCCGCGGACAAATCACTCCGGCCAGGCGACAGATTCCATCCCGGACGGAGCACTTGAAAGCGCGAATGTTCGAGATCGTCCGGGAACATGTGGTGATCATCAAGGCAGCGCGCGAACTGCTGCGCGTGGCCCGGGCCGAGCGAAAACTTCCCCTGGCGGCAATTTACCAAGCATCTCATGCTGCGGGCGTGGACGATGAAGTCGTGTTTTATCCCGCCGCAATCCTGATCGGTGAATATCTGAAACTCCGATTTGCGGAACACGCCCGGTCGGTTAAGGTTTGAGCAGGCAAAAATCTGTTGGAGGGGGTTTAAGCCGCAGATGTTAATACTTTTAAAACATTTGATATGACCGCGAAGAAAATAGAAGAGAAACAGGAAACGGAATCCGATCTTCCCCCGGTCGGGCTGTATGTGTGGGTTCAGTGCGAGGGTTTTCGCTGTCTGGCGTATCGGACCCAAGACGGAAAATGGCTGACCGCCTTCGGCAACAAGGAAGTCAAGGACGTCATTCGCGTTCTGCCATTGGATTGAACCCACAATACAAAAAATTGAAGAGTGCGGCTTTCTACCGAAAGCCGCTACGACTGTTTTCATGCATTTTGCGGGCGAGTCTTTACCTATTCAACCTTGTAGCCCAACTCGCGGAAATGCTGGAGCTTGTAAAGCAACGCGCGCCGGCTGATGCCCAGCGCCCTGGCGGTTTCAGTGCGATTGAAATCATGCTTTTGCAACGCCTGCATGATGGCCTGGCGTTCAATCTCCTCCAGCCGCGCCGGGTCGGCGGCCTCGGCGGCGGCCGGCTGGTCCGCCGCGACTCGCACACGCGCCGGCAGGTGCTCGGGTAAAATCAGTTCGCTGCGCGAAAGTAAAACCGCCCGCTCCATCGCGTTGCGCAGCTCGCGGACATTGCCCGGCCAGGGATAACGCTCCAGACAAGCGGTTACTGTTTCCGAAAACCGCGCGCGGCCCCTGGTCAATTCCTCGATGAACCGGCTCGCCAGCGGTAAAATGTCCTCGCGCCGCTCGCGCAACGGCGGAATGTTCAGCTCCACCACGTTCAGCCGGTAAAACAAATCCTCGCGGAACCGGCCCTTCTTGACCTCCTCCTCCAGATTCCGATTGCTCGCGGCGAGAATGCGCGCATTGGTGCGGAATTCCCGGTTCGAGCCGACGCGTTGAAACTGTCCGTGCTGCGTCACCCGCAACAGCTTGGCCTGAAGTGCCGGCGACATCTCGGCCACTTCATCCAGAAAAATCGTGCCCTCGTTTGCTTCCTCAAACCGGCCGATGCGCTGGGCGCGCGCGCCGGTGAACGCGCCCTTTTCGTGCCCGAACAATTCGGCTTCGAGCAGCGTTTCCGGGATGGCGGCGCAATTGATTTTGATCAACGGCCCCTTCGCGCGCGAACTCCAGGCGTGAATGACGTCCACCACGACTTCCTTGCCCACCCCGCTCTCTCCGGTAATCAACACCCGGGTCTCGGACGGCGCAATCAATGAGGCATCACGGAACACGGCCTGCATGAGCGGGCTGCGGGCAATCACATGGTCCGGCAGTTTGTACTCCGCGCTGTATTGCAACGGAACGGGCTTCGAAATACCGATCGCCTGGCGCACCGAATTGAGCAGTTCATCGAGGTCAATCGGCTTGGCCAGATAATTGACCGCGCCATCGCGCATCGCGGCCACGGCATCGCGGATGTCGGTAAAGGCGGTGACGAGCAGGACCGGCAGGGTGGCGTGTTCCTGGCGCGCGCGCCGCAGGGTTTCCAGGCCGGAAAGCCCCGGCATCCGCACGTCGGAAATCATCATCGCAAATTTTCCGGTGCGAAGCATTTCCAGGGCGTGTTCGCCGGAGTCCGCCAACGCGGTCTCAAAACCCTGGCTGCGGAGAAAAGAATTGAGCAGGCTGCGCTGACCGGGATCGTCGTCCACAATCAGGATGCTCGGTGATTCGGCAGAATGGTTGCGGGTTTCGGCCACGACTTAAAACTACCCGATTCAGACGTTGCGTTTCAAGCGATGGATACAAAGGAATCAGACACGGATTGCACGGATCAGCCCGAATTCCAAAGCCCGTCGGGCTAACATATTTTCTGGACACAATCCGGCAACGAGCGTATCCAGCCATTCAATCGCAAAAGCTCAAGAGTCCGAACCGGTTTCAACTTATGAATGAATCCAATCCTGAAGCCGCAACTGTTGAATCAACGCCATCGCCTTCCTACAAGGACCGTTCCACAGGACTGACCATCTTTGGCATCTTCACGCTGTTGCTGGGCGGCTTGTGCGCGCTCTTTGTTTCGTTGATGTTGGTCGGGCAGATGGCTGCCGCCCGGGTGAATCCGCCACAGGCTGGCTTTGCCACCCTTCTGCCGGCCATTATTCTCTACGGGGGATTGGCCGTGGCGTTGGTGTGGCTCGGAATCGGCTCCATCCAGGCCCGGCGTTGGGCCAGGGCATCACTGCTCATCTTTTCCTGGAGCTGGCTCATCACGGGATTCATTGTTTTGGTTTCCATGGCCTTTGCAATGCCGCAAGTATTGGCACAGCAATCCTCTCCCAACGGAACCTCCGGCCATCCAGCCACGCCGGCAGTCCCGATGGGCGCCATCATGTCCGTCATGTTTCTGTTTCTGGGCGTTTTTTTCATCCTTTTACCGCTGATCTGGATTTATTTTTATAAAAGTCCGCATGTGAAAGCCACGTGCGAGGCGCGCGATCCGGTGACACGCTGGACTGATGCCTGCCCGTTGCCGGTATTGGGCCTTTGTTTATGGCTGTTGTTTGGCGTGCCGATGCTGCTGCTCATGCCCATCGCGGGCCATGGCGTGATGCCGTTTTTTGGAATGTTCCTCACTGGCCTGGCCGGTTCGCTCCTCTGTCTGGTGATGGCCGCCCTTTGGGTTTATGCCGCCTGGTTGCTCTATAAACTGGATGTCCGGGGCTGGTGGCTCATTCTGATCGCGTTTTTGATATTCATGGTGTCAACCCTGATGACGTACGCGCACCATGACATTATTGAAATGTATCGCCTGATGGGTTATCCCGAGGCGCAAATTGAACAAATCCAAAAGACCGGCCTGCTGACAGGCCACCGCATGAACTGGTTTACGCTGTTTTTCATGCTGCCGTTTCTGGCCTATATCCTTTTCATCAAAAAATATTTCCGGCCGGAAACGCCGGTCTGAAACGCCTGGCGGCGTGCCAATCAATCGGAAATCCCGGCTTCCGTAGCAGCCGAAGTCAGGAAGCTCATTTTTTTTGAATCACTGTGTTCTTTGAGCATCAGAGCCCCCTTACGTCGGCTGCTACGAAGTTCCTGTTCCAGGTTATTCTGCAAACATCCGCCCAAGTCGCAAGGCAATGGTCCGGCCAGCCAAATCAGGCGGCGATTTTCAAATGGGTGATGCGGAACAGAGCGCCTTTGGGCTCGTTGGCCAGACACTCGATTTCCCAGCCGTGGGCCAGCACAATCTGTTGGACGACGGCCAGTCCCAAGCCGGTCCCCGTTTGATTGGTGGTGAAATACGGTTTGAAAATTTCCTGACGATGTTCGGGCGGCACGCCGGGGCCGTTGTCGCGGACTTCCAGCGACGCCTCGTTGGCGCCGGTGCGTCGCGTTGAAATTTGAACCTGCCCGTTGTCGCCGGTCGCCTGGATGGCGTTGAGCAATAGATTGAACAAAAGCTGGCGGAGCAGTTGCTCGTCGGCTTCGATGGCGACCGGGTCACCGCCGGTCTCGACCCGAAGCTTCTTCTCCTCGATGTCGTGAGCCAGGGTGCGCACCACTTCGTTGAGGGCGGCGTTGAGCGCGATTTTAGCGCGGCGGACTTCGCGGGGACGCGAGTAATTGATGAAATCATTCAACTGGGCCGTGACCTTGTCGGTCTCGTTCACAATCGCGCGCGTTTTTTCCCGGATTTCCTCCGGCGGCACGGCCGTCTGCCTGGAAATCATCTGCGCCATGCCGCGAATGATGTTGAGCGGATTGCGGGTCTCATGCGCGAGGCCGGCCGCGGCCAGATTCATTTCCCGGAGGTGCGAATTCAATTCACTGGCGCGGACGAGGCGGATCTGCAAATCCGAGGTTTTGGACATGTTGCGCCAGGCCGAGCCGATGCCGGCCACGGCGATGCCCGCAAACAGGATGACCACGCAGCGCAGCCAGAAATCGTAAACGCTGATGGCCCGCAAATTTTCCGTGGACATGGTCATCACCAGCCCGTGCAATTCCTGCTTTTTGACCAGCGAATTGAATTCCGAGTCGCTCATCCAGCGCAACCAGAACGGGCGGCGGCGGTCCATTCGGCCCGGCGGTGGTGGCGGCTGCGGCAGCCGGGAGCCGTGTTGAACAAAAAAGAAATCGTTGCTGCGGTCACCGCGCGGCATTTCGTTGGTGACGAGTTGTCCGTTGTTGTTGGTGATGACCACGATGGCATTGGAACCCCGAAGCCCTGCCGGCCCATGGTCGTGGCGCGGAAATGCCCGCCAGCCTTCGCGCGGGGCGTTGGTAAATACATTCGTCAGGCTGCTGGGCGAAGGGAGAATCACCGTGGCTTTGGTCTCGCCTTGCGGATTGACATTGATGCCCGCGATGGCGGTGACAAAGGTGACGCTCCTGGCGCCCCAATGTTCGCCTTCCTGCAAAAGGCCCTTCTGCTGGAGGTTCATGGGGTTGCCCACGGAAACCACCGGGTCGCCGGCGGTGTTCAGGAGCGCGATGGACAACAACTCGCTGGAGCGGACCAGTTCGTTCGTGCGTTCGTTGACCAGTTCATTGAGCACGGGCTCCAGGCGGTCCTGGAGGACGGCGTCGCGGAAGCGCATGGCCCGAATCACGGCGCTCAAGGTATTGGCGATTTCCCGGGAACGATTCCGCAAGTCGGTTTTGGCGGCGTCCTTGATCCGCCCATGCTCCTCGACCTGCCAGCCGACGACGAGCAGCCAGACTCCCAGCAGGAGTCCCCAGATCAACAGGCGGCGGGTCGGCTTCATGATTGGCGTTCAGTCAAGCGCCGGGGCGGATTAAATTCAACCCCGGCTTGCGGATTTCACTTCGCCGGCAGGCGGTCCAAAAACCGGTCGAGTTCCTGCTCGGAATACGTTTTGGGGACGAGCATGTTCTTTTGTTCGCTGGCGGCCAGCGCGGGCAAATCCGACGGCAACCGCACGATGTGCGGGGTCAGGAAAATCATCAGCTCGTTTTTGGCGTCATTGCTGGTCTTGTGTTTGAAAAGATTTCCGATGACCGGGATGTCGCCAAGAATCGGGATTTTGCTTTCACTGGAGGTTTTGTCGTTCATCATCAGGCCGCCGATGACGACCGGTTCTCCGTCGGGCGTGACCACCACGGTATCGGCGGTGCGCGTGTCAATCACCGGCGCGTTCACGCCGGCGGCAATGGGTTCGGTTTGCGTGGGGTCAATCTGCGAATCCTGGGGCGTCACAATCATTTCCACGTAATTATCCCGGGAGATGTAAGGCGTGACGTTCACCTGAATGCCAACGGGTGTGTAGGTGACGTTGTTGATCGGGATGGTTGAATTCCCGACGGCCGTGTAACTGACGCCGGTAATCAGCGGCACCTGCTGGCCGACGAGAATAGTCGCCGGCTGGCCGTCGCGCGCGAGCACCGACGGGCGCGAGAGCACTTCCACCTTGCCGGCGGTGGCGATGGCGCGCAGGGATGCCTGAAAATCACTGCCCATAATCTGGTAAAAGCCGTTGGCGCCACCCGAGGTGGTCGGTGACAGTGCCGGAGTCGCCACCGCCGGGCCGACGGCGCTGAAGTTGGTCACGATCGAATTCAATCCGCTCAAGCCAAACACGTCGCTGGCATTGCCGGTTATGCCATTGCCAAGTCCCTTGCCGTATGCGCCCTCGACGCCGACATCCAGCGAATTGTTGTGCTGTACCTCCAGAAAGACGACTTTGATGAGAACCTGCGGCTTGGGACGGTCCAGGTGGGCGATGACATTGCTGATTTCCTCGCTGGTCGGCCTGTCAGAAATGACAACGATGTTCTTGGTGTCCGGGTCCACGTAAATGGTCGCGTTGCCGACGTTGCCATTGTTGTTGTACTGGCTGCCGGCAGTACCGGTGTTGTTGCGGTTGAAATTATTGAAGCCGCCAAACCCGCCGAAGGCAGGGCGCTGCTGCGCATGGAGGGTCAGCGCGGCGCAGAATAGAAAAACCAAGACACCGCCGAAATGTTTCCAATCTTTGTTTGTTTTCATAATCATTTTCCGGTTGAAAGAGTTTTGTTCTTAAGGGATCCGACCCGTGCCCACGCCATTGCCGGCGCCCATCCCGGCGCCACTGGTGTTTCCGAGCGACGACGTGGTGTTGCCCGCCGAAGTCGCGCCGGCATTCGCCCGGGTTTCCAGCGCGCCCTGCTGCGTGCTGCTGGTGGAGCGCGTGTTGTTGTTGCCAAAGGTGTTTTGCAGCACTTGGACAACTTCGTTCGGATCGCCATGGTCGAGATGATAAACGTACACGTGCTGGTCCCTGGGTGACGCCACGTCAAGCTGTTCCATCATCCCGGCAATTTGATCCATCAAATCCTTGGAAGCGGTAACAATTACCGATTGCGTGCGCGTGTCGGCCACGGCAACGACCTGCGAGTTTTTTTGGACAGTGGAATTCTGATTGGCGGCCGCCTGCGCGGCGGCCATTCGCGCGAAAAACCCTCCCGGGCCGCCGCCGAATCGAATCGGCGACTGCGGACCGCTGCTCGAGCTGTTTTGGGGGAAAATCTGGCCCAACTCGGTGGCCACGTCCGTTGGATTGGCATATTTCAACGGAAACACCCGGATTTCCGTCTCGCCTCGGGCGCCGTTGTCAACGGCTTCAATGATTTCGACCAGATGCCGGATGTTCGACTGGGTGTCGGTGACCACGATGGAATTGCCGGCTTCATTGGCGACGATGGTGGCCTGGGGCGAGACGAAAGAGGAAAGGTCCGTCGCCAATTGTTTGGCTTCCACGAAACGGATGGGAATGATCTGCGTGACCATTTCATCATTGTCCGGAATCAGGTCCGGGTTGTTGCCAATCTTGACGGGGATATCGTGCGTTTTTGCCGCGTCCTTGCTCATAATCGTCAACGTCCGGCCGTTCCGGATTGCGGC
>JAJXYT010000093.1 GCA_021780375.1 bacterium | reverse complement strand
GGGAATTTGAGTTATCAATGGAATTTCGACAGCACGCCGATTCCAGGCGCGACCAATAACACGCTGATGTTGACCAATATCGCGCTGACCGATGCCGGGAGCTACAGCATTGTGGTCTCGAACGCGCCCGGCAGCGTCACCAATTCCGTGACCTTGACGGTCGCGCAACCGACGTTGACGTTGTTGCATCGCTACAGTTTCGTCAGTGATGCCTCCGATTCGGTGGGCGGCGCCGATGGAACGGTCGTGACCCCCAACGGCGGAGGCGCCGCCACTATTAATCACGGCCTGATCCTGCCGGGGAGCACGACTCCCGCATTTGGTTATTCAGGTTATGTGTCTCTGCCCGGTGGCCTGTTGACTGCCACCACCAATTTGACCGTGGAATGCTGGGTGACCCAGAATCAAGCCAATGTTTGGGCTGAGATTTGGGACTTTGGTAACAGTAGCAGCCAGAACTTCGGACTTATTCCCTACCCGAACATTAACAACCATAACCTGGAGGCGGCGTTTACCCCCAATGGAGGCGAGCAGGATTTGCAGTCGGCGGTTTCATTCCCGAACGGTTCGGAGCAATACGTCTGCCTGACCTACAATGCCTCCAGCCTGGTGGGCAATCTCTACACCAACGGCACCCTGGTTGCCTCGCTTACGCTTCCCAACAGCACTTATACCCCTGGCACCATTGGCGGCACTGGTGGTACGACCGAAAATATGTTGGGCAATGACGTGTATGGCGACGAACAGTTTTCCGGCACCATCTACGAGTTCCGGATATGGAATGGCGTCGTTTCGCCCCTGTACCTGGCGGTCAGCTCGGTCGCCGGACCCGCGGTCGTGGCAACCAACCTGATGCCGGTGTCCCTCGCCGTCGCGGTCGCCAATTCAAGCATGGGCGCCGGGTTTACCCAGCAGGCTTCGGCGACGGGAAATTTCTCCGCGGCTTCCGGGGTGCCCGTCACCGGTTTCGTGACCAATTGGAGCAGCAGCAATCCGGGCGTTCTCACGGTAAACAACAGCGGGCTGATCACTGCGGTCAACACGGGCAGCGCCGCCATCAGCGCCATCCTCAACGGTGTGACCGGAACCAGTCCTTCCATCACCGTTACGTCCAGTCCGCCGGTGATCACGCAACAACCTCAAGCCTCGGAAACCCTGCTGGCCGGAGCGACGCTCAATGCCAGCGTGAGCAATATTGGCAACCCGCCCTTCGTCTATCGGTGGTACTTTAATAACGGCGCGAACCCCATCAGCACCGCCAGCATTCCCACGTTGACGATTTCCAGCCTGCAATTGGCCAATGCCGGCAGTTATACCTGCGTGGTGAGCAACCAGTATGGCACGGCCACCAGTTCGGCGTTAAACCTCACGGTTGTCGCCCCTGCCAAATATCAGCAATCCCTGATGTCGCTCGGCCCGATTGCTTATTGGCCTTTGACTGAAACCAGCGGAACCGTTGCCCATGATCTGGCCGGCAATTATAACGGAACTTACGTTGGCGGTTGTACCCTGGCTCAGTCCGGACCGACGAACTCAATCTTTGGTTCTCCCAGCCGTTCGGTGCTTTTTGACGGAACGTCCGGATATGTGGACATTCCCGAAGGCCCATTCAATATCACCGGTCCAATCACCACGGTGATCTGGGCTGATCTTTTGTCCTATCCGAATTTTGCGGGAGTGTTCGGGCACGGCGACGCTTCCTGGCGCATGAGTGTCAACAGCAGTGGCGAGCCAGGCGCCTCGGACGGCAACGCGCTGGACGCGACTTCGTCCCTGAGTATTTTGGACGGCAATTGGCACATGATTGCCTACACGTACACGGGAATTCCCGGGTCGAACAATAATGGCCTGCTCTATGTGGATGGGGCACTGATGGCCGGCCAGACTGTGACGACGGCGCCCGCCGGCGACAATCTTGACGTGTGGATTGGCGGCTCGCCTGATTACGGAACGGGACGGTTGATCAACTCCAAAATTGCTCACGCCGCCATCTATCCCCGGGCTCTCACCGCCATTCAGCTGCAGGACCTCTATGCCGGTGTTTACGCGGGGCCGGTGAAATTGAGCGTCACCCACTCTGGATCGAGCGTGGTGCTCAACTGGCAGGCAGGAATGCTCCTGCAGGCGCCGGCCTTGCTCGGCCCCTGGACCACCAACCGCGCGGCGGTCCCGCCGTACACCGTTCCGGTGACGGCCGGGAATCAATTCTTCAAGGTTCTGGTCAGTCCTTAAAACCCGGGCAATCCATGGGCGCATCCCGAAAACAGGTTGTCCAAAGTGAAAAGCATGCCGATTGGGGTTCAAGCTGAACTTGCCGGTGCCGGCCCGGCACCAACAGGCAACCGACAATTCAACGTTACCCTCCCGACCAATTCCGGCTCACGGCCCTTTCGTCCGACCGCATCCTGGATAAATCGCGGCAAACCCCTTTACGCAATACGCGTGTCGCGTAAGATGGTGCAGGTTTGAACCCGACGCGAAAATTATACGTCTGTCTGGTTTCGTGCCTTGCCGGAGTGGCCCTGGTTGCCGTTCGGGCTGGCGGCGCGGACCCCGACCCCGCGGAACGCGCCGAGGCCATGCGCGTCTGGCAAACCGCGGATGGCCTGCCCTCCGATTCGGTGGCGGCCGTTATCCAAACCCGGGACGGTTTTCTCTGGGTCGGCACCAGCGCGGGGCTGGCCCGGTTCGATGGCGTCAAATTCACGGAAATGAATCTGGCCGCTTCCGTTACCAACGATCCCGTTCGCGTCACCGTCTTATGCGAGGATAGTCACGGCTATTTATGGGTTGGCACGCAAGCGGACGGTTTGTTTGAATTGGTGCAGGGAACCGTGCGGCATTTTATGAAAGCGCAGGGGCTGCTGGACAACCGCGTCACGAGCCTCGCGGCGGACAATCAAGGACGTGTCTGGATCGGCAGCCCATCCGGATTAAACCTCTGGACCGGGGAGCGTTTCCAATCATTCTCGCAGGATGGCCTGCCCGATAAGTTCGTTTCAGGGGTGAATGTGGCGCGTTCCGGGACGGTATGGATTACGACCCGCGTCGGGATGTGCCGGTTCATCCACGGGCGCCTCATACCTTACACATTCCGAACCGAAAGCCAGGGCCGCAGCCCTGAATACCTCGGCGTTTATGAGGACCGGAGCGGGAATTTGTGGGCGTTTGGCGATACTTATCTGATCAATCTGTCCGAGGGCAAGCGCTTGAATTATTTTCGCAGTTCCCAACCGGCCTCCGTGCGCATCTGGAGTTTGTGCGAAGGACGGGATGGACGGATTTGGATCGGCACCAGCGGAGGCGGTTTGTTCTGCTTTGAAAACAACCGTTTTCGGTCGGTCATCCTCGGTGAAGACCGACGGCCCTACGATGTCCGCGCCATCTGCGAAGACCAGGAAGGCAATCTCTGGCTCGGCACCTCCTGCGGCGGCTTGATGCAATTGCACCCCCAATCCGTGCATATCATGCAGGCGGGACAAGGGTTGCCGGCCAGCCCGCCCACCGCGCTCGCCCTGGATGCCAGCGGACGGGTTTATTTGGGCTTGCAACACGGCGGCTTGTTCGTGGGAGAATCCGGAAGATTCGACCGGGTCGGCGGCGACGATGGCCGGGAGGTGCAAAATTTGATTTCGTCCGTGTGTGTCGCTCGCGATGGCACCGTCTGGGCGGGGACTCTGGGCGACGGATTATATGGTCTGCGAAACGGACGCAGCATTCATTTGACCACGGCGGACGGTTTGGCCGATGACACGGTGTTGGCGGTATGCGTGGACGCCGGGGGGAATGTCTGGGCCAGCACGAGCGCCGGGCCCATTCACCGTTTTTCGAAAGGTGTTTTGACCCGGTTCGACACGGCGCAAGGTTTGCCGGGAACGCCCGTGACCGCCATGATTTCATCGGCGGCTGGCGGACTCTGGCTGGGAACCCGGGACGGTGAAATCCTGCGCGAAAATAACGGAACATTCAGCATCCTCGAGACGGCAAAAACCTCCGGCCCACAGGCCGTGCTCGCGCTGCACGAAGGGGAACACGGCCGGCTCTGGATTGGCACGGATGGCAACGGCCTGTCTTGTCTCGCCGGCGGCATCGCCATGAACTGGAACACCAGCAACGGCCTGCCCAGCGACATCGTGGCCGGAGTGACTGAAGACGGCGCAAGGAATTTATGGCTGGCCACGGGAGCGGGCATTTATCGCGTCAACCGCGGCGATTTCCGCGAGTCGTTTGCTCATCCCCGCAGTCCGCTCGTCTGCCAGTGGATTTCCGACGCGAAGACGGCGCCGGAGTCCCCCACCGTTGCCGGCGGGACGCGCGCCGCGCTGGCGTCCGACGGGGAACTTTGGTTTGCGACTTCGGAAGGCGTTTTGAACGTGGACGCCCGCCAGTCGGAAATTGAGTCATCCGTGTTTCCGGTTTATATCGAAGATGCCGCTTTCAACCGCCAGCCGCCGATTTCCCTCCTCCGGGGCGCCTTATGGTCGGCGGCCGCTGCCCATCACACCCCCTTCCAGGCGCCCGTCGAAGTGCGCTCGCTGGACATTCACTTTACCGCCTTGAGTTTTACGGCGCCGGGAGAAATCCAGTTCCGGCACAAGCTGCAAGGTTCCGACTCCGACTGGGTGGACGACGGGAGTACGCGGTCTGCCCATTACGGACGGCTGCCGTATGGCCATTACCGTTTTTGTCTGGCCGTTCGCGATGCCGATGGCAAGTGGCGGGACGCGGCGGAAACGTTTGCTTTTGTTGTTCCCACGCCCCTCTATCTTCAAATCTGGGCGATCGGGCTGTATTGCCTGGCGGCCATTGCCTTGATCGTGGCCATTGTTCGCACGGTGTCGCACCGCCGCTTGCGGAGCGCCCTGGCCCGGTTGGAAGCGCAGCAATCGCTCGAACGGGAACGGATGCGCATTGCCCGTGACATGCACGATGAGATGGGATCGAAGTTGACCAAAATTTCCTTTTTGAGCGAACGCGCGCAGATGGATGCAGGTTCCTCCGGACCGCACGCCGAAAAAATCGAGGTGATTGCCCAGACGTCGCGGGATTTGTTGAAAACGATGGATGAAATCGTCTGGGTCGTGAATCCGCGCAACGACACGCTGGAAAATCTGAGCGCCTACCTGAGCGGCTACGCCGTTGAATATTTTCAAAACACCCGCATCGAATGCGAACTGCGGTTGCCCCGGCAGATTCCCCATTATCCGTTGTCATCAGACACGCGGCACAACCTGTTCCTGGCCTTTGAAGAAGCCCTGAACAATGTGCTCAAGCATTCCGGCGCCACCAGCGTGAAAGTGGAAATGACCGTCAAGGCGCTGGAATTTGAACTCAAAGTTTCCGATAATGGCAAGGGCTTTGCAGCATCGGCAGCGGCGAATGATCAGCCGCGCGCAGGCCGGGGCGGCAACGGACTGAAAAATATGCGCCAGCGGTTGACGGCCATCGGCGGCGACTGGCAGGTGGCCAGCCAGCCCGGCGCCGGCACCACGGTCACGATGCGCATCCCGCTCCCTAAGAAAGCTGACGGCGAATTATGAAAAAAATCATCACTGTTTCCATCGTGGACGACGAAGCCGACCTGCGCGAGCACATCGCCGGCTATCTCGCCGCGGCCGGCAACATCCGGTGCCAGAGCGCCTACGCCAGCGCGGCCGAAGCGCTGGAACATTTGCCGCAGGACAAGCCGGATGTGATTCTGATGGACATCAATCTGGGCGACATGGATGGCATCGAATGTGTCCGCCGGCTGACCGCCCTCGTGCCCGAAATGCAAGTGCTCATGCTCACCGTTTTTGAAGACACCGAGCAGATTTTCCGCGCCCTGGCCGCCGGGGCGAGCGGATATCTCTTGAAACGTTTGTCGCCCAAAAAGTTATTGGAAGCCATTGAAGAAGTTTACGCCGGCGGTTCGCCCATGTCGGCGCCGATCGCGCGCAAGGTGGTCCAGTCCTTCAAAACCGCTCCGGCGCACGGCGATAATTCCATGGACCTTTCACCGCGCGAGCGGTCGGTGTTGGACCGGCTGGCGGGCGGGCTTGCCTACAAACAAATTGCCGATGAACTGGGGGTGAGCATTCACACGGTGCGGAATTACATCCGCCGCATTTACGAGAAATTGCACGTCCATACGCGCACGGAAGCCGTGGCCAAATTCTTGCAGAAATGAAATGCCTCCTCCCCAACGTGCCCATGAAAAATGTCGGCCGGGCGGCTTTGATTCTGGCGATGATAATGTTCACGCGCGCGGGTGAGGGTGCGGGCTGGCATCCCGGAAAGGCGCCGCTGATGACGCGTTGGGCGGCGGAGATCAACCCGACGAACGTGTGGCCCGAATATCCGCGACCGCAGCTCGTGCGCCCGGACTGGGAGAATTTAAACGGGCTTTGGGATTACGCCATCACGCCGGCGTCGGTGGACAAGCCGCCGCCGTTCGCGGGAAAAATCCTGGTCCCGTTTTCGCCGGAGTCCGCGCTTTCCGGCGTGATGGCCCGTTTCGATGGAAACAGCAAACTTTGGTATCATCGGACCTTTTCCGTGCCGGCCGCGTGGCGCGGGCGGCGGTTGCGGCTGCATTTCGGCGCCGTGGACTGGCGCTGCCGGGTGTGGGTGAACGGGCATGAAATCGGCGAGCACCAGGGGGGGTACGACGCGTTCACGTTCGACATCACGGATGCGCTGCGCGGGAACGGTGCGGAGGACATGGTGGTTTGTGTTTCCGATCCCACCGACGATGGCGACCAGCCGCGCGGGAAGCAGTCGCTCAAACCCGAAGGCATTTTTTACACGCCCACCTCCGGTATCTGGCAAACCGTCTGGCTGGAACCGGTGCCGGAAGTGTGCATTGACCGGTTGAGATTGACTCCGGATATTGACGCGCACGCGCTGCGTCTCCGCGTGGCGGTCAGCAGCTTTTTGGATAATCTCCAGGTCGAGGCGGTGGCGTCTGCGGGCGCCGGGGAAGTCGCCCGGATCACGGGAGCGGCCAACACCGAATTGGTTTTGAACCTGCCCCATCCGCACCTGTGGTCGCCGGACGATCCGTTCCTGTACGATTTGAAAGTGACGCTGAAAGACGGCCATAAAGTTCTCGACTCGGTTTCCAGTTACTTTGGCATGAGAAAGATCGCATTGCGCGCGGATGACCAGGGCATTACGCGGATTGCGTTGAACAACAAATTCATTTTTGAGCTGGGCGCGCTCGACCAGGGTTTCTGGCCGGATGGCATTTACACCGCGCCGACCGACGCGGCCCTGCGCTACGACTTCGAATTTCTGAAACGGGCCGGCTTCAATCTGGTCCGCATGCACGTCAAGGTGGAACAGGCGCGCGGATATTACTGGTGCGACAAGCTGGGACTTTTGGTCTGGCAGGACATGCCCAGCGGCAACAACGCCACGGCCGCTTCGCGTCAGGAATTTGAAATTGAACTCCAACACATGATCCGGGAACTGTATAATCATCCGGCCATTGTTCAATGGGACCTTTTCAACGAAGGCTGGGGGCAGTTTGACACCGGGTCGTTGACGAAATGGATCAAGGCAGTGGACCCGTCGCGGCTGGTGGACGATGCCAGCGGCTGGACGGATATGCGCGTGGGCGACCTCGTTGACATGCATAGTTATCCCGGTCCGGATTCGCCTGCGCCCGAACCCCATCGCGCGGCCGTGTTGGGCGAATTTGGCGGGTTGGGGCTGGCGGTCCCGGGCCACACCTGGTCCAGGAATTCCTGGGCGTATGTCATGTTGACCAACCGTGATGAGCTGGCGTCGAGTTATGCGCAGGCATTGAAGCGGGTCTGGGAATTGCACCGGCTGCGCGGATTGAGTGCGGCCGTCTATACCCAACTCGCCGATGTGGAAACGGAATGCAACGGTCTGCAAACCTATGACCGCGCGGTGGCCAAAATTGACCCGGAAGTTCTGCGGATCGCCAATCGCGGCGGATTTTGGGGGATGCCAATGAAAATCATTCAGCCGGACGCCCTGTTTGGGCGGGCCACCTGGAAATACACCACGGAGCAGCCCATCGGTGACTGGTTCAAAGCCGGGTTTGACGATTCCGCCTGGAAAGAAGGTGTGGCCGGATTCGGCAACACGGGCACGCCGGGCATAGTTGTGAATACCACCTGGAACACCTCAGACATCTGGCTGCGCCGGGAATTCAGTTTGGAGCCGGAAGACCTTTCGGGAATCAAACTGCAGATTTTTCACGATGAAGATGTGGACGTCTATTTGAACGGGGTGCTGGCCCTGAAACTTCCGGGTTTTATCACCGATTACAGCGACTTTGAAATTTCGAAAGAAGCGGCCGCGGCGCTTCGCCCCGGTGAAAACACGATTGCCGTCCATTGCCATCAAACCATCGGCGGGCAGGGCGTTGACGTGGGTATCTTCGCGCCGCAGACCGCCCGGGAGTCAGACCAGACGGGAAAATAGACGCAGTGCCATCGCCCGATATGCGACAGATCCTGTTACTTTTGAGCGTGTTCGCCGGATTCAGCCCGAGCGCCATTCTCGCCGCTCCCCCTGCCGGTGATACATTTACCAACCCCGTGGTTGAACATGGCCAGGACCCATGGGTCATCCGGTGGCAAACCAATTATTATCTCTGCCAATCCCGCCCCGGCCTCTCCAATGGCGTCTGGGTCAACCGGGCGGCGCGGCTGGAGAACATCGGCCACGATCATTGGAAGCGCGTCTGGCAGCCGCCGCCGGGAACCGCTTGCTCAAAACAGATTTGGGCGCCCGAACTTCATTTGCTTCAGGGCAAATGGTATATCTACGTGGCGGCGGACGATGGCAATAACGCCCATCATCGCATGTATGTATTGGAAGGGACTGCCAGCGACCCGCAAAAGCCTTTTATGTTCAAAGGCAAAATCGCCTCGCCGTCGGATCGTTGGGCCATTGACGGCACCGTTTTGCAAATGCCGGACGGGAAACTGTATTTCATCTGGTCGGGCTGGCCCGGCGCCAGGGACGGCGTGCAAAATCTCTATATCGCACCCATGAGCAATCCATGGACGATCAGTGGCAAACGCGTCTGCATTTCGCAGCCCGACCGGAAATGGGAACAACGCGATTTCCCCCGCATCAATGAGGGACCGGAAACGCTCTGGCACGACGGCCACCTGTTCATCATCTATTCGGCCAGCGGCTTTTGGGACGACCACTATTGCCTTGGCCAATTAACCTGGACCGGCGGTGACGTGCTCGACCCGCATTCCTGGGTCAAGAAACCTGAACCGGTGTTTCAACGTTCTGCCGATGTCTTTGGCCCCGGGCACTGTTCCTTCGTCGAGTCGCCGGATGGCAAGCAGGACTGGATCGTTTATCACGCGCACATCGGCCCGGGCACAAGCCAGCGTGACGTTCGCATCCAGCGTTTTACCTGGAACCCGGACG
>JAJXYT010000200.1 GCA_021780375.1 bacterium | reverse complement strand
CGACCGAATCGACGCCCGGTACCAACCCGAGGCCAGACCGACGCGCAAGGGCCGGGAAACGATTGGGGTTCAAGGGATTTTTGGCAGCTTCCAGTTGCAGCGGGATTACTACTACCACGAGGGCAAGAACGCAGTGCAGATCGTGGACTTTTTTCATGGGCTGGAACACGCCGCCCTGCCCGCGTAGCAGGAACGAAATTCAATGGCCGCCTCACCATCGCGGATGGCAATATCCGAGTCCGGCGCGAACGTGATGCTCGGCCCGGTCGGAAATTCGCCGGGTCTTACCGCGTCGGTAATGTCGCAGCTAAAGCCGGTATAGCCGCCTTTGTGTTCGCCGAACAAGCGAACACGGCAAGCAACAGTAAGAGACATATACCTCCACGTTTCGCGGGCGCTGCGGCCATAGTTCGATTTTGTAGCATCTCACGCCAGACTGACCTTGAGGGCGCAGGCGAAATCACACGGCTTTTCGGCAGGCTTTTTTACCGTCAAGGATTCAGACGTTTGCTTCCAATCGAGTTTTTCGCGGCTGCCAAGCAATTCGACGTTTTCAATCTTGCCTGGCTGTGCTGAGGAAGCTGTGCCCAGATGGTTGATGACAAAGCTGTCGCCGTCCGGCCAGCCAAGCACGATGGCATAAACCACGTCGCCGCGCTTGTTGCGGGTGAAGCGAACGTCGCGGGCATCCAGTTGGCCGGCGCCGTGAAACGCGCCGCCCTGGGCCTGATGCGCGCCTTCGCCGAAAACCTTCCAGGGCCGCGTGGCGTAAATCGCCTCGCCGTTGATCTGCATCCAGCTACCGATGGCGTCCACAATCGCCTTCTCATCGGCGTCAATGGTGCCGTCGGGCTTGCCCGGAACATTGAGGATGAACGTCCCGTTCTTGCTGACGGCATCGACCATCCAGTGGATGGCCTGTCCGGGTTTCATGTAAGAATGATGGAGAAAGCGTGCCCGGTTGTAATGCCAGTCGCCGAGGCAGGTTTCCGACTGCCACGCGTAAGGCATGATGCGATTGGTGACGCCGCGTTCGTAGTCGGCCACCACCGCCTTGGCGTGGCCGTCCGGCACTTGCTTGATGTTCAAAACCGCTTCCAGGTTGCCGTTCCGGGTCTTGAGGTTGTGATTGTAGAAATAGGCGCCGATGTTCATCCCCGCCCAGCCCAGCGGCAATCCTCCGTTGTCGAAATAGAGCAGGTCGGGGTCATGCAGGTCAATCAGGTCGCGAACCCGGTTATAGAAATTGCGGACATACGCCGCATCCGGGTTTTCGCGAACGCCGTGTTTGCGGCAATACAACTGTTGGGGGTCGTAGCCCTGCCACCATTGGCCCTTGCCATCGTCGAGTGTGAGATGGCCGTCGTAAGGCACGCCGGCCAGCGGACCGGTCCGATCGCACAGATGGGAAACCTGGAACCACCACCAGTTGCGCGCGGCGTGAACGGTCACGCCGACACGGAGTCCCTGGTTGCGCGCTGCTGCCGCCCAATCACCGATAACGTCCCGGCGCGGACCGATGTTTTGCGCGTTCCAGGCGTGGTACTTCGAATTCCAGGTATCGAATCCGTCGTGGTGATTGGCCAAAGCGAGAAATAATTTGGCGCCCGCTTTTTTGTAACGCTCAATCAATGCCTCCGGTTCCCAATTCAGCAGCGTCCATTGCGCACACAGGTCCTTGTAGCCGAAGACTGAAGGATGCCCATAACGTTTGACCTGATTCCGATATTGGCCCTGGCCCTGGATATACATGTTGCGGGCATACCAATCGCTGTCCTCCGGCACACACTGCGGGCTCCAATGCGCCCAAATGCCGAACTTGGCGTCGCGATACCATTCGGGCGCGTCGTAGGCGAGCAGCGAGTTCCAATCCGCCTGGAACGGCCCCTCACCCGTCAAATCGGGAATGCCCGGCGGCGCCTGCAACGGCACGCCGTCCCAGGTGCCTGGCCCGGCCTGGGCGCCGGCGGCGCCCCACCCTTCCTTCACCACTGCCTGCCAATCAGATGCTGGAAAACTGGTTGGCGAGCCGCCACCGGAAAGCGAACTGCCTCGCGTTGAAGGTTTAGTCGCGCAACCGAGATCGCCTGCAAGAGGCACCGACAGGGCGCCCGCGCTGGCGGCCATCAACTTAAGAAACTCGCGTCTTTGCATTTAATTCCTTTCTTTTATCGTGTTTGCTTGATCTGCTCGACATATCCAAAAATCCGGCATTCAAGACCGCCTGTCGCGATGAAGAATTGTTCCGCTTGCATTCATCACGAAAGGCGCTTGAACAATGCCGGCCACAGGATCTTCGAACATATTATGCTTATTCAGTTCCTGCTCATCCCAGCCGGCCCAAAGTATAAAGATGGCAACGGCTTGTCGTGGATAATAATTTTCTCCACCACAACAGTTGGATCCACCATGATGATGTTCAGCATGTGTTTGCCTGGAGCAAGAGATGTTTCATAAACCGTCAGTAACGGTCATGGGCAGCTTGAGCCGGAGGTCGTCCGACGCGGCGCCGATGAGGAACTCATATTTTCCCGGCTCAACCACGTATTGCTTTTTCCCCGTGTCCCAGTAGCGCAGGCGTTTGGCGGGCACCTCGACCGTGACGCGCTTGGATTCGCCCCGATTCAGATTCACCCGGGCAAAACCGCACAGGGCGAGTTTCGGCTGCGGAACGCTCGAGTCAATGTGCCGGAAGTAAACTTGCGCCACCGCATCGCCGGCACGGCCGCCGGAATTCCTCACCGTGAACGACACCTTTACAGTGCCATCGGAAGCAATTCTCTTTGCACTGAGCCTGCCGCGGCGGAACGAGAACCTGGTATAGCTCAGACCGTGACCAAACGCGTAAAGCGGTTTGCCGTTGAAGTAACGGTAGGTGCGGTTGCTCATGGAGTAATCTGTGAAAGCCGGCAGGTCCGCCGTAGCCCGATAGAACGTGATCGGCAAATGTCCGCTCGGATTGACGTCGCCGAACAAGACCTCGGCGACAGCGCGTCCGCCTGCCTCGCCGGGATACCACGCCTGCAGAATTACCGGCAGGTGCTCCGCCTCCCACGGCAGCGCTATCGCCGACCCGCTGCAGTTGACCATGATGACCGGTTTGCCGGTGGCCTGGAGCATCTGGATGAGTTTTTGCTGCACCTCGGGCAGTTCAATCGACTCGCGATCAAACCCTTCGCCTTCCTGCGCCGGAGTGATGCCGCCGACATATATGATCAAGTCTGCATTTGTCGCATTCCTGAGGGCTTCCGCGTTGAGTTCCGGTAAGGGACGGGTCGTATCGTTATCCTGGCGGCTCCACGCAGCAATCCCCCTGTCGGTTTCGGTGGTGATCGGACATCCTTGTGCAAAAGTGACCTCGATGTTCGGCCCGGCCAGTTGCTTGAGGCCATTCAGAATGGAAACCGGACGCGAAGCTGACCCGTGATAATTGCCATACAACATAGAGGTCGAGTTGCCATTGGGGCCGATGACGGCGATCCGTTTGATCCTGGAACGGTTCAGCGGAAGAATGCCGTCATTTTTCAGCAGCACCATGGATTCTTCGGCAATTTTAAGCGCCAGCGCCCGGTGTTGCGGCGTGTCGTTCCGGTCAATGCCGATTTTGGAATACGGATTCTTGTCCGGCGGATCGAACAGGCCAAGTTTGAAACGCGTCCACAACGTGTAATACAAAGCCCGGTCAATCTCCTTTTCGGTGACCAGCTTTTGTTGGACCGCACGCACCAAGGCGTTGTAATCTCCGCCGCAACAGAGATCGCAGCCGGCCTTGACCGCGGCGGCGGCGGCTTCTTCGGGTGTCTTCACATAATGATGTTGCTCCCAAATGTCACCGATGGCGCCGCAATCCGATACGACGTAACCTTCAAATCCCCATTGCTTGCGCAAGAGGTCGGTGAGCAGAAATGAACTGGCGCAGTCCGGCACGCCGTAAAGCGCGCTGTAAGCGCCCATGACGCCGCCCACATGCCCCTGTTCCACCGCCAGCTCGAACTGCGGCAGATACGTTTCGTATAAATCGCGTTCCGGCGGTGTGGCGTCGAACCGGTGGCGCAACGCTTCCGGGCCGCTGTGGACCGCGTAATGTTTGGCGCACGCCATTGCCAGCATGTAATTCGGGTCATCGCCTTGTATGCCTTTAATGAACGGCACGGCGAGCGTGCCCGTCAGGAACGGATCTTCCCCATAGGTTTCCTGGCCGCGGCCCCAGCGCGGGTCGCGGAAAATGTTGAGGTTCGGCGTCCAAAACGTCAGGCCAGTCCACCATTTCGAGTCGCCATTATGTTTCGCGGCGTAATCGTTGAACTTCGCGCGGCCTTCAACGCCGATGACGTGTCCTTCCTGATGAAGCAACGAAGGATCCCAGGTGGACGCCATGCCAATGGGCTCCGGAAAGACGGTGGCGATGCCGTCGTTGGCGACGCCGTGCAACGCCTCGTTCCAATAATTATACGCCGGCAGCCCGAGCCGCGGAATCGCCGGCGCGCCGTTTTGCAACTGCGCGACTTTTTCAGCCAACGACATGCGGCGGATCAAATCATGCTCGCGGGCCGGCAACGGCTGCGACGGATCCCTCCAGGTCGGTGGCGCGCTGATTTCCGGCAGGCGCGTCGCCGCGGCTGAGAAGGCGTCCGCCAGCTCTGAAGCACGGAAAGCGATGACCGGCGCGCCGGAGGCGTCCTTTACCTCAAAAGTGTTGAACTTCGCGTCGCCCTGGCCCGCCAGGAAGGACACTTTCAGCGGGCCGCGGATCGCGTCATCTGCATGCTCGACCGTGCCGGTGATGTAACAGACTTTTCGCGCGCCGCCGGCGGTGGCAAAGATGTCAAAATTCGTCGCCAGCGTGACCTCGCCGGAGGTCACGTCGAACAGTCTTTCGCCCGGCGCGCTCACGCGCGTTTCCACCTCACCGATGGCGATGGTGTATTTGCCCGCGGGCAGATGCTCGAGAGTGACGGTGAAATTTGTCCCGTGGATCTCCTCCCGAAACGCCGCCGGATCGGTGACCGCTCCTTCGATGGCGACCGCCGGCCCGTCCTTGCGATGCCCAAAACTCCCGCTCACGCTCACCTGCTGCCCACAGGGAGCGCAGACTTCGTCAGCCGCAAAAATGCCGGGCGCGCAAAGCAACATGGCCGCAACCAGGATGCCCAAAGCCGTCAGACTTCCCCGTTTTGTCCTGCCCGGGGACTTCAATTGCAATTGTCTTTCGACCCGATGAATCCTGGATGCAGTGAATGTTGAATGGGTTTGGGGTGTTTTCATTTTGTGGAATGCCAGTTGATAACAGCGGGTCAATTGACGGGAGGTTTGATGGTTGAAGTGGAATCATTTTTGGCAGCGGACAATCACTTGCTTGCCGGTATAATGAACGATGGCGTCAGCGTTCTCTTCCGCCGCCATGCCGGCGCCGTGATTGGGCGAGACGAAGACGACGCGGAAGGTGCGTTCCTTCAACATACCGGGGAACTTGCCGGAGCGTTTGTCAATTGTCAGCGTTTGTCTGGCTTCGTTCCACGTAAACGGAATGGTCGCATGAACTCCTTTTTCGTAATCGTAATTGTCGTTCTCATCTTCGTAGAGCGTGAACCTGCCATTCGCGCCGCGATAAACCCGCAGTTCAATGGGATCCTCGGGCAGCTCGGTCGCGTATTGCATCACCGGCCCGAAC
Source organism: bacterium (assembly GCA_021780375.1). Taxonomy (GTDB): domain Bacteria; phylum Verrucomicrobiota; class Verrucomicrobiia; order Limisphaerales; family UBA11358; genus UBA11358. Next base: position 32,509 of record JAJXYT010000200.1, on the reverse strand, counting down.
GGCACAATTGACCCCGCGCGCACGTACAGCGGCATCATGCTGATGGGCGCAGTGGCCGTCAACGTTTTGCCGCCGGCGCGGGTCGCACCGGTCCAGAAATCCACCCAGGTCGAGCCGGAGGGAAGATAAACCGTGCGGGTCGTGGCTCCCGGCGTGGTCACCGGACAGACCAGAAACGCCGGGCCAAACATGTATTCGTCCCCCATCGCGAGGGCTTTGCGATCGTTCGGAAAATCCATCACCAGCGCGCGCATCGGGGTGTAGCCTGCGCTCGCGATTTTCCACGCGACGGAATAATTGTAGGGCAGCATCCGGTAACGCAACTTGTCGAAGGCAATCAGGTTGGTCTGCGTGGCCGGCAGCCAGTTCCAGATTTCGGTCGCGGTCTGCCATCCGTGGATGCGCAGGATCGGGCAGAACGTGCTCCACTCAAACCAGCGGGTGAGCAGTTCGTTGTAATCGGGCGAGGTATATTGGTTGCGCGGATGGAAAAACCCGCCGGTGTCGGTGGTCCAATACGGCAGGCCGGTGAGGGAATAATTCAACCCGGCGGGGATCTGCCGGGAGAAGGTCAGCCAATCGCCACGGATGTCGCCGGACCAAGCCGCTGTGGCGTATCGTTGCTCGCCCGGACAGGCGCTGCGCGACAGAATCACCACCCGCTTGCTCGAATCCGTGCCGCGCTGTCCGTCGTAAGTCGCCTCGCTGGCAAAGAGCGGATAGGCATTGCGCACGCGATTGGCCGAGCCGAGGTAACATTGCACGTCGTTGAGGGCATTCCCGTCATCACCCGGCTCGGTCGCGTCCTGCCACCATGCGTCCGCGCCGATGCTGAAGAACGCCTGGTCCAGGTATTTCCAGCGAAGAGTGCGCACGGCGGGATTGAAGACGTCCATCCATGGCGATCCCGGAATCAACCCGTGGGGCATGGACGCTAGCGCGCGACCAACGATGCCCTGGGGATTTGACCACACCGAAATCATGTATTTGAAATGATTGGTGTGGAGTTCAGCGATCATGTTCGCGGGATTGGGATAATGACTCAAGTCCCATTGATAAGCGCCCCAGCCGTGGTTTCCCCAGTATTGCCAGTCTTGCACAATGAAATCCACGGGGATATGGTCGGCGCGAAATCGGCGGGCTGCGTCCAGAATTTGCGCCTGGCTGGAATAACGCTCGCGACACTGCCAGAAGCCATACGCCGCCTTGGGAAACAGCGGCGCCTGACCCGTTGCCTGCCGATATCCGGCTATGATCTCATCGGCGGTCGGGCCGTAGAAAAAGTAGTAATCAATCGCGTCGCCGACCTGAGAACGGAACGTCGTGGTGTCCCCCAGCGGACGGGCGAAAATCTTTGCATTTCTTCCACCACCGAGAAGAGTTACCGAGCAGGCCGTGTTGGCCGGCAACGTGGTTTTTGCGCTGACGGTGCCGGGAACCCACGTGTTGGTAATAGCGGCAACGGTTTGGCCGTTGACCTGCACGCCGATTAGCCCGCGCCGATCTCCGTCTTTGACCATGAACACATAATCGCCCGCCGCGCCCGCGGTATAAGTGCCGGACCGGTTGGTCAGCGCCACCGGCGTGTCCACCGGGTTGAAATCCGTCAGCGAGGCGTTGTTCCAGAGCAGGCCATATCCGTAACTGGAAACAATCATCGGTATGGCAATTTGAGTGTTCAACTGGCGCAGTTGCTCCGGCATTCCGCGCCAGTTCCAAATACCGTCTTGAAACTGGCCGAGGCCGTAGAGGAATTCATCCGCAGGACTCGAAAAGGTCTGCTCCGGTTGATAGCTGGATTCGCCGTTCACGGTCGCGGGCGTCATCGTCTTGCCGCCGGCGGCAGGTTCCACGAGCAGCCGTCGGCCGGACGCATCGTAAAACGCAACCGCACCGGTCGTTCGATGGACGCGTGCCTGGACTTCGTCCGTGCCCAGAATGACTTCGTCCTTTGTCTCGCGCCAGGTCCATTTTGTCACCTGCGGTTTGCCGATGACGGCGAGGCTGGTGAGGTCCGGCAATTGGTCCTGCGCCGCGTAAGTCACCCGAAAGATACGCGGCGAATAAACCTCCAGCCGCATCACCCCTGGTTTCATTTGCAGGGTAACGCCGTCGGAATCCGCTTTGACACCCACGACGGGGGTGGGTGCGGCAAACATTTGCGCCGCCCGAAAGCAAATGGCACAGACGAAAAATGTTTTAAGAAGAAGTTTCACACCGCGTTGCCGTCAGCTTTAATCAACCGTTTTCCATTTGAAACACACGCCGCCCTGGCGGGCCGGGGTCGGACCGGGGGCGGTCGCCGTGACCGGTCCCGGTTCGCCGGGTTTGGTGGCCAGATAACGGTGGTTGACCAAAGACATCAGCGCGGTATCGCCGCGCATGAGGTTGATCCATTGGAACGATTCCGCCACGCCGGGCTTTTGGCCGGCCAAATCTTTCAAGGTGACGCCGTCTGCCGATGCGGAAACAAACCGGCCGTTGGCGGCCTGGAACGCCACGCGGCCCAGGCCCAAATCAACCACCTGGAATTTTATGTTGCGCGCAGTCGCGCTCGTTGAATCCGCCGCCTCATTGACCAGGATGTTGCTTTGCGCGTCGGCGGCCAGGTAGCTGCCATCGGCACCGCTGGTCAGCATGATCGTCTTGCCCATGGGAATCTCGCGCTCGATGCCGCGGGCGCGCGGCTCGACTACCGTGTAGTTGTCAAAGTCAGCGTAACCACCAGGATGTCCGCCGGTGTTGAAGTTGAACAGGGACGGTCGAACGCCTTGGAAGGTGATCAACTGAAAGGTCATGGTGAAGGGTGTGCCCAGAGGCGTGAATTTCTTGCCATCGGCGCTCCAACTGAAGACGGCCTGGTCGTTGTCAAAGTTGCAGTGAACGCGCAGCCAGAGATGCGTGGGAGGAGGGGTCGGGCTGACGATGGGGGCATTGGTCGGGATGGGGGCCTCACCGCCTCGGCGTCCGAAACCGCGGCCCATCCTGGGGCTGTCATACATTTGCAAAGTCGCGCCCTCGGCGGTTTTCACCACGCCGATCCAGGCATAGGGTGAGCTCAACAGCGCCAAACCCGCATGGTCGCCGGCAACCAGACCGGTCGTGTCCAGTTCCACCGTCATGATGGACTCGGGTCCAGGGGCCCGCTGACAGAGGCTGTCGCGGGCCATCCAGAAACTATCGGCCGGCAACGAATGCAGGCGCAGCACGCCGGGCTTCTCGGTCAGAGACCACTTCGAATCATCCGGAACATGATTCCACTGCCAGTGCGGATTCATTTTACCATTGTTAAAATTGTCGTCGGGGACGTAGGTCGGTTCGGGTTCCTGGGTGTAACCCGTGTCGGGTTTGATCCAGGTATTGGGGGCTCTACGCAGATTGCCGGGCAGGCCGATGAGCGGGAAGCCCTTGTCCCAGGTGATCGGAACCAGAGAAACCATGCGACCGGCGCTGCCGTGGTCCGACATGATAATGCTCCACCATTGGCCCGAAGGGGTATCACACATACCGCCCTGATGCAGCCAGAGTCCGCGATCGTTGGGCCGGGCGAGATCGGGCGCAGCGACGGTCACGCCGAGCGACTCGCCCTCGACCATCGGAGTCACGGTCCATGGCCCGTCAATCGAGTCCGCCCGGGCGATCATCTGGTTGACGGTTCCGCCGGGAATGGCGGAAATGTCGTAATACTTGCCGTTGATTTTGTAGAGGTGATGGCCTTCGCCCATCCGTTCGCCCGGCGGGATGACCATTTGGTGTTTGGGGGCGTTGGTGTCAAAGGACCTCAGGTCCGGCGCCAGCTCTTCGATGGGATAGGTGGTGGTTCCGCCGGGGCCGCGGGTGCCGGCGCTGGAGATGATAAAGATTTTGTGGAGGTCATCGTCGAAGAGGACCGACAGGTCGTGCCTGCCGGGCAGTTGGTTGTGCTCCCAAGGGCCGTGAATTGACTTGGAGCGGAAGACCTGAAGTCCGGCGCCGTTGACATTGCAGAAAACGTAAAACATCCCGTTGTGGTAGCGGATGCACGGCGCCCAAATGCCTTGGCCATAGATGTTCCGGCCCTCTTCCAGGCGATAGGCCGGGCCCAGATCGAGCCTCTTCATGCAGTAGCCGACGAGTTGCCAGTTCACCAGATCCTTGGAATGCAGGATTTCAACCGCCGGGTTCATGTGCATGGTGGTGCCGGCCAGATAATAGTCGTTGCCGACGCGGATGGGATCCGGGTCTTCAAATTCCCCATAAAACAGGGGATTGGAGTAGGTGCCGTTACCGTTGTCGGCGGTCCAGTGTTTTGTCGCAGCCAGAGGAACTCCCGAGGCGTCCGACGCGGCGGCGAAGATTACCAGAGCACTGCCAGCCGGCAGCATCGAAGCGGCAAGACGCGATAGGACTGATGTGATCATGGTTTCATTTTGACGGTTGCGGTATGGGGCGGCAATTGACCTTTACGGATTTTGGAACAGGAGCGGCGCAAAATGGCAGAAACTCCGGCGCCAGGTCTGCCATTCGTGCGCCGTGCCCGGCGAGATGTAACAGGTCATGTTCGTGACGCCCGCCGCGACGAGTGAATCGTAGTAGCTCTGGAGGGTATGGGCGCCGCCTTCTACGCTGCCAAAGCTGACGAACGCCACCTTAACCAGACGGTCGAATTCCGCCGGATTGTCCAGCGGACTGTTTGTGTCATTCATTTCGCCCAGAGTGCCGCCGCTGAAAATGCCGAGGTTCGCAAATGTATCCAGGTGCGCCATTCCGATCGTTCGCGTCTCCATGCCGCCCATGGACAGACCCGCCAGGGCGCGGTGCTCGCGGTCGGGAACGGTGCGGTAAGTCGAGTCAATCATCGGAATGACTTCGTGCAATAGTGTATTGGGGAAGAGGGCTGCGGGACCGCCGAGCCTGAAGCCACCGCGTCCGGGCGGGTTGGGTCCGCCCGCCCGCGGTGGAGTATTCGTTCCGCCCATGAGCACGGCCGGGCCGGGCCCGCCTCCGCGTCCGCGTCCAAATCCAGGGCTGTTGAAAAGGGCGCTGCCGCCGCCGTTTTCCATGACCACGATCATCGGCCGGGCTTTGCCTTCGGCGATGAGGTTGTCGAGAATGAAGTTCACGTGGCCTTGGGTGGACCAGCCGCGTTCATCCTCGCCGGCGCCGGGCAGGAGATAGACCACCGGATAACGCTCCGTCGGGTGGTGGTTGTAACCCGGCGGCGTATAGACGAAGCACCGGCGCCACGCGCAGTTCGTTTGAGAATAATACCAATGCTCGCGCACCTCGCCGTGAGGCACGTTTTTGGCGTCGTAAAAATCCTCTCCCGGCGACGGCACTTCGATGCCGCTCATCATCTTGCTCACGCCGAAAAAGCTCTCGCTGGCGGGATCGGCCACCGGGTAACCATCCACAATAAAGGAGTAGTAATGGAAGCCAACGACCAACGGGGGCGTGACCACCGACCAATCGCCACGGTCCTCCCGGGTCATGTCGTATCGGTGGCCTCCGATGTCCACCTGCACTCTTTCGGCACTTGGGGCGCGCAGCCGAAATTCCGCGTGGCGCTCCGAATCAATCTTGGGGAACTGCTGGCCGGGAACATTTGAGCCGGCCGATTTGGCGTCGCTGCCAAGCTGGACGCCGGCCACCGGCGCATCGGTTCGGCCGAGAGCCAGCAAACAGCCGGCCGCCAGGGTGAATGCGATGGTCGTTACGGTTTTCATGATTTGGAATTGGATCCCGCCGGCCATCGCGCCATGGCCAACCCGCTTAATGTGAGGCTGATTGCGGGACGGCGAGGCAGCCGGCAATTCTTATTCAGGTCCTGTGTTCTTGTAACCGAGTAATGGCAGCATTGTTTCGGCATAGCGTTTTCCCAGCTCCCGATATCCCGCCGGAGTGAAATGCAAATGGTCTGGCGGTCTGGCAGCGCAGCCGGCCGAGGAAATCACGTGGGAGTTGGGGATTGTCTTCGGCAACTCGTCGATGATTTTATTCATGCTGGCACAAGCCCCATTCTCGTCAGCGTTCACGACTTCGCCCGCGAGGAGAGGCACCTTTTCAGGCTTGAGGTTCAAATCTTGGGTCAGGTTTTCGTAAATGCCTTTGACTTTGTCTGGCCATTGCTTGTCCCCCGTGTTGGATTCTCCTTGATGCAGTAGCATTCCCTTGATGACGCCGTCCTTCCGGGCCAGTTTTGCCATGTCCACAAGATACTGATAGGTGCTTCGACACCCGGAAAGCCCTCCATATTTGACTGTCCAAAGCACAGGAATATCCAAAAATTCGTGTCTTGGGAAAACGCGTCCACATTTAACAGGAGCAATCCTGCCAACAGAAACGAACCCGATTTTGTTTTCATGATCTCTGGGTCAATGTGCAACAGGGCCGGTTAAGAATCAGTGGCGGTTGGCTTGCACGCCGGCGGCGGCGCGGATGACCGCGTAAAAGGCCGGCTTGGGCTGGTCGTCGGCGTCGAACAACAGCGGCCGGCCATTCCTGCGCCAGGACACCCCGTCGTTTACGCCCCAGAAGGTGACAACCTTCACCGACGGATGCTTCAGGAACACCTCGAAAAGCGTGGCATATTCTTTGGCGAGGCGTTGATCGGCGTCATCCACGAGGCCGCCCTGTGTGGTGGCGGCGTTGTTGGCAACGTCTGCCCCGAAACCACGCTGGCCGCCTTGCGCGCCGTTGACGTCAAGTTCGGTAATATGGATGGACAAACCGAGTTGTTCGAGATCCGTCAACTCCTGGTCTTCTTCCTCATAACTTGGCGATGAAACGCTGACGTGGGTTTGCGAGCCAATGGCCATGACCGGGACATGTTGCGCCTGCAATGACTTGATCAAAGTAATAAGTTTGTGGCGTTTTACCGGATTTTCCAATCCATAGTCGTTGTAGCGGAGGATCGCATCAGGATCTGCTTCGTGGGCGTATTCGAATGCCTTGGCGATGTAGTCCGGGCCGATGATTTGCAGCCAGAGCGAGTTCCGCAGGATATTGGTGCCGCCGTCGGCGATGGCCTCGTTCACGACGTCCCAGACCTTGATCTTGCCGCGGTAGCGGCCGACCACGGTGAAGATGTGATCGCGCATCCGCCGGAGCAATCCGTCGCGGGACGCGCGCGGTCCATTATAGCCGAAACCGCGGCCAAACCGGCGTCCGCCAGGTGCGTTGGTCCCGTCCTCGTTCCTCGCCACGGGCGGTGGATTCGTTCCCGCGAAAACCCAGCCGGGTGTCTGGCCATGCCAGACGAGCGTGTGTCCCACGATATACATGTGGTTTTTCAAGCCGAAATTCACGTAGGCGTCGGCCGGGCCGAAATCATAGCCGCCCGGTCCCGGTCGCGGCTGGATCAGCGCCCATTTCAGATCGTTCTCCGGGGAAATCTGGTTGAACTGTTGTTTGACGAGGGCAATGTCCTTATCGACCTGTTCCTGGGTTCGACTGACGTTATCGGCCTGAACGGCGGTGCCGGTTGCAATGGTGCGGTTGATGGCCACGCCCACATAGCAATGGCCTTGGTAAGCGTCTTTGAGCGCGGGTATGTCGGCAGACCGGGCCGTTGCCCCTATGGCAAGCAGCCCGGCTGCGAGCAAGCCGGCAAGAGTTCTGTGGTTCGAGCAGTCCGTCTTCATATGGGTGAGGTTCATGCGTTCCGGGCAAGGGCAATCCAACTGCCCGCGCTGAAGGCCGGGAAAATGAGTGTTCGAATTTTCATGTCTTCGAGTTTACGGGTCTGTAAATTCTACTTTGTTCTTAGCTTCAAAACAGTGATGGAACAGGGCGGAAATTCACGTGTGAAATCGGCGCTCAAACCGTGCACTTCTTCTGTGCGCGGATCGATTTTTCGAGGTTGTTCGATGGAATTCGTGTCCTCCGGGCTGCTTCCAGCCAAAACCACCGCCTCGTCGTCAGGCCGAATCGTTGAGGCACCGGCGATTTGAACATGAACGTTCTGCGCTGCTCCCGCCTCATTCACGACTTTGAGATAGATGATACCGCTTTGGCGGTCGCGCGTGGCGTCAAAGAAAATCTGCCGGAGCTGTTCCGGCGGGGGGGTTCTGCCCCGAAACGGGCGCGGCTGCCATTCGCGCGTGGGAATGTTGTGCGAATCGGTCGCGAGAATTTCGTCGCCGTGCATCGTGCTGAACATGACTTGCGCGTAATACGAAGGTGAGCCGTAGCTGGCCAGCGCGTCATAGCCGATCAAATCCGTCGTCCATTGCATCGAACGGTCCTGTCCCCGGAGCCGGCTGACATTGACGAAAAGCGGCGCGTAGCTGGCCATCACGACCAAATCGGAATTGCGTTCCATCCCGGTCATCCAGGCGGCGTCGCCGAGCGCTGCGGCCATGTTGGGCGTGGGCGAGCCGACGCGCGTGGCCCATTCACCGACAAAAACTTTCGGGCCGGTTCGCGGGCGTTTATCGTACTGAAACGCGTTCGCCTCCATATCCTCCTGCGAACGGTAATAATGTTCGTCAGTCAAATCCGGCGTGCGGCTGGTTACGGGGGCCGTGGCAATGATCTGAAGGTCCGGGTATTTCGCCTTGATGGCGTCATAGAATTGCGCGAACCGGCCGTCATACTCGCTGGAGCGGTTATAGTCTTCATTGCCAACCTCGACGTAGTGCAACGTGAACGGCGCCGGATGACCGTCGCGCGCGCGTTGTGCGCCCCATTTCGTGCTGGTGCTGCCGGTCACGTATTCGATTTCTTCGAGTGCGTCCTGGACGTAAGGGGCCAGGTCGGGGCCGGGACTAACGTGCTGCCCCCCCAGCGAATAACCGGCATAGACGGCCAACAGCGGCTGCATGTGCAAATCCTGGCACCATTCCAGGAATTCCAACAGGCCCATGCCATCAGTGGACCAATAACCCCACGGGCTTTTGTGGCCGGGCCGGTATTCAACCGGACCGATCGTTTTCTTCCAATCGAATCGCTCGCTGATGGTGTTGCCTTCCAGATAATTGCCGCCGGGGAAGCGCAAGAACTGCGGGTGCATGGCCGCGAGCAATTCCATTATGTCCGGGCGGAAACCGTTTGGCTGATTGTCAAAAGTGGGCGGGAACAGAGAAACCTGCTGGAACCAGATCGTGCCGGGCGTGGTGGTTGTGATTTCAAGGACATTGTCCTTCGAGGCCGGGACATTCTTTGTCCGCAATCGCACGGTGTATTTCCGCCAGGCCGGGGAAATTTTCGGGACTTTCGCGCTGGCAAAGATCATTTTGCCGTTGGTGCTGACGATCGCGACGGTCAGCGGACCGTGAAAATTGTCGCTTTTGGCGTAAAAGGACGCGCGGTAAGTGGCGTCCGGCTTCACTGGAATTCCCCAGTAACCGCCATTGGCGATGCCCGCCGGGGCCTTTTCCGAAGCCGCGCCTGCGTCCACTTTCAAGCTCACGTCCAGCGCCGGATTGAGCGGCTGGTTCTGGTCGAGCCCAACGGCCGGGTTCCCGACGGCTTCCCAATAGATCGGCCAGGTCGGGTTCGCCTTGAAAGAGCGATTGCGGATCAATTCGCCGTAAAGCCCGCCTTCGTAGGAGTAATTGATTTCCTCGGTCATCAGCCCGTAAAGCATCGGGCTGACTTTGCCGGTGACTTTGCCGGCGTCAATCTGCAGAACCGGGACCGCGGACGCGGCGTGGGGATCCGCGGGCGCCGCTGCCGGCACCTTTGAGACTGGCGTCGAATCGGTTTGCGCCCAGGCGAGGCTCGCGGCAATGACGAATAAGGAGATCAACGGTTTTTTCATTGGAAATGATGAGAAGATTTCAACACGCTCATTTTTAGAATTCAAACTATAAGTTTTAACATGGAAGCCGACCGCCCGGCGGCTCAGGACTGCGGCAAAATTTCAATGCCGTTGACCTTGGGATTTTCCACGTTGGGCGTGAACGTGATGCTCAACACGCCGTTGGTCACATCCACGTCAACGCTTTGGATATAGGCCTTATCCGGACCACCGGCTTTGACCCAGATATCAAAATCCTTGAACTCATGCCCCTGGACGTTAAAGGAAAACACCCGGTCGCCCGGACCGGTAATGCCCGAATAAACTTCGGCAAAATGAAGTTTCACAGTGTATTGGCCGTTGGGAACGCCGAAATTGTACGACGTCATCGAGTATCGTTCCGTGCGATAAATCCCGGGATCCCGGGTGTTGGAGATTTGGGCGTCGTCCACCTGGTAGGGGTTCCCATCGGCGAAACCTTCATCCGCCAGCCATGCGTTACCTGCAGAATCCCGCATCTTTTCGGCAGCACCGCAATTGATGCGAACGGGCGGAGTCACCGCGAGCGGAGGCACCGACAAGGCGGTAATCGGGTGCGGTGCCAGGGGTGCGGGTTGAGCCGGTGTGGCAGCGACGGGGGAACCCGTGTTTGTGGCAGCGTTCTCCCCGGCCGATTGGCAACCGGCAATCAATGCGACGGCCAGCATAACGGCAAGATGACCGGCCCATTTCTGCCTCAGGTGATAAGTGTTGATCATAAATTTTCTTTGCGTTTGACGGTTAACGATTCTCGCTGATGGCCAATGATGGCAAAACAGGATGGGACTGCCGGCCGACGGCAACCAGGTTACCCGCCATCAAGATTCGTGCGATGATTGAATTGGTCCTCATGGTTTGACCCGGGATTTACGGGTTGCTGTCTTGCGTGGGCTGAAAGAGCAATGGGACAAAATGATACAGGCTGCGGCGCCAGGTCTGCCATTCATGCGCCGTGCCCGGTGATTCGTAGTATACGTGCTTGAGGCCGGCCTTTTCCAGCGCCCGATGGAAGTTGCGACCGCTGGCGGTCATCCCGCCTTCGGCGGTGCCAATGCTGAGGAAGAGCACCTTGACCTCCCGGGCGAAAGCGGCCGGATCACCCAGCAGCCCGTGGAATCCTTCGGGGATTTTCGGAAAACCAAATGGCGCACTGAAGATCCCGATGTAGGCAAAGTCATCGAGGTGGGCCTGCGTGATTTCCAGGGTTTGCGTGCCGCCGAGAGAAAGCCCGGCCATCGCCCGGTGCTCACGGTCGGGGTTGGTGCGATAGGTTGAGTCAATCATCGGAATGATGTCCTCGATGAGCACTTGGGTAAATTTGTCCCAAAACATGGGGCGCCCATCTCTTCCGGGACCGGTCATGGCGCCTGGAGTAATGCCGCCGTCATCCATCACGACGATCATCGGCTGGGCTTTGCCCGCGGCGATCAAGTTATCGAGGATAAATCCGGCCCGCCCTTGGTCGGGCCAGCCACGGGCGTCTTCTCCCATCCCATGCTGCAGGTAAAGCACCGGATAACGCGCCGACAGGTTCGTGTCGTAACCCGGCGGGGTGTAAACAAAACAACGCCGGGTCTTGCCGGTGGATCTGGCGAAATAATAATGCGCGCGAATGTCACCGTGCGGCACGTCTTTGGGCAAATAAAAATCTTCCCCCGGAGACGGAACCTCGATGCCGCTGCTCATCCTGCCCGTGCCGAAGTAACTCTCACTGGCCGGGTCGGACACTGTGGCGCCATCCACCGTGATCGAGTAATAATGAAACCCGGGCGCAAGCGGATCCGTGGTGACGGTCCAGACTCCATCGGGGCCTTTCGCCATCGCGCGGCCTCCGGGAAGCCCGACCGAGACAGTGTTCGCTTCGGGCGCCAGGATGCGGAAATAAGCGCGCCGCTCCGAATCAATTTTGGGAAATGGGGCGCCCGGCTCGTTGGACGGTGCCGGTTTGGCGTCCGCGGGCGGCTGGCCTGGTTGCGCCAGCGCGGCGGCGCCAACAAGGATCGCAAACAAGGCTGCGACATTCACGGATTTGCGAAAGGTGGAAAATAAGAGCATTCCTAGCGGGTGTAAGACCGGTAAAATTGGACCGGCAACGAATTCGCGTTAGTGTCGGTGAATTGCCAGAAGCCGTTCGAATCGCCTATGTTCGTGGAGACGTTCTGCCAGGTGCCCAGGCCGGAGGCCGCCTGGAGGATGTTCGTGGAGCCGGGGCTGTTCGCAAAGTACAGCGTCATGCTGGAATCCGGATTTTTTACGACGCCATTGATGTAAGGCGGCGGAACGAATCTATACCAATCTACATCAACGTAACCGGTTCCGGGTTGCGGGTTGTAACAGAAAATTGCGAATTGCTCGCCCTGGAAAGTTCCCGTCAACCAATCGTATGCGATGTTGAATTGGCCACCCAGTTGCGTCCAGTTTCGTCCATCGGCACTGTAGAGCACGGTCCCTCTGCTCTGGATAAAATCCATGCTTAATCGTAGAAAAATTGCCGTGCTGGTGTACGGCGCGGTGGTGACCGTCGTGGTGCTCAGGTTGGTTTTGGTGCTGTCGAGGGATACAATCACGTTTTGGCTCAGCGTGTAGTTGCCGGGGCTGTTGCAGGTGACGGCAATGGTCGCATTGCTCTTGCCCAGCGCGCCCAGGCCACAAATGTCGCCGGGCTGGAGATTGCTCAAATCGAGTTTAACTTCAGCGCCGCTCCACGGTCCCAGGCCTTTTTGGATCAGGGTGTTCCGCGCGTACCAGAAGTTCGTGGCGGCGGTTGGATGCAGCCGCAGGAAACCGGGCCGGTCAGTCAGCGACCAGCGCGTGTTGTCCGGGTTGTGATTGAATTGCCATTGCAGGCCGAGCGTCGGAGATGAGAAATCATCCGAAGTGGGAATCTTGTAGTCCGGCGCTCCGACAATGGGCATGGGGGCAGTGGCCGGAACCTGCCCGGGCGCATTCGACGTGCCCCACACCGGCCAGCCGTTCGACCAGAAAATGGGACTGATATAAGTCATCCGTCCGATGGTGCCGCTGTCCTTCATGATAAATCCATAATAACTGCCGTCCGGCATGTCCACGATGCCGCCCTGATGTCCTCCATGCGCGTTATCCAAATTTTTCATAAAAGTGTAGGGGCCAAAAAGGCTCGGTGCGCGCGAAACGTAGAAATTCCCGGTCGCCGGCTGCGAGTTGAAAACATAATAGTAACTGCCGACCCTGTACACATGAGAGCCTTCCAGCCCCAAACCATTGGTTATCGTCGTGGAGGCGACGACTTGAGAAAAACCGGAGTTCAAGGTCAGAAACGTGGTATTGTTTTGCCAGCCGCCAGCCGTGACAATGTAGCCCGTGCCGTTGGTCTCGATGTAGAGTCCCGGGTCAAATGCGCCTACGTTGAGCTGATGAGACTGCCACGGGCCGGCAATGTTTGTAGAATAAAATATAGTAGCGGTGGGTTGACCGTTCGGTTGATCTACAACATAGAAAGTTCCGTTGTAATACCGTATGCTCGACGCAAAAACGCCGTTGCCGTAATTCTGGATCCCGTTTGTGATGTTATAGTTTGGACTGCCGGTAAGCTGAGGAATAAGATGGGTGACGATTTCCCAATGCACCAGGTCCTGTGAATGCAGGACGGTCAGTCCCGGCACATCAATGAACGTGGTGGTGGTGAAGTAAAAGTCGTTGCCGACGCGAATGATGTCCGGATCCGGATAATCCGCGTAGATGGGAGGATTGACATAGTACGGCGCCGTGGTGTTCGTGCCGGACGGCGGCGGGTTCGGGTACGTATTGGTGTTCGAGGCCACCGTGATCTGAAGATTATCCAATTCAATCGTTTCGGGAGCAGCCGTCACGCTGGCATTGAAACCGAGAAACACAAGCTGGAACGAATACTGGCTGTCGGTTGGATTCAGCGCGGGAATCTGATACCCCGTCGGGAGCGTGCCCAGGTTGACTGAAAAGTGCTCGAACCCGCCTCCGACCGTGATTTGACTGATGGGCACAGCGTAACTCGAACCGTCGGCAGCGCCCGTCCCAAAGATATTCAGCATCACGCCTACTCCCGTGTTGGCTCCCTGGGTGATGGCCATGTCGAAGGACAAGGTGTAGTCGGAGAGATCAGGGTCGGTGTTGCCGGTTGGCACATAGACGGGAGAGTTGACGCCGGCGTTTTCAGAGACGCCGTTGGTGATATTGCCGCTCAACTGCAGCGCCCGGCCGGCGCCCCCCGCCCCGGGCGCCACGATGGTTGACGTGACGTTGCCGCCAGAGCCGTAATTATACGTGCTGCCAAACGCACCCAACGAATCAGAATCGAAATCGTCTGTTAAGACAGTGATCTGCGCATGAGTTGCGAGACTGGAACTGCAAACAGCAACAAACAGTAACCGGGTTGAAATGATGACAAACCGAATGATGGAGCTTAATGGATACGAATACATGTGAAGAAAAAACAATTTAACGGCACGCTCATGAAACTATAGAGCTCATTCTACTGGTTTGGAATGAGCAAGGATACGCACGAAACAAATGCTTCTTAAAATCGTGCGTCAAATCCGATATAGCCTGGTGACGTTCCATCTTAGTTGAAATAAAGTGCGCGGCAATTGATTGCCGCGCAGAATGTGAGCTTCGGTTTTATGCAAGCACCATTTCCGAATCAGCACACTCGACCATAACGACGCCAACCAGCCACAAGGCCAAGGCCCGCGGCGATGATGGCGAATGTGCCCGGTTCGGGAACCATGCTGATCTGAATATTATCCACCAGCAACGTTTCGGGACTGGCAGTCATATTATTACCGTAGGCAACCACGCCAATCCCAAAAGCAAGATTGGCGGAGGTCGGATCCAGAGATCCCGTAAAAGTGCCCAGATTAAAGGTATACAGTTGGTACCCCGACCCCGCTGTCCCGGCAGCAGGAGTTACAAAGGGAGATACTGCGCTTGGGCCAAATATCCCACCCCCGTTCTGAACGCTGATCTGTAACCCTCCATAACCAGTGGATATATCAACGCCCTGGATTGCCATATCGAATGACAGGGTGTAATCGGCGAGATTCGCGCTGGTGTTGCCGCTGGCCGCATATGTTGGAGTAGCCGCCTGGAGGTTAACGGTGGTGCCACTGAGAGCGTTGAACGTCAATGCCATTGCCTGACCGCCCCCATTTCCAGGAGCGACGATGTTGCTGGCGGGGAGCGCAGGGGTGGTGGGATCATTGATAAAGTCCGTTGTGTTGCCATACGCACCCAATGTCAAGGAATCGAAGTTCTGTGACCAGACGATGGTTTGCGCCTGACTGGTGAGGACTAAACCGCTCAATGCGGCAATTAAGCACATTGGTTTGATTATTTCTTTCATAACATCATTTTTTAAGTGTGACTTTGATCTTGGTTTCTGACTACTGACAGACTGATTAAATCATTTTCCATCAACCTGGTCGATGAGTACAAATACCTACATTTGTTCGAATCGGCCGAAAACAATCGTCAAGCGTCAAACATCACCTCAGCAGTTTAAAACCATTCACCACCAGAAATAAGGTGTGTTGCCGCCCGTTCGCACTTGCGTTGGATTCTGTTTCGCAGTGGCACTTGAAGCACTGAATTTCTGCCATTGAACGTGACCGTCCTTGTATGCGTAATTGCCTCCAGCGGGCAGCCCGTCCTGCAAATGAGCGCTCAAATGTGGGTATTGTCTGCCATTGACGCTGAAGCCGCCGCCCACACTGCCGAAGTTGTCTCCGGGAGTCGCTGGAAGGCTGGCGCCGGTGCTGAGCATCACATCCGCTATGAGCACACGAGTGGACACTTGGTCCCGATAGGGTGTAAATGGCCAAACCGGGTTTGGGTGGTTTTCAGCGCCAATAATTGTGTTTTGATTCGTCACGGCCAGCTTGGAAGCATTAGCCGGATTTCCGCTGAAGGCGAAGGAATAGCCGACAATGTTAAATGCCCTGCCAATATTCGTGCCAAAGTTCCACAGGGAGTCCTGGTTTTGGAAGTTCAAGTTGTCAGTAAATTTCGGCGCGGTGCTGGGGCAGTAAAACGTTTTTTTCTCGCAGCCGCTCGCCAGCATCGCAGTCGTTACGGGCCACGGTATGTCCCAGGCCCAGGAAGCGCCAGAGCCGGGTGTGAGAACGGGCAGCTTGCCGTTATTGTCAATGGAATACATGTCCACGGAGAGATAGAGCTGCCTTTCATTGTTCTGGCAAACTGCACGTATGGCCCTTTCTTTCGCCGCAGCCAGTGCCGGCAGCAACAACGCCGCCAGAATGGCAATAATAGCTATAACGACGAGCAATTCGATCAGCGTAAAAGCAGAATTTCTTTTCATGTCCCATGAATCCTCAACTTAATTTATTTGCAATTTGGATTTGTACGCCGCTTTCAGTTCAGCCGCCGCAGCCAAACCCAAGCTGCGGCGGCCCTTTTGGCCGGGTGATGGATCGTGACGCTTAAATCACTGGCTTGGCGGAGGGCTTGAGAGCCGGAAGAACGCGCTGGGCGAAGGCGCTCCGCCCACCGTCCCGTCCGCCGTCGGCAGGCAGCCATTGGGCACCCAACTCCATTTCAGCGCCGTTCCCATCAAGGTCGGCTTCGAGTTCGTGCTGCCCGTTCCACTGCCGTAGTAATTGGGTGAGAACCACACATTGGTGCCACTGTTCAGACCGGCTTTGGTTTCCAGCCCGTATCCATCGTCGGGAATGGTCCAGTTCACCCAGTAAGAAGGCGCGCTTGAGACCAGGATGACGCTGCCTGCGTCCCTGGAAAAGCTCGGATCCCAGACCGTGGGGTCTAAATTGGTCTCACTGGTGAAGTCATCGTTCTCGTTCAGTCCGCCAACATTCGTAACGGCAATTTTACTGATGTCTGTGAATTGGCCATAACCGCCCGTGGCTCCCGCAGAGGTTCCAAAGAAAATACTCATGGGATCCGCGAATTGAGCGGTCATATTTGGATCCAGGACGAAGGACGCACTGGTGCCATCCGGCGCGGTCACCGTGCCATTCGTGTCGGTGGTGAAGGTTAATGTCCAGGTGCCGCGACCATTGGTGCTGGTGGTGGCCATGGGCGCGAGCACGACATTCGTTTCATAGCCGTTAACGTTCGCCGGCGAGTTGGTTTTGAAAGCAAGAGCGGTCGTAAACCCGCTCGCGCCTCCGCCAGACCTGATTGTCCACAGAAGGTCATCGGCGGCATTATAAACGGCATAGGGGCCGTAAGGCGGGGTGCCGGCATTCGGAACGAACTGAATGTTCATCGTATAATTGGCAACCGTGTCGAAGTCCTGAAACGTAATCGCATAGCTGACCGGTGTGCTCGCGGTGGCAAGACCTACCCAGGACTGGTTGATGTCCTCCGTTGCCATTCCTTCCTGGGTATAGACCGCGTCGGATGCCTGCTGAAAAATTCTCAAACCCCGTTTGGCGGGCAGCACGCGCAGTACCGGACTCGGGGGCGGGGGCGGGTTTGTATTGACCGTTATTTGAAGATTATCAATATCAATCGTTATGGGGACACCACCCAGATTGGCCGGATAAGCGACATCGCCAAGCCCAAAGGAAAAATTGGTGGTGGTCGCAATCGTAACGCCACTGTTTTTAAAACTGCTCAGAGGAATCGAATAGTGTTGGTATCCCGTCCCGGCCGTAAAAACATTGGTGTCGGTATTGGGAAGGAGCAGATTGGAACCAAACACACCATAACCATTGGCGCCCGTTTGATTCGGGAAAAGGCTGATCTGTACTCCGCCAGCCGGTGACAAATTAATAGCGCCACTGACTTGCATGTCGAATGACAGGGTGTAATTCGCCAAAAACAAGTTGGTGTTGCCACTGCACGGATAGGGGACCGTGGTCGTCTGAAGGTTAATATTGGGTTGGTTAGGGTCGAATGTGATCGCGAGTGCTTGACTGCTACCCCCGCCCTCTCCCGGAGTAACGATGTTTACCGCCACGTTTTCACCGCCTTGAAAGTCTACGAACGCGCCATACGCACCTAATGGATCGGCATCGAAGTTCGTTGTTGACCAGACCACGAGTTGCGCGTGGGTTACCGTCGGAGCCAACGTTAGGGCTATGGCTGCGGTGCCAATCGCCAGTGCGGTCACGCAGGTCCGCTGGAGGATTGTTGTTTTGGTTTTCATATTGGACTTGGCTTTTGATTTGATTTGTTTCTGTTTGTTTCTCCTCGAAAACTCTGATTTGGACGCTGAGGACATCAATGCATCCGGTCAACCCTGGGCAGATCGAGGATAATCATGGAGTAGATTCTATCACGCATTCAAAAGGATTGGGAATGAGTAGCAATACCCATAAGACGAGCATCTATACTCATTAAAAAGGCGGCCGCGCCGCAAACTTTGCCTGGCCTGGGACTGATGATTGCATCAGGGTCCTGAAAACGGGCGTTTCGGCGGTTTATGCCGTAACGCCCGCCGGCAAAAACCGCGCCTGAAATCCGATGGCCTGTCATGCAATAGAGTTCGGGACCTGCGAAAGTGCTTGCCGCCACCAGCCAAGGTGATATGAAATGATGTACCATTTAACCGACGATCGGACGGGTTGTCCGAAGTGGATTTAATGTATGTTTCCACCGTCTAACCATCGCCGACAAATGCTCGCAAAATCAATCGTCCTGCTTTTGTCGGCGGCCAGCGTGTTGCTGTGCGGAGCCGAGGACTTTTCGTCCCGCTCGAACGCAGTCAGCCTGGCTGTGAATTCTGTTCATTGCGTGACGAACGTGGCGCAATTCAGAACCCTCTCCGACGCGGATTACCTTGCCGGGTGCGACTTCCGCCTGACCGGCGTCTTCACGCTGGTGGATACGAACCGCGATTTGGCGGTGTTGCAGGATGCCACCGGGGCGGTCGCCTTGAACTTTCACATGGGAAACCGGAAACTTCAGGTGGGGCAGTTGGTTGCGATCGATGGCACCAATTGCTGCCCCCTTTTTCGAAGCTTTCCAGATTATCCGTATTACCCCTCCGGCCGGAATATTTGCAGTTCATTCGAGGCCCCCATGAACTGGGGCGAATACAACTTAACGCGGATGCGCGGCTACCTGCATCCCCAGGTCACGGGTGTTTACACCTTCTGGATCGCCAGCGATAACTCTTCAGAGCTGTGGTTGAGCCCGAACGCGGACCCATCCAAGATCAGAAAAATCGCGTCTATCCCCCGTTTCGGCTGGGTGCTTGCACACGAATGGACGCGATATCCATCACAACGTTCAGAGCCGATACCACTGGAGGCTGGCAAGACTTATTACATTGAGGCGCTGCAGGAGCAAACCACCGTGGCAGAAAACCTCTCAGTCGCCTGGCAGGGACCCGGTCTGCCCAGATCGATTATCCATGGCTCCTGCCTCACTCCCTGGAACAAAGACCGCCGTGCAACAGAAGCCGCAACCAACGGCATCCTGCGCGAATACTGGACCAATTTCTGGGATGGTGATTTGAGCGGCATGGGCGGAGCGCGCCCATTCGAATCGGCTTTGACCGTCCAGGAAGTCGGGATTCGCATTCATGGACCTGGAAAATTGCCCAAACCCAATCCAATTGCCATGGATCGGCCGTTGCCGGTGGAAAATAACTATCGCTGGGTGCAAGCGGAAGGAGTGGTAACCTTTAAGGCAGCAGCCGAAAATACCGCAATCCTGGAATTGTCTGACGGGCGGGCGCAGGTGCAAGTGCGCGTGAAACACTGGAGCGAGGAAATGTCGAGACAATTAGAACAATCAAGCAACCTCGTCGTCCGGGTTGATGGAGTCTGTGAGGGAGTCTATGATCAAAATGGAACGCTCATGCCGGGGCTACTCTGGGCCTCGGCAGAAAACAGCGTTTCCTTCCTCAAGACGGTGACGACAAATAAATTCACCTCGGCAAACCAACCCGCTCTGTCAACGGTTGCTGCCATTCCGGCCATGCAGGGCTTTTATGGAACCCGCGGCGTGACAACTTTTAACGATCGGGTCTTTGACAAGCGCTACATCTTTGTTCAAGAGGACAACACCGCCATGTTGGTTTCTCCTGATGACCTCGCTTTCAAAAACCAACTGGAAGTGGGGCAAGGTGTTGATCTTGGCGGCGCGCTGGAACCGGGCAAATACCTGCAGGTCATCACCCCGTTGGTCGTCACCGAACTCGGATGGTACTCCATGCCCAAGCCCATTGCCCATCCTCTGGGCGTCCCCAACCCGGCCAGCCTCGAAGGGAGATGGAGCGAACTTGAAGGCGTGATCCGTTCGGTGAACACTAACGGAACACTCACCATCGTGGGAAAAGACGGTCCGGCCTGTCTCTGGCTGGGCAAGACGCCCGCCAATTACCTGGCCCGTTATGTGGATGCAGAAGTGTGCGCCCGGGGCGTACTGATGCCAAACATGCTGGATGAACCGCTGTTGCTCATCCCGTCTCGCAATTTTCTCGATGTCAAAGAGGAAGCGCCAAATAATCCTTTCGGCGTACCCAGGCATTCAATCGCTTACCTCCTTTCCCAAGGAGTGGAATCTTCGTGGTCCCGTCGGGTGCGAGTGGCTGGTGAGGTCACCTATCAGGATGCCCATTCATTCTTTATTCAGGACGCCTCGGGTGGAATCCGGGTGCGAACCAACCATGAACCGAAAGTGAAGACAGGGGAAACGGTTGAGGTGCTTGCATTCCCGACGCTCAACGGTTTCATCCACACGCTCACCGAACCGCTGGTACGTCCATCCAGTCCCGTTGAGCCGGTAAGTCCCAAGGAGTTGGATTTGAGCGACGCGTTATCTTTAAAGCAGGCTGGCACTTTGATTCGCGCCAGCGCTACGATGCTGGCTTGCACAACGAACGGGGAGAATCTGGTGCTGGAGCTTCAGGAACAACAGCACGTATTTGTGGCGACCCTCGCAGCCCATCGAGACAGATTGCCAGACCTGGTTCCGGGCAGTCGCCTCCGGATCACCGGAGTTTGCGACGACGAACCAACTGCGTCCCTGTCAGCTCCGGCAAGGCCCGCGAGCGCACGACAAATCCTGGCTTCGCTCAATATCCTGTTGCGCAGCCCGAAAGACGTGGCTGTGCTCAGCGGTCCTCCCTGGTGGACCTGGAAAAGAACCGCTACGCTGGTGGGGACACTGCTCACGATATTGGTGGTAACGCTGTTATGGATTCACCTGTTGCATCGCCGATTGGAACGGCAGTACGCCTCCCAACTCGCCTTTTCGCGGCAAGTTCTGGAAAGGCTGGAGGATGAGCGGCGGCGGATTGCCGTTAACTTGCACGACAGCCTGGGACAAACCTTGCTGGTCATCAAAAACCACGCCATGTTGGCGATGCAAGGCTCGCCGGAGGAAACGGGTCTGCGACACCGTTTGGATGAGATTTCCGGCACCACGTCCCAAGCGATTGAGGAAGTGCGCCGGATTACTCATGGCTTGCGGCCTTACCAGCTGGATCGCTTGGGCCTGACCCAGGCGGTCCGCGCCTTGACCGACCGCGCCTCCAGGCATAATTCGATTTTATTCGCCAGCCGAATCGATGACATTGACGACCTGTTCGATAAAGATTCCGAAATCCACGTTTACCGAATCGTGCAAGAAGCCATCACCAACGTGGTCAAGCATTCTGCGGCCACGGAAGCGGCGGTAGTCGTCAAGAAATGGGCAACCTTCGTTTCTCTTTCGATCCGGGACAACGGCCGAGGCTTTGATCCGGCGAAACAGTCTGCCCAACGGCACGACCTCGGCTATGGACTCAGCGGCATCGCCGAACGGGTGCGCATTCTCAAGGGGACCCTGGCGCTTGATTCCAAACCGGGTGAAGGCACCAGCTTAACCGTCGAAGTTCCATTCCCCAATCCACGACTATGAATCAGGAAGTCACTGTGCTGATTGTGGATGACCATCCCCTCCTCCGCCACGGGCTGCACGACGTCATCGCGCGCAATCCCCGCTTCAAGATCGTGGGCGAGGCGCCCGATGGCGAGGCGGCGCTGCAGCAAATGGCCTGCCTGAAACCCCAAATCGCCATCCTTGACATTGATATGCCCCGGCTCAACGGGTTGGAAACGATTCGAGCGGTTCGGCAGCTGCCGTTTCCGGTCAAGGTGGTAATCCTGACGATGTACAATGAGGAAGACATGTTCAACGCCGCGATGGATTTGGGGGCGAAGGCCTACGTTTTGAAGGAGAACGCTGCAAACGATATCCTGGCTGCGCTGGAGAAGGTGGATCGCGGCGAAAGTTTTATGAGCGCCTCGCTGCTGGAGGCTGGAAAACGCCGGAGCGATCGGGTGCGGGAATTGCTTTTGAGCAGACCGCAAATCGAGTCACTGACGCCCGCAGAGCGGCGCATTCTGAAGCTTGTGGGTGAAGATTACACCAGCAAAGAAATCGCCAGCCGCCTCAACTTGAGCGTCAGAACCGTGGAAAACCATCGGCAGCACATCTGCGACAAATTAAAACTGCATGGAACCCACAGTTTGTTGAAATTCGCCTTTGATAACAGCGCCTACCTGTAGACAACCAGGCTGATGCCGGAGCCGGGAGGATAATCAGTGGACGAGTCTCGCATCCGCAGTTCGACCTCAGGTTCCCCCTGGATGGAGCCTGCGCCACAGCCAGAAATGGCCTCCATCCCGCCGGCGATTTCTGTGCTGCGGCCCTTGGTATGACGAGGCTCGTCCCCCCACTTCTGCCTGCTGACGCTAAAGATTTGGACTGTTACCGTGAACACTTCTCTCGCCGGAAATGCCTTCGCTCACCAGATCTCCCACGATCCGCCATTGAACACCGTTGACGGCCGCCGGTCTGAACTTGGATAAATAGCGCGATTTGATAAACGTCGTTAGATTGTTGTTGCTGTCCGTTCTGGCTTTAAATACAGCCGGGTGCGGCACATTTGTCGCCCACTCAATAGCACGGGCGCCGAATCGCTACCCATCGTGGTTTGCACCCCACGCTCCCGTGACGCTCGCCTTCAGCCCAAAGCTGCTCACCAATTTTGTCGCGCATTATGTGGAGGTTGGCCCGCCCGCCGCACGGTTATGCTATCGGATCATCGAACCGGCGGAGTATCATCTGGAAATCTCCTCAACCAATTGGTGGGACCACCACCAAAAACAATACAAGTTCGGTTTCGAAGCTTCATTGCCCGGTCAACCGAACGCGTGGACTGCATCACCCCGCGGCACCGTCTTTCTGCTGCACGGTTACGGAGTGGCGCAGTTTTCGATGTTGCCTTGGGCCTTTCGCCTGGCGGAGGCTGGCTGGCGCTGCGTGCTGGTTGACCTGCGCGGCCACGGCAAATCTACCGGACGCCAAATTTACTTCGGGATCAAAGAAACGGAGGACATGAGCCAATTGCTGGATGCTTTGGCACGAGACAAGAAATTGGCCGAGCCGGTGTCGGCGGTCGGCGAATCCTACGGGGCGGTCCTGGCTCTGCGATGGAAGGATGTCGAACCGCGCGTTCATTCGGTCGTGGCCATCGCGCCCTACGCAAATTTGTCAAACACCGTCATGAATATCCGACAGGAATACGCCGACTGGGTGCCGAAAGTGATGGTCAAGGCGGGGTTAAAGCAATTGCCCTCGGTTCTCCATATTCCGGCGGCGGAGTTTGACACCACGACGGTATTGGAGCGCAAGCCCGTCAGGGCCCTGTTTGTCGCCGGTGGCGAGGATAAAATTACGCCGGTGAAAGAAGTGGAATACCTGCGCTCGCTGGCGTCGCCTGGAAGCGAACTCATCGTGGTGCCGGGCGCCACCCACGAGGGGCTCACTTACTATTTTCCAGAACTCGCTCCGGCGGTGCTGTTGTGGCTGGCTGAAGATATGGGTACTACCTGCATCAAGCATGCGCCAGGTTGCAACAGGAAATAAATACGACTCGGCTGATGAGCTCCCGTGCTTCCTCCAACTTCCTGTCGTCAATCCGATTCTCCTTCTGGCGGCAAACGGGTCGCAACGCCAGATCGCCTTTGAGATTCTTGAACGCCTCCCTCCACCTGTGTCAGTTGGATGACCGTTTACCATTTCTCTTGAAAGCGCACGAAAGTCCGCCTCCAAGTCCCATCATGAAAAAGACGGCCATCCGACAGGCTTGACTTCACAAGGACGCTGGGATTCACTGGCCCAACTATGACACATCTCACAGCCAGTCAGCTGCGCCGTGCGGCAGCCATCAAACACAAAATCGAATCACTGCAAAAACAGCTTGTCCGGCTGTTGGGCGGCACCGCTGGCGCTGCCGCTCCCGGCAAGCACCGAAAGATGAGCGCCGCGGCAAGGCGGAAGATTGCGGCAGCGGCCAGAGCACGATGGGCGAAAGTCAAGGGGCGGAAGTCAGCCGCCAAGCCGGGCGGCAAAGCCAGACGTAAAATGAGTGCCGCCACCAGGGCAAAAATCGCAGCAGCAGCCAGGGCACGCTGG
Source organism: bacterium (assembly GCA_021780375.1). Lineage (GTDB taxonomy): Bacteria > Verrucomicrobiota > Verrucomicrobiia > Limisphaerales > UBA11358 > UBA11358. Next base: position 8,340 of record JAJXYT010000200.1, on the reverse strand, counting down.
AAGAAAGCGAAGGCGGCAGGCAAAAAGACCCTTTAGTTGTACAGATGCCCGGCGATCTGGTTTCTCGCCACACTTAAGAGCGCCCCCTACACCAAGTCACCTCCCGGCGCACCCGATCGCGAATACGTGGTCTTGCAGTTCGACACCTCGTTTGCGAACAGGAAGGAAGCAGTTGAGGCCGTCACGCCAATGCTCGACCCGGATGGCCAGTGAGAAAGTTTCGGGATATTATATTAAAGGATTTATTCCAGGCGGCCTAACGCCGCGCGAGGCTGTGTAAAAAGTGTCGGAGCGAAATTCGGTAACGATCAAATTTCCGTTGAGAATCGTTTTGATGAATCGAGCAGCTAGACGGGATAATCAAAAAATGAGTTTTTACACAGCCGCGCGCTGGAGCCGGTCTGCAACCGCGCGGGACCGGGTTCATGCCGCCCTCCCTTCCAGTTGACCTGATAACCACACGGCGGTCCAGACCGCCCCCAAAAACGGCAAGATTGGCTGTTGACGGCGCAAGGGGCATTTGACAAGCTCGCCGCGTGCTTGGTGAGACTAAAAACCAAGTCTCCCTCACCGGCGCAGCGCTGAGTACGGGCGAACGCGCGAAAAGCAAATTCTCATCAGTTGATCGCACCGATGCATCCTGTCGGGACAAGGCCGGGACGGGAGTGAACTGTAGGAGGGGGATTGCTCTGGGTCTTTGCTTTGTCTCGCTGCTATGTGCGTTGACGAGTCCCGGGCAAGACATTCCACACGGCAAGCCGAAGCGCGTGTTGATCTTGGAATCGTTTGGGCGGGACTTTGCGGTGTGGAATGCCGTCCCGCCGACGTTCAAGCTGGCGTTGGCCCAACAGTTACCCTGGCCGATTGAATTTCACGAGGCGGCACTGGAAACCGCGCGGGCTGACCAACCACAGGCGGAGACGGCGTTTGCGGAGTATCTGCGGGCGCTGTACGCGGGGCGTCGACCGGATTTGGTGGTGCCGGTCGGGGCGCCGGCGGCGCAGTTTTGGTGGCGGCATCGCGCCGGTTTGTTTCCCCGGACGCCAGCCCTGATCGGGGGGATTGATCAACGGATGTTACCCACCTTGTCGCTCGCCTCGAACGAGACCGCAGTCGTGGCGCAACTCGATCTGGCGGCGTGCTTCAAGATCTTGTGGCAGTTGTTCCCGGCAACGACCAACCTCGCGATGGTGATGGGCGACTCGCCCCTCGAAAGGCTCTGGGTGGCCGAGTGCCGACGATCATTCCAGCCCTACACCAATCGCCTGCAAATTATCTGGCTCAACAAATTGTCCTTCCCGGAAATGTGCCGGCGCGTGGCCAGCTTGCCGCCCCGCTCGGCCATCGCCTACGGGTCGTTGCTGGTGGATGCGGCGGGTGTGCCCCACGAGCAGATGCAGGCGTTGGAGCAGCTATGTACCGTCGCCAATGCGCCCGTGTTTGGCACGGAGGAAGAAGAACTCGGCCATGGGATCATTGGGGGAAGCCTGGTTTCCGGCCGGGCGCTGGGCCTGGAAACGGCCCGGTTGGCCGCCCGCATCTTGCGCGGTGAGGCGCCTGACAGCATCGCGCCGTCGGTGATCGGCGCCGGCCCACCGATCTTTGACTGGAACGGGTTGCAGCGCTGGCACGTTAGTGAGAACCGGTTGCCGCCCGGCAGCATCGTGCGCTTCCGACCGCCTTCGACTTGGGAGCGGTACCGCTGGTACATCTTGAGCGCCTTGGGAATCATGATCGCACAGGCGGCGACCATCCTGGGGTTGGTCTTGCAGCGCGCCCGATGCCGCGCCGCCGAAGCCTCTGCCTACGAACTCGCTGGCAGGTTGGTCGCTGTCCAGGAGAATGAACGCCGGGCCATCGCCGGCAAATTGCACGACGGGCTGGGGCAGGACTTGCTGGTCATCGCCAGCCAGGCCCAGTTGGGCCTTAGCCAACCGGCGAACCCGCCTGCCACGGCGACACGGCTCAAAGAGATTGCCGACACTGCCAGACAAGCCATTCAACAGACCCGGCAAATGGCGCACAACCTCCGCCCCGGCCTGCTTGACGAATTGGGCTTCACCAAAGCGGTTCAAGCCAGCGCCGACAAGGTTGCGAAAGCCTCCGGCCTGTCCATGGACATCAAACTGGCGGATGTAGATGGTCTGCTGCCGCCGGAATTTGAGGTCAACCTTTTCCGGATCATCCAGGAAACGCTGAACAACGTCCTCAAGCATGCCGGCGCGACACAAGTCAAAGTCACGCTGACCAGGGAGCGTGCCCATCTGCGCCTGGTCGTCGAAGACAATGGCCGTGGTTTTGATCCCAAGCATTTGGCATCCCTCGCGCCAGACCGGCGGGGCCTGGGCCTGCGCGAAGTTACCGAACGCGCAAAAATGATGAGAGGACGCCTCGTGATCTGGTCACGACCCGGTCAAGGCGCCCGAGTAACCGTGGAAGCGCCGGCGCCCGGCAGCAGGAATGGACCGTAATCCCAACCCCACCCAACCATGCTTCCTTCCCGTCCCATCTCCGTGCTCATCGCCGATGACCATCCCATCTTCCGGCGCGGTTTGTGCGACATCCTGGCCGGCGACCCCACGCTACGCCTTGTCGGCGAAGCGGGCGATGGCGAGGAGGCCTGGCGGTTGATCCAGAGACTTCGGCCGGCGGTGGCCGTACTGGACATTCACATGCCCAGACGCAACGGGATCGAGTTGGGCCGGCTGGTGTCACAGCGGCTACTGCCCGTCGAGTTGATCATTCTCACGATGGACACCGAGGAGGCTTTGCTCCACGAAGCCATGAACCTGGGGGTCAAAGGGTATCTGCTCAAAGAGAATGCCATCGCGGAACTGCTCCAAGCCATCCACCGCGTGGCCGGTGGCGACTGCTATATCTGCTCCGCGCTCTCAGCGGCGCTGGTGCAGCGCCACGCGGCTTGGGAGACCCTGCGCGAACAAAAGGCCGGGTTGGACAAGCTTACCCCCACCGAACGCCAGATCCTGAAACTGATCTCTGAAGACCGCATCAGCAAGGAGATCGCCGAAATCCTGCACTGCAGTGTTCGCACGGTGGAGACGCACCGCCAGAACATCTCCTACAAACTGGAGTTGAGCGGCAGTCATAGCCTGCTCCGCTTCGCTTTCGATCACAAAGCCCAGTTGCAGGGCGGAGGTTGAATCGTTAAATCGTTGAATCGGCGGGGAGTTGAAGCGCTGGTCATTTGCACGCTCCAGCCCGTTCACGTCTTGACGTTTAACGATTCAACAATTCAACGGTTCACGCTTCAACGGGCCTTTCACCGCCTACGTATTCACTCGTAGCCGGTTCTGCGTGTTCACTCGTATTCCCATCCTCCCACCTGTCGCGGTTTACTGGGCGCTGCCATGCTCAAGATTTTAATCGCGGACGACGACGCGCGCATGCGCCAGATGGTCAGGCAAATCCTGGCCGGTCTCGCCAGCGAGGTGTACGAAGCCGGCGACGGCGGCGAGGCGGTGGCTGTCTGTGCCGCCCAGCGGCCCGAGTGGGTGCTGATGGACTTGCGGATGAAACCAATGGACGGCCTCCGCGCCATGGCCGAAATCAAGACCCGTTTTCCCGGGACACACGTGGCTGTCGTTACCCAATACGACGAGGCCGAGCTGCGGGCCGAGGCGGCGCGAGCCGGTGCTTGTGCCTATGTCCTGAAAGAGAACCTCCAGGAACTGCCGGCCATCGTTTCCGGCAGCGGCGCCCCAGGCACTTGTGCGCAGGGCGCTTTGCCGCTCCGGCCCGACCCACCAAAGGCGCAGTAACCGCAACGCCCCAAATCGAACTGTTAACCAAGGAATAGGAATATGAAAACAACCGTACGCTTGCTCACGCTGGCAGCTCTGCTGCCGTTGATCAACGCTCACCTGGCGGCCGCTCCCGTGGGCACGGCGTTTACCTACCAGGGCCGCTTGATTAACGGGACAAATCCCGCCCAGGGGATTTACGATTTACGATTTACGATCTACGACGCGCTCGCCGGCGGCAGTTCCGTTGGCGGGCCGCTGACGAACGCGGCCACCGCGGTGAGCAATGGCCTGTTCACCGTCACGCTGGACTTCGGAGCCGACGTCTTTGACGGCAATGCGCGCTGGCTGGAGGTTGGGGTGCGCACGAACGGTGGCGGCGCCTTTGGCACACTGGCGCCACGGCAGCCGCTCACGCCCGCTCCATACGCCGCCTACGCGCCCAGTGCGGGAGTCGCGGCCAGCGCCAACTCGGTTGCCGCCGCGAACGTCACTGGCACGCTGGGGTTGGCGCAGTTACCCGGGGCAGCGGTCACAAACAATGAAATCGGCCTGAACCTCAGCGGCGCTTTTGCCGGCAGCGGCGCCGGTTTGACCGGCGTGAATGCGGACCAGTTGGATGGGCAGCACGGTGCCTTTTACCAGAACGCGGGGAATCTCACTTCCGGGACTCTAGCCGACGCGCGGCTCTCTGCCAGCGTTGCCCTCCGCAGCACGACCAACACGTTCACCGCCACCAATGTTTTCGCCAAACCAGTCGGCATAGACTGCTACGCTCCTGGTCGGCCCTTGCAGGTCGGCAACCCCAACACCTTTGGCTCCGTAGGGATAATCCGCCTCGCCTCGCGCTCAACCAATTCCGCCGACAGCCGGGTCTGGGACATCGGTGTGCCGCAAACCGGCAGTGACAAGAGCGGCGATGGCTACAGCTTTATGATTGATGATACCCAGTCCGGCACCGCCCCGGAGTTCCTCGTCCATTGGGGCAACGGTTACGTGGGCATTGGGCGGACTAATCCTGTCTCCGCCCTCGATGTGAATGGAACGGTAACGGCCACCAGCTTTGCGGGCAACGCGTCGGGCCTGACCAGCCTCAACGCCTCGCAATTGGCCGCCGGCACTGTGCCCTTGGCGCAATTGCCCGGCACGGTGGTCACCAATAACGCAACCGGCTTGAATCTGAGCGGGTCTTTTTCCGGCAACGGCGCGAGTGTAACCAATGTGAATCTGGCGACCGTCAACTCCCAAGGCGCGATTGGCTGGGCCGTCAATTGGTGCAACTTTGTCCTGACTGGCTCGCCCGGGGTGGGCAACGGTCCCATGTCCGTCGTGGCGGCCGATGTCAATGGCGATGGAAACCTGGAGTTGGTCTGCGCCAACGCGACCGGCAACACCCTCTCGGTGCTGACCAACAACGGCAGTGGCAGGTTTGCGGTCGCCTCCTCGATTTCGTTGGACAGCGCCCCCTATTCAGTCACGGCGGCCGACGTCAACGGGGACGGCAAGACAGATTTGATCAGCGCCAACTTCGACCGCAACTCGCTCTCGGTGCTGACCAACAACGGCAGCGGCGGATTTGTGCTGGCAGCCGCCCTGCCAGTCGGCGCAAGCCCGGCCGCGGTCACGGCGGCCGATGTCAACGGGGACGGCAAGACAGATTTGATCAGCGCCAACTACGGCGACAACTCGCTCTCGGTGCTGACCAACAACGGCAGCGGCGGATTTGGCTTGGCTGCTTTGCCAACCGTGGGCGTCCAACCTCTATGTGTCATGGCGGCGGACGTGAACGGCGATGGCAAGTTGGATTTGATCAGCGCCAACTGGGGCGCCAACACGCTGACGGTGCTGACCAACAACGGCAGCGGGGGCTTTGTTCTGGCTGCCACCCTGACCGTCGGGGCCGGCCCGGCGGGGGTCACGTCGGCAGATGTCAACGGCGATGGCAAGTTGGATTTGATCAGCGCGAACCCGGGCTACGGAGACGGCAACACGCTGACGGTGCTGACCAACAACGGCAGCGGCGGCTTCGGCCTGGCAGCCACCCTGGCGGTAGGCGCCGGTGCATATTCGGTCGCGGCGGCGGATGTCAACGGCGATGGCCAGCCAGATTTGATCAGCGCCAACTACAATGCGGACACGCTGACGGTGCTGACCAACAACGGCAGCGGCGGCTTTGCTGTCGCCTGCTCGCCCGGGGTAGGCGGCGCGCCGAATTGCGTCGTGGCGGCGGATGTCAACCGCGATGGCCGGCCAGATTTGATCAGCGCCAACTATCAAGGCAACACGCTCTCGGTGCTGCTGAATACGCCGGGTTACCAAGCGGACTTCCAAGGCGGTTTCACCGGCAACGGCGCGGGCCTGACCGGCTTGAACGCCTCGCAAATCACCAGCGGCATCTTCTCCGGCAACGGCGGTGGCTTGACAAATTTGAGCGCGGCCAATTTGACCGGCCCGATTGCCGACGCGCGGCTTTCGACCAACATCGCGCTGCTCAACGCCAATCAAGTGTTTACGGGCGCGAACCGCTTTGCCGGCGTCGCTACGCTGACCAACGCGGCCAACGCATTCGCCGGCGCCTTCACCGGCAACGGCGGCGGATTGACGAATTTGAACCCGGCCAATATAACCGGCACGATTGCCGACGGGCAGCTTTCCGCCAACGTCGCCTTGCTCAACGCGAACCAGGCCTTCACCGGCCCCAATCGCTTTGCTGGGATGGTGACTTTGACCAATGCGGCCAACACGCTGGCCGGCGCGTTCACCGGCAGCAGCGCCGGCACCTTCGCCGGCAATGGCGGCGGATTAACCAATGTGCCGGGAACACTCGCTTGGCAGACCGTGGCGGGCACGAGCCAGACGGCGGCGGCGAACCGGGCGTATTTGCTGACGAACAACGTGCAGGTCACGCTCACGCTGCCTGCCGCGGCGGGCCTCGGCGATGTGGTTCGCGTGTCCGGCACGGGCGCGGGCGGCTGGAAAATCGCGCAGAACAGCGGGCAAATCATCCTGGCCGGAAGCATTCCAGGAAATATCGGCGCGACGTGGACGGCGCGCGCCAGCAGCCTGAATTGGGTTTCGGTCGCTTCGTCCGCGGACGGCACCAAACTCGCGGCGGTGATCTACGGCGGCCAGATTTATACTTCGAGCGATTCGGGCGCGACCTGGACGGCGCACGCCATCAGCCAGCAATGGGCTTCCGTCACTTCCTCGGCGGACGGCACCAAACTCGTCGCCGTGGTTTATGGCGGGCAGATTTACACCTCAAGCGATTCGGGTGCGACCTGGACGGCGCACGCCAGCAACCAGAATTGGTTTTTGGTCGCTTGCTCGGCGGATGGCGCCAAACTGGTCGCGGCGGTCCAAGGCGGTCAGATTTACACTTCGAGCGATTCGGGGGTCAATTGGACGGCGCGGGCCAGCAGCCAATATTGGACCGGCTTGGCTTCCTCGGCGGACGGCACCCGGCTCGTGGCGTGTGTTGGCACTTCTGCGCCCGGCCAGATTTACACCTCAAGCGATTCGGGTGTGACCTGGACGGCGCATGCCGGCAGCCAGTATTGGGGCGGCGTGGCCTCTTCGTCGGACGGCAGCAAGCTCGTCGCCGTGGTTTATGGCGGGCAGATTTACACCTCAAGCGATTATGGCGCGAGTTGGACGGCCCACGCCAGCAGCCTGATTTGGCAGTGTGTCGCTTCCACGCCGGATGGAACCAAGCTGGTGGCAGCCGTCACTAATGGCCGGATTTGGACCTCGACCGATTCGGGTGTGACTTGGATGGCGTGCGCCAGCGCCCGGAATTGGTATTCCGTCGCTTGCTCGGCGGATGGCACGCGGCTCGTCGGGGTGGTGGCCGGCGGCCAGATTTACACTTCCATTCCGAGCACCACGCTGGGCGCAGCCGGCTATTTAACCGGCGGCCAATACGGGGCAATTGAACTGCAATACGTCGGCAACGGCCAGTTCCTCCCCTTGGGCCACGAAGGAACGATCCTGGCCTATTGAGAAAGGTTTGACCATGAGACTATTCTTGCTGCTCTGCCTGCTTCCTGCCGCCTGCTGCCTTCAGGCACGGGGGCAAAACTACTCGATTGACTGGTCCACGATTGACAGCGGCGGAGGCACCAGCACCGGCGGCGTTTACACCGTCAGCGGCACCATTGGCCAGCCCGATGCCAGTGGCGCGATGACCGGCGGCGATTATTTCCTGACCGGCGGATTCTGGAGTTTGCTTTCCGTCGTCCAAACTGCTGGCGCGCCGACGCTTTACATCAGCCATTCCGACAATACAGTGACGGTCTATTGGCAAAATGTTTCCGGCTGGACTTTGCAGCAGAATAACAACCTGTCCGCGCCCGCCGGTTGGTCAGGCAGCGGCGGCGTGACGACTTCCAGCGGCACGAATTATCTGAACATCACGCCGCCCACGGGCAACTTGTTTTTCAGATTGAAACAATAACTGAAACGGGTCAGTCCACACTATTGACACTTTTCGATTCATTTTTTCTTGCGCGCCAGACAATTGGCGACATTGGTCCAACTGCCCATCCGCAGCCGTTGCGCAATCCATTTCAACGTCATA
>JAJXYT010000194.1 GCA_021780375.1 bacterium | reverse complement strand
AAACGTTTCACTCTGTGGTCGTGCGGATCGCTGATTTCAGCGCTCGCGATGCTGTTAGTCGCCGGTTGCCAATCTGCCAGGGAACAATCCAGCAGCAAACCGGCAACCGCAACCGAGCCGGCGGCGGCACCCGCCGCAACTGCCGAAGCCACACCGGCCTCCGCATTCAAGGCCATCCGCATTGATGCCGGCTCGGACACCAACTACGTCGATGTTGAAGGCAACACTTGGCTCGCCGACCAGGGTTTTGCGGATGGTGAGGTGATCACCCGGGATGACGACATGCCCATTGCCAACACGAAAGACCCCGCGCTATATCGGACGGAACATTACGACATGACGTCCTTTTCCGAGAACGTTCCCAACGGCAAATATACGGTGAAGCTGCATTTTGCCGAAACCTTTGAAGGGATCACCGGCCCGGGAGAGCGGGTGTTTTCCTTCAATGTCGGAGGGCAAAATGAATTCAAAGATTTCGACGTCTGGGTCAAGGCCGGCGGCCCGCAAAAGGCCTATGACGTAACCGTGGACAACGTGGATGTCACGGACGGCAAACTGGCCATTACCTTCACGGCCAACGTGCAAAGTCCTGAGATCAACGGAATAGAAATCATCCCGGCCCAGTAGTTTCGGCTGCGTCAGCATTTGAGGCGGCGTTCGGTGAACGCCGCCAGTTTTATTTCGCCTCTCCAAAAATGCGGCGGTTGCAGACCGTGGCTGCCATGTTAATGTTGCTCAATCGGCGCGGGCTTGCCTTGCCGCAGGGCGGGCAGCCAGCCGCCATAGCGGCGTTGATTGTAGAAACTTTGCGTTCCGTGTTCGTCTTGATGGCCGGACTTTGGCAGGATGACCACTTCCTTCGGTGAAGTCATTTCATTCACTGCCGCCAATACGCTGGAGGGCGGACAGGTTTCGTCCCTCAGCCCCAAGCCGACCAGCACGGGACATCTGATGTGCCGCGCGAAGTTGGCGATGTCATAATAGCGGCTGGCTTCGCGCACTTTCGCCGGGTCTTTGCCTTCCGTGTTGAAATACCAATGCGGCCAGCCGGGCGCGCGGCCGACATCAGGCGCCAGGGTGTCACCGTTCGCCGGCACGAGTGCCAGCGCCGCCGTGATGTCTTTGGGATGCAACCCGGCAATCATGATGGTTTGTTGTCCGCCCTGGCTGTCGCCCATCACCACCAGCGTCTGGCCGTTCCAGTCCGGTCGTGTCTTCAGGTATTCGACGGCGCGGTAGCAGGACAGGTACATCCGCAAAAAATAGCTGGTGTCGCGATTGTCGTTGCCGATGGACCAGTAATTCTTGAGCGGTCCGGCGGATTGTTCCGTGTAAAACTCCGCCGGTTCATCAATCGGCAGATCGTGGGGTTCAAGGTTCAGCGCCAGCCAGCCTTCCGCGGCCCGGTCGGTCACCCAGCTTTTCTGCAATCCGTAAACACCCGCCCATTGAACAATGAGCAGTGCGGGGAACTTTTGGCCGGTTGCGGGCCGGGCGATCTGGCCCTGGATATGGGTTCCGCGGATGTTGTTCATGGTGATTTTCCAATAAGCCACGCCCGGTTTTCCGCTGGCCGCCGCTTCGAGTTTGGGATTGGCCGGGACTTTTTTCAGTTCCTTGATTTTGGCCTTCCAGAACGCGTTGAAATCGGCCGGCATTGACGCGGCCGGCGTGATGCGGTCCGGCGCGGCCACGGCGCCGCCAACGGCTCGATGAGTGGCGTTCTCCGGCTGCCATTGCACCTCGACCAACAAGGTGCCCGGCGTCGCGAACCGGGTTTCGATCCCGGCGGCGTCATTGCTGAAATTCAGGTTGCCCTGTCCCACGTCGGTCAGGCCGCCGCTTTTAAGGGTGTAGTGGGCGGCCGGCGCATTGGATTGGCCTTGCCATTCCACTGTCCAATGAACGGTGTCTCCGACCTGGTACACGCCGTCGGGCTTGTCGGGCGCAACCGTCATTTGGGCGCGACCGAGGCATGCGGCCATTAACGCAACAAAAGTAAAGACAGGGAGAGAGAAGCATTTGGATCGCATAAGATGAACGGTATAAAACGCCAACCGGGCCGCGCCAGAACGAAATATCCCGTCAAAGCTGATGGCAGACAGAGTGAGAAGAGGGCGAGCTCCCGTCCCGTGAATCTGTTTCAGGAAATTCCGGCAGGCGGGCTGAATCAATCGCGACGGCTATATTCCTGGATGGCCGCTCGCCACCACGGCGCCAGCGACTCGTCGGGGCGCAACCAGGCTTGCTGATGCAGGCGGACCATCGCGTGTGCGTCGGTCATGACCAGGAGTCGTTCCGCGGCGGTTAATTGGGCCGGGCCTTCGGCCAGCAATTTCCTGCCCAGGGTCCGAACTTCTTCACGCCCGGCGCCGAGCCGGACGAGTTGCTCGGCATAAACGGGATTCAGCTGCTTCTCCCGCAACAGCGAAACATGAATCGCGTTGACGTAAGGATCCAACACCGCTTCGGCCAGGCCGGCGTAGGCAGGGCGCGGGGTGGTGTCGTCGGTCATTTCGTGGATTCGCAATTGTGAGCGCAGCGAAACGAGTTCGACCGGCGGGTTGGTTTCTTCCGGAGTCAGAAACAGCCCGAGTTTTCGCGCGCGCGCGCCCAGGCTGCGTTGGCTCGTCCACACGCTGAGCGGGATGGACAGCACCATGCCGGTGAAGACCGGAGTGAACCACCAGAACAGGAACTGATTCAACCGCCACATGAATACGCCCCAAACCAGGCCGATGAGGGTGTGGCCCCAATGCCGCCGGAGGGCGGACAACCACGTTGTGCCATCGGAGCCGCGCATTTGCTGGCCCCAGCCCACGCTGGCCCCGAACAGGTTGGTGACGACAAAACGCGTGTGCCAGAGCATGAGCAGCGGCGCATGCAGCGTGGAAAAAATGGTTTCGCCCACGACACCCACCGTGGTGCGGGCCAGGCCGCCGAAGGCCCGGCGGCGTTCCCAATCAAACGCCAGGTCAATCAACGCCAGCACCTTCGGTAAAAACAGAACCGCCATGCAGATGCTGAAGACCAGAAAGGCATGGGCGGTGCCGCTCAGGTTGGTCAGGTAGCCATGGACCGTGATTTCCGACAGCCCGGTATATTTTTGATACCAGTGGATCCAGTTGAACACGAGCAGAAACACCAGCCACAGCGGCCCGGCGAGATAGCCGCAAATGCCCAGCAACAGATGCAGCCGGTTCACCCCGCGCAGGCCTTTGACGAACAAGACCAGGCCGTGTTGCAGATTGCCCTGGCACCAGCGGCGTTCGCGCTGCGCATTTTCAATCATCCCCTGCGGGACTTCCTCGTAGCTGCCTTCCAGGTCATAAGCGAGCCACACCTCCCAGTTGGCCCGCGACAACAGCGCGGCCTCGACGAAATCATGGCTGAGAATCTGGCCGCCAAAGGGTTTCTGTCCGGGCAACTGCGGCAGATCGCAATGCTGCATGAACGGTTCGGTGCGAATGATGGCATTGTGTCCCCAATAATTGCCCAGATTCAGCGCCCAATAATTCAACCCCGCGATGAACACCGGCGCGTAAAGGCGGTTGGAGAATTGCTGGATGCGGCCGAAGAGTGATTCCGCGTTCACGAGCGCCGGAACGGTTTGAATCAGTCCGACGGTCGGGTGCAATTCCATCAACTTCACCAGATCCACCAGCGTTTCGCCACGCATAATGCTGTCGGCATCGCACACCAGGAAATATCGGTAACGGCGGCCCCAGGCGTTGAGAAAGTCACGCACATTGCCGCTCTTACGGCCTTCGTTGTCCGTGCGGCGGCGGTAATAAATCCGTCCCAGTGCGTCCAGTTCGCCGATCAATTCATACCAGCACCGTTCTTCTTCCACCCATTTGTCCGGATCGGTTGAATCGCTGAGAATGAAAAAGTCGAAGTGTTCGAGCTGGCCGGTTTTTTTGAGCGATTCGTAGGTGGCGCGCAGCCCTTCGTAAACGCGCACGATGTTTTCGTTGTAGATGGGAAAAACGATGGCCGTGCTGACGCCGGCGATGCTTTGCGTGCGGTACTCCGTTTGCGTGATGCGGCGGGGGTCGCCGACGGCGCGCAGGACAAAACCAAACACGCCATGCATACAGCCGATCGCGATCAGCGAAAACAGAATGACGAACACGGCGAACAACACGGTGCTCGAGGCGGACCAGCCGGTGCGCCAGAGCAAATCGGCGAAGAGCAGGGAGACCAATCCCGTCAACAACAGGGCGCAGGAATAAAAAACAAACACGCGCCAGCCGCGGTGGACCCGGGGCAGGGGAGTCACACCCAGGGGCGGCGGCTGGTCCGAGGCGGAAGCGGACTGGGGGGCGCCGGGCATGGTTCAGTGTGTGAAATAAAAAATCGCGAACAGCAACAGGATGAACAAGGTCCAGGCCATCACCATTTTCAAATAAGGAATCCGGCCCAGATTCGTCAGGGTCGTGAGGGGACCCAGGTCAAACGGGCGCGGGGTCATTTTGGAAAGTTGAAACCCCGGTCCGGCGCGCAGGTAGGCATCGCGCATGGAATGGACGAATTCCTCCGGCCAGGGTGGCGGGCGGAGGAATTGATCCTGCCACTTGCCGGGCATGTCCGCGAGGAGCAGGGCAAGCCGCCCGCGGGTGGAGAGCATCTGGTCGGCGTTGGTGGGCGGTTCATGCAACACTGCGGCAAACCACTCGGTCACGATGCGGTCCATTTCCTCGGCGGCAATCTGGGTGGCGGAGTGGCCCGGTTCGACCGGGGCGCGCTTCATGGCGCGTTCGAGCACGCGGAGCACCAACTGGCCCAATAACGCCTTGTTGCGAATCCGCAGGGCGTGGAAATAGTTTTCCACCTTGGCGTAGGCGGCGTTCCACTCTTCCAACGGGCGGCCGGCCAGCCGGCCGGAAACGTCGGTCAACGCGCCCGGGCCGGTCAGGGCGGACTCCATTGGTAGGTCCATGTTTCGCTCAGAATATTCGTTCCCTGTTGCAACGTGCACCGGATATCCACGGGATCGGTATTACCCGGATTCGGCTGCATTTTTAAGACGACACGCCATGTCTTGAGGAAAGTATTGCGCAAAACCTGGTTCCACACAATCGCCGCGTTGGTGCTGCAACTGGCGATGGCCTCCGGCGGATTGTTTTGGGGAATGGCGTCCAGTTTTGGCCCGGTAAAATCAATCATGATGACGCGGGTGTTGGCCTGGCCCGCATCGAGACCGATGCGCGTGCTGACGACCCGGTTTTCAGAAAGTTTTATGTCCGCTTCACCGTTTTCCCAGTACAGGGTGTAACCAAAACGGAAAGGTTGCATCGGCGCCGGTTTGTTTTTCGGGTCCCAGAACGCGACGATATTGTCCAGGCCTTCGTAGTTGGCGCTCAATTCGACCAGATGCAAATCGCCTTCGCCCCAATCGCTGTGCGGTTCGACCCACACGCTGGGTTCCCGTTGAAAAAGGTTGAACATGTCCTGATACGCCGCAAAGGAACGTTCCCGCTGCAGCAGGCCGAAACCGCGGATGTGCGGCGCATAAAAAACCTGGTGCCGCAGGATGGCCGGATTGTCCAGCGGACGCCAGAGCACCTCGCCGTTGTCCATGTGCACCAGCAGGCCGTCGGCGTCATGCACCTCCTGGCGATAGTCGTCAAACTTGCGTTCCGAATTTTTGCCGAACCAGAACATGCTGGTCAGCGGCGCCATGCCGATGGTTTTGATGGGCAGTTTCCGTTGCGGGTTCGCCTCCAGGATTTGTTTCGGTTTGCGCAGGAAGACCACCGCCTCGACATCCGCCGTTGTGGTGTCACCGGGGTGGATGATGAATTCATACGCGCCGGTGCAACTGACGCTGTCCAGCAGGGCAAACAGCGTCAATTCCTTGTCGCCGGGTTGTGGTTTGCCAAGCCACCAGTCGGTGAAGATGGGAAATTCCTCCGGGCGGTCCATTTCTCCACAATCCACCGCCAGACCCCGCGCCGACTGGCCGTAGCGCTGATTCTTGCCCAGCAGCCGATAATAACTCGCGCCGAGGAACGCGCCGAGTTCGTCCCATTGATTGGTTTTGTTCAGTTGATACAGGACTCGAAAACCGGCGTAACCGGTGTTGGCCGGAATTTCATTTTCGATGTTCAGGCCGCCGTAATCAAAAAAATCCTCCACAAACCGGATCGGTTGCAAATGGGTCGCCGTGAATTCATACACATGCACCGGCTCCTGGTAGAGATAACCCGGATGGAAAAATTCAATACGGAAGGGCAGGTTTTCCACCCGCCACAGAGCCTGGCTGCGGCGGAAACGAATCTGCCGGTACTTGTCGTAATCAAGATTGTCCTGCCGCAGTACCTTGGGCAGGTCGGCGCGCGGCGAATGGAACGGATGGCGTGCCCGCTCCTCGGCGCGCTTGACGACATAATCCAGGTTCACCTCGCCGGATTCGAGACTCGCCGCCACTCGTCCCGTCAAGGCCATCACCACCGTTAAAATCAGGCAACTTCGTCGCCACATTCAGGCTAAGGAGAACCGAAGTGGGGCAAATTTGCAAGTTCAGCGAGAAACCTTCTAAGCAACAAAAAGTTATGTTGATGCTGTCAATTATTTAATCCAACGTCTGCCGCTAACGCCGGATGCCGATGCTCAGCATCACCCCCGATCGCCCGGAACCGTTGCCAGTTGAACTCGTGCAGTTTCACGGGGAGAACGAATCGGTTGAAACGACCGCCCTCACCCCGGCCCTCTCCCCCGGGAGAGGGAGAATCGCAGTCAGCCAGCCGGCAAATTGGATGGCCTGGAAAAAAGCGCGGGATGAAGGCCGACGTTCTGCGCACGATTTCGTTATCTTCCAATGAGTTAACAAAAGGCGTTGACATGTCAAACAAATGTTTTAATTATTTGTTTGAAACATGAATTTGAAATCGTCGTCCGGCCCCGGGCCCCCGGCGCATGATGAAACGCGCCGTCAGCTCCTGGAGGCGGCGGGAGAGGTGTTTGCCCAGACCGGCTTCCGCAACGCCACCGTGCGCGAAATTTGCCGGCGGGCGGGCGCCAACGTCGCCGCCGTCAACTACCATTTCGGCGACAAGGAATCGCTTTACGCCGAGGTTCTGCGGGATTCGCAGCAGAAGGCCTTTGAAAAATATCCCCCCTTGCTGGGCGTGGCGGCTGACGCGCCGCCGGAGGAAAAACTGCGCGCCTTTATCCGGTCTTTTCTGCTCCGCATCTTCGACAGCGGCTCCAGCACGCGGTTTGGCAAGATCATGTCGCGTGAAATGGTGGAGCCGACCGGGGCGCTGGAGCTGTTGCTGGAAGGGCGGATCCGGCCGATGGCCGATCAGCTGCGCGGCCTGGTGGCGGAAATTCTCGGCGGTCCACCCGAGGACGAAGAAGTTCGACTGTGTTGTTTCAGCATCGTCAGCCAGTGTGTTTTTTTTCATCATTGCCGGATCATGATTACACGGCTTTTTCCCGAGCAGCGACTGGACGCCTCGGCGGTGGAGCCGCTGGCCGGGCATATTGCGCGCTTCTCGCTTGCCGCCATGAAGCACTTGTCCGACCCTGAAACACCCGGGTTCAAACCGGGCCGGGCCCTGCCCCGTGGAGTAGCCGAGGTCAGGATGCGCCGCAAACCCGCGGAGCTTACTCCACGGGGCAAGCGCCGGCGGCCTTGAAAGAATTTGAAAAATATGAAAACGACCAGACTGATTTTCCTGTTGTTGCTTGCCGGATTCATCGCCGGTTCGAATGCTCCGGCGCAAAGCACGGCCGCCGACACCAACGCGCCCGCCTGGGTCACTCGACCGCTGTCGCTCGTGGATTGCCTGAACCTGGCGCTGAGCCAGAACGCCACGATTCTCAAGGCCAAGAGCGATTTGCAGGCGAACTACGGCATCGTGATCCAGACCCGGGCCGTGGCGCTGCCCCACGTGGTCGCTTCCGGCCAATACAAGAGGACCGAACGCAGCGCGATTGAGAGCTTTCCCGTCTCGACCATTCCCCAGTTGCCCGATCAAAATTGGAATGCGGGCGTTCAGATTGTCCAGTCCATTTATGAAGGCGGGAAAATGGTTGCTGCCATTCGCGCCGCCCGGCTCACGAAGGAACAGTCCTTATTGCAATATCAGACCGTGGTGCAGGATACGCTGCTGAACACGCGGCTGGCTTATTACGATGTATTGCTGGCGGCGCAACAAATCGTCGTGCATGAGGCGTCCGTGGCGTTGCTTTCAAAAGAGCTCGAGGACCAGCAAAGCCGGTACCATGCCGGCACGGTGCCGCATTTCAACGTGCTGCGGGCCGAAGTCGCCGTGGCCAACGAGCGGCCGGCCCTGATTCAGGCGCGGAACAATTACCGCATCGCCAAAAACAATCTGGCCAACCTGCTCGGCTACAATCTGCCGCGCGACATTTGGGAGGACATTCCGCTGAATCTCTCCGACCAGCTCGAAGCCAAGCCCTATCAGATTGATTTGCCGCAGGCCATCGAGCAGGCGTTGGCCAGCCGCACCGAGCTCGCCGCCCTGCGCAAAGCGGAAGCGTTGCAACGCGAAAACGTGGCCAGCGCCAGATCGGGTTACAAACCGACGGTCCAGGTTTTTGCCGGCTATGGTTGGTATAACGCGCAATTCACGCAGCCCGCTGACCTCGATCACGACATTCACGGCTGGAATGCCGGGGCGCAATTGAGCTGGGACATCTTTGACGGAATGCTGACGCGGGGGAAAGTGGTGCAGGCGCGGGCACTTTACGAGAGGTCCAGGACGGACGTTGAGGACATGGGACGCCAGATCGAGCTGGAGGTGCGCACGGCGTATTCCCAGTTCATTGAAGCCCGCGAGGTGCTGGATTCGCAAAAGACCGTCCAGGCGGAGGCCGAGGAGGCGCTGCGCGAAGCCGAGGCGCGCGCCACGGCCGGCACCGGCACGCAATTGGACGTGCTGGACGCCCAGACTTCGCTGACGCAGGCGCGCACGACGCAAATTCAGGCGTTGCACGACTACGCCGCCGCCCGCGCCCGGCTCGAACGCGCGACTGGCGCGGACATGGTGCAAACGCAGAATCCGAAATCCTGATTTACCATTGACGGCACCGGCGGCTTTGGGGGATTTTCAGGGGGTTATGGCAAAAATTCAAAGGGCATTGCTCTCCGTTTCCGATAAAACCGGTCTGGTTCCGTTGGCCCAGGCGCTCACGGCGTCGGGCGTTGAACTGATTTCCACCGGCGGCACCGCCAGGGCGTTGCGGGAGGCCGGATTGGCAGTAAAAGAGATCAGCGAATACACCGGGTTCCCCGAAATGCTCGACGGTCGCGTCAAAACGCTGCACCCGAAAGTTCACGGCGGACTGCTGTTCCTCCGCGGCAACGCCAGGCACGAGGCGGCCGTGCAGGAGCACAACATTCAGCCGATCGATCTCGTGGTGGTGAACCTTTATCCGTTCGAGCAAACCGTGGCCAAGCCGGACGTGTCGTTGCACGAGGCGATTGAAAACATCGACATCGGCGGGCCGTCCATGCTCCGGAGCGCGGCCAAAAACCACGACAGTGTGACGGTGGTGGTGGATCCGCTGGATTACGCGGAAGTCACCGGTCAAATCCAGGCCAAGGGCAACACGACGCTCGACCTGCGCCGCAGGCTGGCGGCCAAGGTTTTTGCGCGAACGGCGGCCTACGACGCGGCGATTGCGGCACATTTGAATTCGGAATTCGGAATTCGGAATTCGGAATTGCCGGAATCGCTTTCCATTTCCGCGCCGCTGGCACAACCGCTGCGTTATGGTGAAAATCCGCATCAAAAAGCGGCGCTGTACGGCAAATTCCGCGATTTTTTCCAGCAGCTTCATGGCAAGGAACTTTCCTACAACAACATTCTGGATTTGACGGCGGCGGCCAATTTAATCACTGAATTCGCGGGCGCGCCGCCGACGCTGGCGATTCTCAAGCACATGAATCCGTGCGGTGTCGGCCAGGGCAGGAACCTGCGCGAGGCGTGGGACCAGGCGTTTGCCACCGACCGGCAGGCGCCCTTTGGCGGCATCATCGCCGTGAACCACCCGCTGGACGGCGCCTGTGCGGACGCCCTCGCGGAAATTTTCAGCGAGGTCATCATCGCGCCGGATTTTTCGGCGGAAGCGCTCGCCGTTCTGCAAAAGAAGAAAAATTTGCGGCTGCTCAAATTGTTGAAATCACCGCTAAACGCGCAGGGGTGGGAGGTTCGCAGCGTTGGGGCGGATTCCTTTTTGATGCAAGAACGCGATTTGAAGGCAACTGCGGCGACCGACTTGAAAATTGTCACGCGGCGCCCGCCCAACGAGGCGGAATTGAGCGCGATGCTGTTCGGCTGGCGGGTCGTCAAGCATGTGAAGTCGAACGCCATTGTTTACGTGGTGGCGGACCCCGCTGCCGGCGGGGCCGGTCGGACGCTGGGCATCGGCGCCGGCCAGATGAGCCGGGTGGACGCGAGCCGGATTGCCGTCTGGAAGGCGGGCGAGGCGAAACTTTCGCTCAAAGGCAGCGTGGTTTGCAGCGACGCCTTTTTCCCGTTTCCGGACGGTTTAATTGCCGCGGCGGAGGCGGGTGCGACGGCGGCGATTCAACCGGGCGGTTCGGTGCGGGATGCCGAAGTCATTGCGGCGGCGGATGAGCGGGGGTTGGCCATGGCCTTCACCGGCACCCGGCATTTCCGGCACTAACGAATCAGCCGGTAAATCAGAATGAATTGACCCAAAACGACCGCTGCCAGGAGCGCCCAAACGAATCTTTCCCGCAACCAGAGGCCACGCTGGCGGGCGGCCGCAAGCCAGAATTGCAGTTTGGCGGAGCCGAGGGTAATGACATCGCCGTTGTGGAGCAGCGCGACCTGGACCGGTTGATTATTGATCATGACCAGGGCGTTCTGCGCGGCGGCGAGTTTGAAACCTTCCCGCCGGTGAAATTCCAGGGTCAAGTGTTGATCCCACGCGCCATCATCATTCAGTTGCAGATCGTTCCCGCTGGCGCGACCGATGCGAAAAGGAAAACGGCGAACAACCGATTGGCTGCCCGCCTTTTTTCCCGTCAGAATGTGAAGTTCAATCATCAGAAAATCCGGCGTGGCACCTGGATTTGGTCACCGGGATAAACGGGCGCATCCAACGACGGGTCTTTCAGGGCTTTGATGCAATTGACGGTGATAATTTCACCGTTGTGCCGGATGAGCTTGACCCGCTTTCGATTGGCAAAGTCGGTGAAGTCGCCGGCAGCCTGAATGGCCTTGGTGACCGTGGTTTCACCGATGTAGAGTTGGCGACCGGGCTGTTTCACTTCTCCCCCGACGTAGAAGACGCGCTGCGGAGAACTGACCGTGATAGTCAACCGGACATAGTACTTGGGCACATAGAGGTCATGAATCTCATTTTGCAATTCGCCTGCTGTTTTGCCCAAGGCCCGAACCGTGCCGATGTAGGGAAGCGTGATGTTGCCGTTTTCCGTGATGGTTTGGACATTTTCCGGGATGGGCGTAACCGTGCCCGAGTAGTCCACCGTGACGTTGTCACCGATATGAAAACGGGCAGCCGTTAAATCACCCGGGTTTGTGTCTGCTGGCGCGGTGCCTGTTCCCGCATCCGTTCCCGTTAATGCGGAAGGCGGCTGGGGGTTGTCGGAAAAGAGAATTTCTTCAGATGGCGATGAGCACCCGCTCAAAATCAATCCGGCCAGCAACAACCCCAAAGCGGGCCATTTCGCGCGCGACAGAGTCCAAAACAGTTTCATCACCGACCATGCTCGCGAAATTGGCCGCACAATCAATACTTTTGTTTGATGCCGGTTTTGTTCGGGTCGTCCGCAGTGCTCTGCGGTGTGGCTTCCACTTCGTCTTCGTCGCGTGAATAGTAGTAATAATAGCCTTCGTCCTGCGACATGGTGATGTTGTTAAGCACAATACCGATCAGATTGCCGCCGGCCTTTTCGATCAATTGTTTGGCGCGGATGTTCATCGGCTGCGGGTACCGGCGATATTGGATGACCTGGATGGCCATGTCCACTTCGCTGGCGAGCACCGCGGCATCACTGACGCCCAGGATGGGCGGCGAATCAAAAAACACAAAATCGTAGCGCTGCTTCAACTCCGTGATCAGGTTTTTCATCTGCAGCGAATTGAGGATGCTCATCGAGCTGCTGGGCAGTTTGCCGCTGGCCATGAAATCGAGCATCGGCACCGGGGTGGTTTGAATGACTTCCTCCAGCGAATTTTGTTTCAACAGATAATTGGTCAAACCGATATTATTGCTGACCCGAAGTATTTTGTGGAGGGTCGGGCGACGGAGGTCCGAATCCACGATCACGACGCGCTGGCCCGCCTGGGCAAAAACGGTGGCCAGGTTCAGGGCGGTGGTGGATTTGCCTTCACCCATGCCCGCGCTGATGATGACAATGCTGTTGAGCTTGTCGTCCTTCCGGGAGAACAAGAAATGGGTTCGCAAGACGCGGTACGCCTCGGCATGCTGGCTGTCCGGCCCTTCCTCCAGCAAATAACCGACGTTCTGGGGAATGACACCGAGTACCGGCGCCTGGAACGCACGTTCCACCTCGTCAATGGTCTTAACGCTGGTGTCCAGATATTCGATGAAGAAAGCCAGGCCAACGCCGACAATCAGTCCCACCACCACGCCCAAAACAATGTTCAAAGCCTTGTTCGGGCGGACGGGGTCTTTACCCGGTTCGGCCCGGCGCACAATTTCCACCATGCCGGTCTTGGGAATCTGCATGTCAATCTTTTCGGCTTCAATCTTGGTGGACAGCAGCCGGTGAAAATCCTGCATGGTCGCCACTTTGCGTTTTGCCTCCCAATACGGCTGATCTTTCACGGCGGCGTCCAGGTCTTTCTGTTTTGCTTCATTGACCGATTCCGTCAACGCATCCAGCGAAGCCTTCTGCGCCTGCATCTCGCTGGTCAGGCCCGCCATAATGCCACTGACCCGGTCATTGATTTGATTATTCAACTCGACAATCAAAGAATTAACCCGGATGACATCCGGATTGGCCGGCGAGAAATCGTTCGTCAGGCTGACCAGGTTCTGTTTGGCGGTATTCAACTTGACCAGCAAATCAGACAGCGTCGAGTCTTGAACCACGGTGGGCAGAACTTCCCTTAATTTTTCCGGGCTGAGCGGTTGCAGTTCCGTCACCTCTTTTTCCAGCTTCACGTATTGCGCCTCACCCTCAATCATCTGGTTATTGTAGATGCGCAACTGCTCCGAGGTCAGGGTGGGGGAAGGACTGGTCGAGTTGGGATCGTAATCATTGATGTGCAAATCACTGCGCAACTGGTCCACTTTCTGCTGGGCGGCATCGATTTTCACCTGGTCGGCCTCATACTGATCCTGCAAGGCCTTGATGCCGCGTTCGGTTTGTTGGGTGCGCAGGTTCTGCCGGTAATCGCGATAGGCATCCACGATGGCATTGGCAATGTTCGCCGCCATGTTTTTATCTTCGTCGTAAACCGTAATTTCGATTAATTTGGTGTTCCGGACCGGGTCAAGAGACAGTCGCCGCTTGAGCATGGTCATGGTGACGGAAGTCTGAAGTGGCACGCCGCCATTGTACCGTTTGCCCCATACGGTATTTAAATCCAGCTTGGCGATAACCTTATTGAGGACCACTTGATCCTGGATGATTTCAAACGCGGTTTGGATGAAATAAGGATCGTAAGGGGCATAAGTGGCATCACCGGATCCACCCGCGACCCCTTGAATATCGGCAATCGTGTCCGGTTCAATCTTGATTCGGGCCGTGCTGGAATAGGATTCCGGCAAAATGAACGTTACCACCGTCGCAATGGTGAAGGTGATCAAAAAGACGGTGATGATGATCGCCTTGCGAATGCGTAAAATGCGCAAATAATCCAGAAAATGCAGTTTTACGTCCTGCATGGAATCGGGTTTTGATGGATCCATAATTCAAAAAAAAATAGGAGCCAGAGTAAAGACCCTTGCTCCTGCTCAAACGTTCAAATACGGCTCACGCAATGCTTTCTGGTCAATAAGTGCCCGTGATACCCAGATAAACGCGGTTACGATCATACCCTGGCACGAAAGGCCCGGCTGAGGTGACATCGTCGTAATTGTAACCAATTTCAGCCGAGACATGCGGATTAATGGTGTAAGCCAGGTTCAACCCCACGCTGTACCAGGTTTGCGACTGACCGTCCACGGCGCCGCCGTTGAAAGTCGAGTATTGGATTTGACCCATCAGGTTGCCGGTCAATCTGGGGGTAATCTGGTGGTTAAGGACGGCATAAGCCACCGAGCTTTCCTCGTCCAAGGTGGCTTTGTTGCCGCTGATCGCAATGATAGACGTCGCATTCCGCGATTGGGTAAAACCTAATTGCACGTAACTGCCCGGCAAATAGGTGTAAGTTCCCGACAGTTTTGCGAAAGGAGAAACCTGATCAGTTGAGGGAGCACCCGCGGGAGGATTGTAATAATCTGCGTACTGAATGCCTGCCTGTGCCGCCAGGGTCAAATTATCCAAGGGATTATATTGCGCACCCACATATCCAAATTGCGACCGGCTGTCCCGATTGTCACTGTAGTAGTAGTGAGGGATAATGGAAGGAGGCAAGAAAAATTCACCGACCTGTTCATTCGCGGTATAATTAACTTGCTGGTATTGGTAGCCGACAAACGCCAGCAAAGTCGGCTGCAATCGCCAGTTCACATTCAAAGCAATATTGTGCTCAAGCCGGTTCAGCAGTCCGGCCAGACTGGGATTGGCGAAATTCCCGCCGCTGTTCTGGAAGTCGTAAAAATTATTTTGGTAACTGAGTTCCGTGCCGAGGAGCCGGGTCCATTGTGTGTCCACCGAAATGGCTCCCATATTATGAATGTTGTTTCCTTCCGTACGGTATAAGCTGCCACCATTAACCAACTGCGGTTCCTGACCCACCGCCAGGGTGTCCATCACCTTTGCCTGCCAGCGTTCAGTGAAAGCATGGTCCGCCCACAAATCGAGCTGATGGGTTTGATCAATCGGTCGCCCGTTAATTTGTTCGCGATCCTGGTAATAATACAGACCGTAGGTGTATTTCAGCCCCAATTCCGTCTGTTGCAATGGCACGTTCAAACCGATGGAAGGACTGACTTCGAATCCGAAACTGTCGCGCTTGGCGACCGACCCCGATGGCGCGGTGTTGTAGTTGTCGTCATAAAACCCGCGCAAGGTGCCCGAGACACTCCAGAGCTTGGCGGTTTGCATCTGGTTTAAATCCGGCGCGTAAGCAGCGTGAAGGCCAGTTGTTCCAGCCAGGGCCAGACCCGCACAGACAAAGAATTTTCTCATAGGGCTATGTTAAATACCGCTACACTACTTGACATCTTTTTGATGTTCAAGGATACAAACAACTAACGACAATACCACGACCGTTTTGACTGCTCTTCAAATATCAATAAAACCGGAATCCTGTCAAACATCATTTTTTGGTTTTTTCCGTGACAATTTTTGCATTCAGGATCTTGCGATGCAGGGCACCGCGCCCGGTTTTGAGCTTTTGCTGTGTAAAGCTCAACAACCGAACGGCGCGGGCAAACAAACTAAAACGCTTTGCCTTTCCGGCGCTTAACATTCAGTTTTTCCAATAAGGCTTTGCGGGGGGATGTGTTTACCACATCTTCCCTCTCCAGCCAGCCTTTGGCCGCAATTCCAGTGCCAAATCGGAGGAAGCCGCTGTGCTCATTCCGGTGCGCGTCCGGGTTGATGACACATTGAACACCCTTGCTCCTGGCATAAGGCCAAAGCCGCCAGTCCAAATCGAGCCGATGCGGGTTGCAATTCAATTCAATCCACGTGCCGGTTTCGGCGCAGGCATCCATCACGGCCTGGAGGTTGACCGGATACGGCTCACGCTCAAGCAACAGCCGGCCGGTGGGATGGCCAAGCATGTGGACGAAGGGATTTTGGGCTGCGCGAATCAGCCGTTTTGTGTTTTCGGCTTCGTTATTGGACGGCACGTGCAAACTCGCCACCACCACTTCCAGTTCCGCCAACAGCTCGTCATCGAAATCCAGCCGGTCGCGTAAAATGTCCACCTCGCAACCCGTGAGGAGCCGGAATTCGCTGCCGCGTCCGGCGAGTTGCCCGTTGATTTTTCCGATTTCTTTAATCTGTTGCCGGACACGTTTGGCATCCAGACCATTGGCCTGGAACGATGATTTTGAATGGTCGGTGATGGCCCAATATTCCAGCCCCAGTCCTTCCATGTAGCCGGCAATTTCCTCCAGGCGATTGTGTCCATCGCTCCAGATCGAATGGTTGTGGAGCGCGCCCTTCAAATCCGTCCATGCGACGAGCCGGGGCAGGTTGTCCTTCTCTGCGGCGGCGAATTCGCCATGATCTTCGCGCAACTCGGGCGGGATAAACGGCAGGTTCAACCGGGCAAAAATTTCCGCTTCATCCCGGCACGACACCAGCAATTTGGGATCGCGGGTTTCGGTTTTGGATTTGAACAGGCCGTATTCATTCAAACGCAGGCCGCGCTGAATCGCGCGCTGGCGCATCACGATATTATGTTCCTTGCTGCCGGTGAAATAGGCGAGGGCAAACGGAAATTCGCGGTCACTGACCACCCGCAAGTCGCATTGGATGCCGCCTTTAACAAGGACACTCGCCTTCGTCTCGCCCTGGGCGGTGATTTTGATGACCTCCGGTTGCGCCACAAAAAATTCAATCACGTCGTCCGGTTTTTTTGAGGAGGCCAGCAAATCAATATCGCCGATGACCTCCTTGAACCGCCGCAGGCTGCCGGCCGCGCTGCACCGGATGACCTCCGGATGCCCGCGCAGAACGTCCAGCAAGGGTTCGGCCGCCACCCAGGCGTCGCTCAACAGGTGTTTGGAGGCGTAGGTGCGGCGGCGCTCGATGCCTTCCATCAAATTCGTCTGCGTCTTCTCGCCGAAGCCGTCGAGTTGCGCGACCTTGCCCGCCCGGCAGGCCGCCTCCAATTTCGCCACCGAATCCACGCCGAGCTTTTGGTTGAGCGCCTGGATTTTTTTAGGGCCGAGTCCCGGAATGTCCAGCATCTCCATCAGCCCCGGCGGGATCGAGGCTTTCAACTCGTCGTAGTAGGCGAGCTGGCCGGTTTCCACCAGTTCGGTGATTTTTTGTTCCAGCGCTTCGCCGATCCCCTTGATTTGGCCCAGCCGTTTTTCGGCCACCATTTTCGCCAGCGGTTCACTCAGGCTTTCAATGGTGCGCGCGGCGTTCTGGTAGGCCCGCGTCTTGAACGGATTTTCCCCTTTCAATTCCAGCAAGGTTCCGATCTCGGCCAGAATTTCCGCAACCTCATCTTTGTCCATGACCTGAGTATAATTATGGCGGAAAGAATTCAAAAGTGAAAGTGGCGTGAAGTCCGTCCCGCGAACTGACCCGCCCTCGCTGGCGCGATCTCTCGCAAAAGCAGTCCGTTTCCATACAAGTTCAACGCAAATTGGACCCCCGGCTGCCGCAACTGCTTTGCGAGCCGGGCGATTTGCGGGAGGCGTTAACCAACTTGATTTTCAATGCGATCGACGCTCTTCCTCAGGGCGGCACCATTACCCTGGGCACCCGATCCATCCACCGCCCGGCGGCGGTGAAAAACCTGCCTTCCGAGAAGCAGATTCAGATTGAGGTGCGGGACAATGGCATCGGCATGGATGAAAAAATCCGCCAACATTGCCTGGAACCTTTCTTCTCCACCAAGGCCAAACGGGGAGGGACGGGCCTGGGATTGGCGATGGTGTATGGCATGATGCGCCGCCACGATGGCAGCATTGAAATTGAGAGCGCGCCTGGTCAGGGCACTTGTGTCCGGCTCAGCTTCCCCGTGCGGGAAGATCTTGCACCCGCAACCGTTTCCACCTCGCCGGCGCGCAACCCCGACAAGCGTCGGGGTTCGCTCCGCATCCTTTGCATCGATGACGAGTCGCAGATCCAGGAACTGCTGAAACATTGTCTGACCACCCTGGATCATCAGGTAACGACGGCCGCCGGGGGAAAACAGGGGGTGGAAATGTTTCGGGCGGCGATGCTTCAGAAACAGCCGTATCAGATGGTGATAACGGATTTGGGGATGCCGGACATTGACGGTCACCAGGTGGCCAGAACCATCAAGGCGGAATCTCCGGCTACGCCCATCGTGATGATGACCGGCTGGGGAACGATCATGAAAGAGGACGGAGAAACCGCTCCGGAAGTGGATGCGGTGGTCGGCAAACCCCCGCGCATCCAGGAGTTGAACAATTTGATCCTTCAACTCACGGTGTAAAGCAAGGCCGCCGTTCCTGCGCGCCTGGTCGGCCCAGGGCGGTTTTCCCGCCGTGGTTTCCCGGTGTTTTTTCTTTTTCAGTGCCGCTTTTTCGAATTCCGGTAAGCTCAAAGACGTGCCGCGAATCATGCATTGCCCGGTGGCGCTGACCATTGCCGGTTCGGACAGCGGCGGTGGGGCAGGCATCCAGGCCGACCTGAAAACGTTTGCCGCGTTTGGGGTCCATGGCGCCTGCGCCATTAGCTGCCTGACCGCGCAGAATCCCCGCCGTGTTCTCGCCCTGAAATCCACGACGGCGAAAATGTTGCGGCAGCAAATCGAGGCGGTCTTCCAGGAATGGTCGCCGGCGGCGGTGAAAACCGGCATGTTGCTCTCGGCGGAAAATGTCCATGCCGTCGCCCATTTCCTCAAAAGCCAAAGGCGTCCGCCGTTGGTGGTTGATCCGGTGATCGTTTCGACCAGCGGCGCAAGGTTGCTGGCCCCGGCCGCGCTCAACGTATTGGAGGAACAGTTGTTGCCGCTCGCCACGTTGGTCACCCCCAATTTGCACGAAACCGAAATTTTAACCGGAGGAAAAATCACGTCCGTCGAAAAGATGCGCGCCGCCGCCCGCGAAATTCACACGCGCTTTGGCTGCGCGGCGCTCGTCAAAGGCGGTCATTTGCGCGGAATGCGCGAAGCCGTGGATGTTTTCTGCGACGGCCGGACGGAACTGCTTTTAACCGCGCCGTTTATCAAGGGGGTGCGAACGCACGGCACCGGCTGCACGTATTCCGCGGCCATCACGGCGGCGCTGGCGCTCGGCCACGATTTGCCCCGAGCCGTTGGCCTGGCCAAGGATTTCGTCACGCGGGCCATCGCCGGCAGTTATCGCGTTGGGAAACATTTTGCCCTGAACCCGCTGTTTCACTGAGGCGCTTCCCAACTGACCACCAGCAGTGAAACCGCTTCACGGGGCAGATGCAGGCGCAATTCGGCCTTGCCGTTTCTGATGCGGATGGCTTCCGGCGGCGTCAATTCGGCAAGTTGTCCCGCCTTTTCCAGTTCCGCGGATTGTTTTGCCGACAGCGACAACGGCGATCCCATCCGTTGCCACGCGGTGAAAGCGTCGCTGTGATGGTCGTCAATGCGAAAATGCCGGATCCGGGCTCGCGTCGTTTTTGACGGCAACCCGTCCAAGGCAATTTTCACGTCTGCCGCCGGTCCTGCCATGTCGTCATCGTGATAATGCCAGACCAACACACACAACTGGTTGGATTCCAGGCTGGCGAGCGCCGAGACATCAGGCTGGCCACGGACGCCGCCTTTCAAGATCGAATCCAGCGAGACCGTGTGATCGCTTTCCGTTGCCAATTGCCGACCGCCCATCCGGCTGAACATCCGGAAGGCGTCGAGCACCGGCAAATCAATGCCGTCGCTTGCCAGCGTGCGGAAGCCGGCGAACGGCGGCTGGTCTTCAAATTCAAACGCCCACGTCAGCGCGCCTTCAAGGTTCACGCCGTAGTGGTTCGCCAGTTCCAATTCGCGGGCCAGGCATTCGGCGGTGTAGCACGCATAAACCGGCCGGTTGCGGTAGCCGAGTTGCGGCGCTTGGCAGGCGGCGCAACCGTCCGGGTCGGATTCACCAATGACGATTGGTGTTTTTTTCAATTCGGGATACGAGGCGATGATGCCAAAAGCGGAATTGATGTCGCGCAACTGGTTCGCCACACCCATCCGGACGTGATCATCGGTGAAAACCGGCGCGCCTTTCGCGTGAAATGAAATAAAATCAAGCGGTGTGCCAATCCGGCCGGTGACGAAATTGGTGCCATGCAGGCAATGCTCGAGAAATTCGCGGAAAAATTTCGTCCCGCCGCCCGCCGAATCCGGACCGCCGACACGCGCCGCCGGCAAGGCGCGCCTTACGGCGGCAATGGCGCAATCGTGCAGCCGGAAGAATTCCTGCGGCGTGCCCTGCCAGTAGCCGATGTTGGCCTCGTTCCACGTTTCCCAATACCAGTTCGTCACCTCGGCGCGTCCGTAGCGTTCCCCGTCGTGTTTGGCCCACTGGTAAACCAGGTCCGACCACTTCGTGTAGCTTTTGGGCGGGTAGGCCCAGCCGGTGAAAATCTCGCCGTATTTCGCGTGGGGCGTCCAGTGATGCTGATAAGGCTCCGGTTTGATGGACAGCGCCTCCGGCATGAACCCGATTTCCACGTACGGCCGGATGCCGCAGGCGCGGTAGGTGTCGAAAATCCTGTCCAGAATCGTCCAGCTGTAAACGGGATTGCCCCGCGCGTCTTCGGTATAGACGCCGGTCGAACCCCACTTCAACGCCGGCGTGCCGTCGCCGGTGTTGAGCAGATTGTGGGTGCGGAAGTAAACCCGGTCCGGTGCGAGCTGGCCGAGTTCGCCGAGCAATTTCTTCCCGTCCGGCCGGGTGGCGTAATTCGGCTCGTCGGCGCCGAAGAAACGCCAAATGGGTTTCCACTTGCCCATCGGCTTGTCCGCGTGAACCTGGATGGTGACCGGAAAGGTATCGGCGTGAGTTGGGCTTGGCGCGGTGACCAGAACCGAAACCACCGCGGTTATAGCTGAAAAAGTGCGGATGACCATGAGTTGTGAGATGGACAGGCGACATCTTCGCCATTTTCAGCAGGTCTGGCAATGCGCAGTTTAGTGCGGGCGGCTCAGGCAATTCCGCCGTTGACGCGAATGTTCTGGCCTGTGACCCAACCGGCAGCGTCACTGGCCAAAAACGCGACCACTTCCGCAATTTCCAGCGGCCGGCCGAGCCGGCCAAAGGCGGACGCGCGCGCAAACTGCTGAATCTGCTCCGGCGTCTTGCCGGCGTTGAACAATTCGGTATCGGTCGGGCCGGGTGAAATAATATTGACCGTAATGCCGCGGGGTCCGAGCTCCCCGGCCAGCGAACGCGTCAGTTGTTCCACCGCGCCTTTGGTGGCGACATAAGCTCCGTAGGCCGGCATCATTCTCACCGTCGTCGAGCTGGACATGTTGATGATGCGCCCGCCTTCAGCCAGCCGCGTCGCCGCCTGTTGGCACGCGAAAAACGTGCCCTTGACGTTTACGGCGAAGATGCGATCAAACTCGGCTTCCGTGACGGCGCTGACCGGGTTGACGGGCATGATGCCGGCGTTGTTTACCAAAATGTCGAGCTTGCCGAACCGGGCGATGATTTCGTCAAACAACCGGACAATTTCCGACACGCGTCCGACGTCGGCCTGAAGGGCAAACGCCGTTCCGCGGGAAGCTTCGATTTGCGCCACAACCTTTCGCGCTTCGCCGGCGTGGCTGGCATAATTGACGGCAACCGCCGCTCCCTCCCGACCGAGGCGTTCGGCTATGGCCCGCCCGATCCCGCGCGAGGCGCCGGTGACGAGGGCGGCTTTTCCTTTCAGTGAATTGCTCATGTCCTTGAGGTTACCAAAAAATCCGGCAAACTATACCTCCATTCGTGATAAAGTCCAAAGCGCTCGTTCGAAAAAAATTCGAGCCGGACCAGGCCGGACCGTGCCGGCTGAACTTACGGCGGCTGCAGGCGGAAAAACTGGCCGGTGTTGGTCGCGCTGACCAGAACCCGGTTCAAACGGTTCGTCACCACCGGCGCCGGATAATTCGTGTTCCAAAGGATTGGCGCAACCAGATTGGTCGCCGAGGCCAGCGCAAAACCATCCGGATAAATCGGCCAGGTGAGCACCAGGTGGGCGCCGGAGGGGGCAACGTTCAGCCACGTTGAGGAAAATTCCCATGCCAGGGCGTACGTTTCAGATGAGCTGACGATGCTGACTCTGGGAATTCCGGCAGCCTTCCAGACCTGTAAATCATAACGGCCCGGCGCCAGTTGCGGTACGAAGATGTGTTCAACATTGTCCACCAGGCTGGTGCTGCCGGCGACCAGATTGCTGTTGGCGGCGTTGTATAAAAACAAATTGAGATTATTGATGCTGGTCTGGCCTTGCTGGCGGTTCCAAACGAGCGTGGCCGTGGCGGCGAAAGGGACGTTGCCGAGGCCATTGGTGACGTTGAAATAATAATGGTTTATTTCGTCGGAACTGCTGCCGCTGGTGTTGGTGTTGAAATCCCAGCCGCTCAAAGCGCCAATCGTGCCGGTCGCGCCATTCGGCGGATGCGCACTGCCGGAGGGAACGCTGGTGGTGGCGATATAACCGTGTTCGCCGCCGGCGAGTTGTTCGTAGGAATTAAAGACATTCACTATGCCGGCGCCGTAACGCGGGTCGAGTGGCGATGGCGGGTTGTTGGTCCAGTCGGCGGGTTTCACAGCACCGTTGAGCAACAAGGCCTTGATCGTCCGCATGTCGGCGGCCGCATTGGTGCCGCGGCCACCATCGCCGCGCCGCCCGGTTTGCATCAGCACCGCGGCGGCGCCGCTGACCTGGGGTGTGGAAAAACTCGTCGCGCCGGCCGGCGCGGTAATGTCCGGTTTTGCGCGGCCATTGTCCTCGGTCGGTCCCACGCTGGAGTCAGCATAGCCGTAGGCGCCAACCGACATGCCATTGTAGCACGTCGAGGGTGGAGCCACCGTGCCGCTGCCCGGCCCGCCGTTGCCTGCGCCGGAGACAAACAGCGTATCGTATTGCGCGGCGTAATTATCAAATTGCGAATCAAGCTGCTGTTGCTGGGAAACCGTCACTTGACCGGGAACATAACCAAAAATGAAACTTTGGTTGACGACCGGATCGTTGATGTCCGACGGGAGTGCCGCCGCGATGATGCCGGTGTAAAAATCATTCGCGTCGTAATTGTCCACGTGCGCCACGTTGGTGGCCACGCCGCCCGGCAATCCGTAATAATAAGAGGCCACACTGTCGGCATGACCCGACTCCGTACCCAGACTGTTGGGGAAAACATTGGCGGTGCCATTGGTGCCGAGGTAGGTGAAAGGACTGGCCGGCTGCTGTACGGAACTGTTCGCCGGGTTGACTTCAAAACTTGGATAACCCGCCTCGGGTTGCGCGACGCGCATGCCCGTGCCATCCGCGTTCGTAACTACGGTCCGCAACAAGGTCACACCGATGGTGTCAAGTTGCTGCGCCTGAGCAGTCAAACCTGTTTGACATCCTGCCAAAAACATCGCCAGAAACCGCAACCCCGAAAACCTACGGGGCAAACAACGGGTTGTTTTCATCGATAATTCGCCGCGATTAGAGCAAATTTCATGCTCAAAAGGCGAGCTTTTCCACGGTTTCCGCACGTTGGATAACGGCCTTTGTTTCCTTTTTAATGTCAAAACATTACACTGTAGAACGATGTCCGACCCGCTCGTCATCAACGAAATTTATTTGAGCCTCCAGGGGGAGAGCACCTTTGCCGGCCTGCCGTGCATCTTCATCCGCCTCACCGCCTGCAATCTGCGCTGTTCCTATTGCGACACCGCCTA
This sequence comes from bacterium, assembly GCA_021780375.1. Classification (GTDB taxonomy): domain Bacteria; phylum Verrucomicrobiota; class Verrucomicrobiia; order Limisphaerales; family UBA11358; genus UBA11358. The sequence goes on along the minus strand of JAJXYT010000194.1, from coordinate 14,680 downwards.
CGCGTTTACCGAAGGCAAACAAATGCCGGTGAGGGAAACCCTGGCGAAAGTGCGGGAATTGGCCGCGCCGTTTTCCAACTCTCAACCCTCAACCCTCAACTCTCAACTGCCCCTGGTCGAATTGACTGGCGGCGAACCGCTGCTCCAAAGGGATTGTTTGCCGCTCATGAAATCGCTTTGTGACGACGGCTTTACGGTGCTGCTGGAAACCAGCGGCGCCCGCGATATTTCGCGGGTGGATCCGCGCGTCCATCGGATCATGGATTTGAAATGCCCGAGCAGCGGCGAAGTGGAACGTAACCGCTGGGAAAATCTCAGGCACCTGAGAGCCGGCGACGAGATCAAATTCGTCATTGGCACGGAGCAGGATTACGATTGGACGAAGCAGACGATTGCCGAATATAAACTGAATGCGATTTGTCCCTTGCTGATTTCATGGGTGCATCCGCTGTTGCCGGAACAGCAGGACCAATCGCTGAAAAAGGTTCCGGCCGGACAGACGCCGATTTCACGGCGCGAGCTGGCGGAAAGAATCATTGCCGACGCTCTGCCGGTGCGTTTTCAAGTTCAGATGCACAAAATCATCTGGCCGCCCGAGCAACGCGGGGTTTAGACATTTATGATTTACGATTGATGATTTATGATTTGCTCGCGGCCCGGCAAAATTTCGCAATCGTAAATCGTAAATCAAAAATCATAAATCGTGTCCAAAACAAAAAAAATCCTGCAACAGCTTCGTGATTTTGAATCGCGGAACATTTTATTTTTAGAGAGTGACGGTTCCTGGCCGATTGTTTGGGATCGCGCCCGGGACGTGCACGTTTGGGACGCCAGCGGGAAAAAGTATCTTGATTTGACCGCGGCGTTTGGTGTGGCCGCCGCCGGCCATGCCAACCGGCGCGTGGTGAAAGCCGCGCAGAGGCAACTGGCCCGGCTGCCCCATGCCATGGGTGACGTACATCCCCACGCGCGCAAGGCCGAACTCGCGCGCGCATTGAGCCGGCTCGCCTTTGAACGTTGGGAACAAATTCGGAGGGATGAGTTACCCGAGTCCCGGAAACAGGCGGCTCGTATAAAATCAGGGACTCGGGTAACTCGTCCGTCCGGAAAGGTGATCTTCTCCAATTCCGGTTTTGAAGCCGTTGAATCCGCGCTCAAAACCGCCATGCTGGCCACCGGCAAACAAGGTGTCATTGCCTTTTCCGGCGCTTATCACGGGCTCGGATACGGCGCGCTCAACGTCACGCACCGGGATTTTTTCCGAGGCCCGTTCCATTACCAGCTTCGCGAGTTTGGCCATTTCGTGCCGTTCCCGGCGAGCACGGAGGGACGAGTTGCACGAGTCCCCAAAAACACGGATGTCAGGGACTCGGATAACTCGTCCCTCCGAAAGGTTGAAGCTCGCATCCGCAACCTCTTCCGTCACGAATCCATCGGCGCCATTCTGGCCGAGCCGGTGCAGGCGCGCGGCGGCATCAACGTCCCGCCGCCGGAATTTTTGCCGAGGCTCCGCAAACTTTGCGACGAACACGGCGCGCTGTTGATTCTGGATGAAATCTACACGGGGTTTGGTCGGACCGGAAAATGGTTTGCCTGTGAGCACCGCGGCGTGGTACCCGACCTCATCTGCCTGGGCAAGGCATTGACCGGCGGTTTTCCGCTGTCGGCCTGCGTCGGGCGCGCAGACCTCATGGACGCCGCCTGGCCGAAGTCGCGGGGTGAGGCTATCCATACCAGCACGTTTCTGGGAAATCCGGTCGGCTGCGCGATGGCGTTGGCGCAAATCGAGGAAATCCGCCGGCGTAACCTTTGCCAACGAAGCGCCGAACTCGGCGAATTTTTGCTGGACGCGCTGGGTTCTCTCCGCCTTCGGCACTCCGCACTCCGCATTTCTGTTCGTGGTTTGGGCCTGATGGCCGGCGTCGAACTGCAATTGCCGGATGGCAAGCCCGCGAGCGAGGCCGCGATGCGGGTCATCAAAAAAATGTTGCGGCGGGGTTTTATTCTTTTGCCCGAAGGCGAGCACGCCAACGTCATCAGCTTCACGCCACCGTTGACCATCACCAGGGCGCAATTGACCAAGACAGTTGGCGTGCTGGCGGAGGTCTTGAACACAGACAAACACTGATCTTTTGACACGGATTGCACGGATTTTCACGGCGCCGATTTTAATCTGTGTTAATCCGTGAAATCCGTGTCTAATTTTCCCGGTGAAACTTTCTGAAATGCGGGAGCTGCTGGCGTCGCGCGGAATTCAACTCACGAAATCCCTCGGCCAGAATTTTCTGCACGACGGCAACCAGTTGCGGCGGATTATTGAAGCCGCCGAATTGAACGGCGGCGACAAGGTTCTCGAAATCGGGCCAGGGCTGGGGCCGCTGACGGAATTACTTCTGGAAAGAGCCGGTGAAATGCTGGCGATTGAGAAAGATGGGCGGCTGGTGGAAGTTTTGTGCGAACGATTTTCTTCGGAACGGAGCGCCGGTCTCCGACCCGGGGTGTCGAATGGGTCGCCGAACGCGCCGGGTCGGAGACCGGCGCTCCAATTATTGCACGCGGACGCCTTGGAGTTCCTCAAGCGCGAGTCGCGGGATTGGAGCGCGTGGAAGCTGGTGGCCAATCTGCCGTATTCCGTCGCCTCGCCGATGCTGGTGGAACTGGCCTGTGGCGCGCGCGCGCCAAAGAAAATCGTGGCCACGCTCCAACACGAAGTCGCCCAACGGCTCATGGCCAAAGCCGGTGACAAAGATTACGGTCTGCTGACGTTGCTGGTGCAACTCGATTACGCGCCGGCCGGTTCCTTCAAAATTTCGAAAAGTTGCTTTTTTCCGGAACCGGACGTGGACTCGGCCTGCGTAATTTTGGATCGCCGCCCAGTGCCGTTGTTGTCTGCGGAACAACGCGAGTTTTTTGTAAAAATCGTGAAGCGCGCCTTTTCCCAACGGCGGAAGATGGTGCTGAAATTATTGCGCGAAGACTGGCCGGTTGAAAAATTGGAACAAGCGTCTGCGGAACTGAAAATTCCGCCGCAGGAACGCGCGGAGAAATTGAGCTTAAAACAATTCGTCGCTTTGACGAAAAAATTACTTTGATTTAATCAATTCCGTTTCGTCATTCTTAATGGCTTTATCCCGTTTTTCAATTGTTTCAAATGGATTGAAAAATGGAATCTGTTTTGACTTCGCCAGTTTCCAAGCAATCCAGTCGCACCGACGAATATCAACTTTAGTTCCATTAGTCGGGCTTGCGGCATCCGGCCAGTCAAAATGGTAACCGCCGCTGCTCCGGGGAAGATGGTAACGGATGTTAATGCCAATACCTGATTGCCATTGCATTGAACCAACGACAACCTGATTTTCCATCTCTCTTGCCAGCAGCTTGCGAAACGCGGCCAGTTTCACCAAATCAGAATCAAGTGGATCGTGGAAAGTGGAGCGCTGCCATGGCAATTTGCTCCACGGCGAAGCTGGGTCATTGAAAAGCCACTCACTCACGGTTGCAACGACCGAATTGGTGGGATTACGCCAAAGTGGTTCAAAGGCCTCAACCGCGTATTCATCAACTTTTTCCTCCCCGGCTGATTTAATCCATGCCGCATATTCCTCCAACGCATTTGTGTCACCGCCTTCGATACGGATTTCAGTCAGTTGCGGAATGTCACGCGCCAGATCATGGCCGGAAGACATAATGAACGTTGTCCAATCTGGCCAAAGAGCGATCGCGCGTCGCATCAGGCTTCGTGCCGGCACAACAGCGGTAGGCGCTTCCCATTTGTTGATAATTCCTGCAAGCTCAGTTCCAGCATTAATTGCATCCACACCTTGGAACTGATCGAGATGATTGGCCTGTTCAGCAACAAAATTGGCTTGCCCGACCAATAGTTCGGTTACCGACGGATTTCGTTTGGCGCGCAACGCTTCGCCACGCAACATTTGGTTTTCTCCGGGTTGCACAATTTGGCGCGCGATTGCCATCCACCGGCCTCGACCAAAAACAAGAATTCTTTCTGTGCGGGCTTGACCTCCTGCTGGTGTGACCAGGACAGGTTGTTCTTGCCCGATTTTTTCTTTCTTCAGGATTTGATACCATTGCTCTTCTTGAGACGAGGGGCGGCAAGCCAATGGTAGCATCACGAGCAGGAAGAACCCGCCGAATTTCATAATATAAGTTGATACGCCCCGCCAATAGAAAGAGCAATCTAATTGCAAAGCATGCAATCGACACTACTTTTATCACGTGCCTGAAGAAATCTTCGATGTGGTTAACGAACGCGACGAGGTGATTGACCGGAAGCCGCGGCACGAAGTCCATGCGCGCGGGCTGTTGCATCGCGCCATCCATGTGCTGGTGTTTAATGCGCGCGGCGAAACATTCCTCCAGAAACGTTCGCTCACCAAGGATCGGGAGCCGGGGAAATGGGATTGCTCGACCTCCGGCCATGTGGATTCGGGCGAGGATTACGATGCCTGTGCGGTGCGCGAGCTGCGCGAGGAAATTGGATTGATTGTCTCAAAAGCGCCCGAATGTTTATTCAAGATGGATGCCTGCGCGGAAACGGATCAGGAATTTGTCCGGGTTTATCGTTGCGCGGCGGAAGGGCCGTTTCAGTTGCATCCCGACGAAATCGAACGCGGCGAATGGTTTGCGCCGGAAGCGGTTGTGCGTTGGATTGCCGGGCGCCCGCAGGATTTTGCCAGTGCCTTCCGGTTGATTTGGGAAAAGTATTCAGCCAGAGACAAAAAATAAATTTCCGTGCGTCTTGATGGTTTGGCGCAAGGTTTGCTCCTTTACTTGCGCGAAAAATGGAGTAGTTATTCAGGCATGCAAAACTTTTTGGTTCCAATTGTGGTCGAGCAGACCGGACGCGGCGAGCGGACGTGGGACATTTATTCCCGCCTGCTGGTGGACCGCATCATTTTCATCGGCACGCCGGTGGATGACACCGTCTCCAATATCATCATCGCCCAATTGTTGTTTCTCCAGATGAACGACGCCAAGAAGGACATCCATCTTTACATCAATTCGCCGGGCGGCAGCGTCACCGCCGGGCTGGCGATTTACGACACGATGCAATTTTTGACGTGCGACGTGAACACGTACTGTATCGGCCAGGCGGCGAGCATGGCGGCGGTGCTGTTGGCGGCGGGCACGAAGGGCAAACGCTACGCGCTGCCGAACGCGCGCATCATGATTCACCAGCCTTGGGGCGGCGTGCAGGGGCAGGCCACCGACATCAGCATCCAGGCGAAGGAAATTTTGCGGCTCAAGGACCGGTTGAATGAAATTCTCGGCAAACATTGCGGGCGCACGGTGGAGGACATCACGCGCGATACGGACCGTGACCGGTTCATGTCTGCCGACGAAGCCAGGGAATACGGCCTCGTGGACCAGGTCGTGCAGTCACGCAAGGATATCGCCGGTATGGCGGAAAAATCGTCGGTGAATGTGTAAAAACCGTAAATCATTAATCGCAAACCAAAAATCGAGAATGGCCCGTCCCAACCAGCTCACCATGTGCAGTTTCTGCGGCAAATCGCACGCGGAAGTGCGCAAGCTCATCGCCGGACCGGGCGTTTATATCTGCGACAATTGCATCATCCTTTGTAAAAACGTCCTCGACCGCGAAGTGGAACTCCAGAACCAGAAAAAACAGCCGAAATTCACCGTTCCCAAACCGGCGGAAATCAAACGGCAACTGGATATGCACTGTGTCGGCCAGGAGCACGCCAAGAAAACGCTGGCGGTCGCGGTTCACAATCATTACAAGCGCATTCAGCAGGAACCCGAAGGGGGGCTTGCCGCCAGCAAGGGCAAGCATGCCGGCGTGGAAATTGAAAAGAGCAATATTTTAATGATCGGCCCGACCGGTTCCGGCAAAACGCTGCTGGCACGCACGTTGGCCAAAGTCATCGATGTCCCTTTCGCCATCGCCGACGCCACCACGCTTACCGAAGCCGGCTACGTGGGTGAAGACGTGGAGAACATCATATTGCGGTTGCTGCAAAATTCGGATTACGACGTGAAACGCGCCCAGCGCGGCATCGTTTACATTGACGAGATTGACAAAATCGCGCGCAAGGCCGAGGGGCCGTCCATCACGCGCGACGTTTCCGGCGAAGGCGTGCAGCAGGCGTTGCTGAAAATCCTCGAAGGCACGGTCTGCAACGTGCCGCCCCAGGGCGGCCGCAAACATCCGCAGCAGGAATACATTCGCGTGGACACGACGGACATTCTGTTCATTTGCGGCGGGGCGTTTGTCGGACTGGAAAAAATCATTCAACGGCGGCTGGGCCGGCACACGATGGGTTTTGGCGCCATCGGCGAGGTGCAAAAGAGCGGCCAGGCCGCGCGCGATCAAATTTTACAGCGCGCCGAACCGGAGGATTTGTTGGATTATGGTTTCATTCCCGAATTCATCGGCCGGCTGCCGGTGGTGACCACGCTGGCGGAATTGTCCGAAGATCAACTGGTTTCCATTCTCACCGAGACCAAAAACGCGCTGACGAAGCAATTCGCCAAGCTCATGGCGATGGAAGGCGTGGAATTGGAGTTCACGCCCGAGGCCTTGCGCGAACTGGCGGTGTTGGCTCTGAAAAAAGGCACCGGCGCGCGCGCCTTGCGCGGGTTGATTGAGCGGCTGATGCTCGACGTGATGTATGACGCGCCCGACAACAGCGACGTTGTTCACGTGAAAATCACGCGGTCCGCCGTGCTCGGTGAAACCCAGCCCCTGGTGCGGCGCAAGCCGGATATGGAAGCGGCGTAGTTTCTACCGACGGAATAAATCTTTGACCTTTGCGAAAAACGAAGGCGAGCGCAAATGGTTGACGTACGTTGCCCACGAGCTTTCCGTTCCAAATTTCCTTTCAACGCGTTCTTCTTCGCCACGCATCAGTTCCAGAATTTGGTCGTCCTCGTCCTTGTCCAGCCAGAATCCGTGGTCCGGGCAGCATTCAAGCTGCAGGCCAAAGAACCGATAATCAAATTCTTTCAGCGGCGCGGAGCAGCATGGGCACTTGAAGGCAGTCTCGTAGCTGGTGACATAAAGCGAGCCTTTATTGGCTTCATTGCTGAAAGCTTCGTTTTCCAACTGATCCAGTTCCGCGGGCGTCAGCCACATTCCCTGGCATTGAGGACAGGCTGCCACTGCCACGCCACGATCGTTTTTCGTTTGCAGGTCGGCATTGCACTTTGGACATTTCATGGCGAAGAGGATAAAGGGAATCCGTCGGCGAAAGCAATGGCTCCTTACGGCGCGAAAATGCGGCGGCACCCGGCGCTGAGAAAGGAAGGAAAACGGACGTTTTTTCTTGCAGGCCGAAGCGATTTCGGGAGTTTTAAGGGGTACTTGAATGAATTTGCCGTCCGCCAAACTCGCCAACTCGGGATCGTTGATCACGGAAAGCCCGATTCGTGATTTGGAGGCCATCATCCGTTCGCGAACGCCCCTGATCGCCGTCGAGACCGGCGAAGAGCCGCAGATTGTCCAGATGGTGCGGCAAATTGCGAGCCGTTTTCAGTTAAAGGCCTATCGCTGGACGGTGACGGAAGGCTTGCAGGCGTTTGATCCTTGTGACCAACCACTGCAGTCGGTTGTCAAATCGCAGGAAGTTTTAAACTACATTAAAACTGCCGCCACCCACTCGCTGTTTGTCCTGCTGGATTTTCATCCCTATCTGCAGGACGCGGTGGTTGTCCGTTATTTGAAAGACATCGCCTTGGCGTATTCGCGCCACTATTCAACGGTGGTCCTGGTTGGTTCGACCATGCCGGTACCGCCGGACCTGCAGCCGTTCACCGCGCGCTTCCGCCTGCCGCTGCCTTCAGCCGGTGACGTGCGCGGAATCGTTTATGACGTGGCCGCCGATTGGGGGGCGGAACACGGCAAACGTGATGTCCAAACTACCAACAAGGCGATTGATTTGCTGGTGCGGAATCTCGTCGGTCTGACCGCCACGGATGTGCGCCGGCTGGCGCTCAAGGCCATCAACGACGACGGCGTGATTTCCGAATCCGAAATGCCCGAAGTCATGCGCGCGAAATATGAATTGCTCGGGCGCGACGGCGTTTTGTCATTTGAATATGAAACCGTGCAATTCTCGGAAATTGGCGGCCTGCAGCGGCTGCGGAACTGGCTGACCGTGCGCAAGGACTTTTTCCTGGGCGACGCCGACACGCGGCTCGACCCGCCGCGCGGCGTGTTGCTGCTGGGCGTGCAGGGTTGCGGCAAAAGCCTCGTGGCCAAGGCGGCCGCCGCGATTTTCGGTGTGCCGCTCCTCCGGCTCGATTTCAGCGTGCTTTACAACAAATACTACGGCGAAACCGAACGCAATTTGCGCAAGGCCTTTGAAACCGCCGAAGTCATGTCACCGTGTGTTCTGTGGATGGACGAAATTGAAAAAGGCGTGGCCGTGCAGGAAGACGACGACGGCTTGTCACGCCGGATTTTGGGAACCTTCCTGACGTGGATGTCCGAACGCAAAAAGCCGGTTTTCGTCGTTGCCACCGCCAATGATATCATGCGTCTGCCGCCGGAATTGGTGCGCAAAGGCCGGTTCGACGAGATTTTTTTCGTGGATCTGCCGTCGCCGCCGAACCGCCGCGACATCCTGCAGATTCACCTGGGCAAACGGGCGCTGGAACCGGCGCAATTTGACCTGGACGCGCTCGTGGAAGCCACGAACGGTTTTTCGGGTTCGGAAATCGAACAGGCCATCGTCTCGGCCATGTACACGGCCCACGCGCAAGGGCACGGCCTGACGCAGGCCGATTTGATTGCTGAAATCCAACAAACCCGGCCGTTGTCGGTGGTGATGCGGGAAAAGATCCAGGAAACGCGCGATTGGGCGTCCGACCGCACCGTGCCCTGTGATTAAATCATCGCGCGAAAATCTGGCGGATGACGTCTTCGATCGGGACTTCCTGGATGTCAATATCGGTCACCGGCAGGTCGTCGAGCAATGATTTGCAGACGGCAATCACGCGGTCGCGTTTGACCTTGAGCGTGATCGCGTTCGGCGTCTTTTCCACGACTTCGCCGTAGCGCGAAAGATCTTCATTCGGGTGCGCCTCCGTGCTGGCGCATTGGATCGTGACGAACTTGAAATCGGCGAAACGGTCCACAATCTCGTCCAGTCGGCCATCGAAGAAGATTTTGCCGTGGTCAATGATGATGACGCGCCGGCACAGTGCCTGGATGTCGGCCATATAGTGGCTGGTGAGGAGAATCGTGGTCTTTTGCTCGGCGTTGTGGCGGCGGATGAATTCCCGGACGGTCTTTTGCGAGACGACGTCCAGTCCGATGGTCGGTTCATCGAGAAAAAGCACCCTGGGCTGGTGCAGCAACGAGGCGATGAGCTCCATTTTCATGCGTTCGCCGAGGGAAAGTTCACGGACGCTGACGTTGAGCTTCTCCTGGACGGCGAGCAGCTCGCTCATTTCGGCTACCGTTCGCTCGAAACGGTCGGGGGGAATGCCGTAGATTTTCGCGTTCAATTCCAGCGATTCGCGCGCGGGCAAATCCCACCAGAGCTGGTTTTTCTGGCCGAGGACGAGCGCGAACTGACGACGGTAACCGTCGGCGCGTTCCCACGGTGTGTAATCGAGGACCCGGGCCGAGCCACCCGTTGGATAGAGCAGGCCGGCGAGCATTTTGAGCGTGGTGGTCTTGCCGGCGCCGTTCGGGCCGAGAAAACCGACCAGTTCGCCGGGTTCAATCTGGAAATGGACGTCGTTGACGGCAACGGTTTGCTCGTATTGACGGTGGAAAAGCCCTTTGACCGCGCCCGCAAAGCCGGGCTGCTTTTTATAGGTGCGAAAGGCCTTGGTCAGGCCGTTGACTTCAATGACCGGCATGACAGAAGTGTTGAGTGACGGGCGAAAAGTGTCGAGCGCGGAATCAGCGCATCAACTGCTTTTCGAGATAATGGACGACTTGTCGGACATTGGAGTCCACTTCCATGCGGTCTTTCACGAGGCGGCAGGCGTGGAGGACGGTGCCATGATCGCGGCCACCGAAGGCTTCGCCGATGGTATTGAGCGAGCTTTCGGTCATCTGGCGCGACAAATACATGGCCACCTGGCGCGGGAAGGCAATGTTTTCCGGGCGCCGTTTACTGGTCATGTCGGCAAGGCGGATATCAAAATGCTCGGCCACACGCTTCTGGATGACTTCGATGCTGATGGAGAGCCGGCCTTCTTCATGGAGGATTTCGCGCAACAAACCTTCCACCACTTCGATGGTCAATTTCCGGCCGGTGAGCGAGGCGTAGGAAGCCACGCGGATGAGCGCGCCTTCGAGCCGGCGGACGTTGGTGCGAATGCGGCTGGCGAGGAAATTCAAGATGTCCTCAGGCAGGGTGACACCCATGAGTTGTGCCTTTTTGTTCAGGATGGCCAGGCGCATTTCGATGTCCGGCGGCTGCAAATCGGTGACCAGGCCCCATTCAAACCGGGAAACGAGGCGGTGTTCCAGTCCTTGGATTTCACTGGCCGGGCGGTCGCAGGTGAGCACGATCTGCTTGTGCGCCTCGTGCAACGCGTTGAACGTGTGAAAAAATTCCTCCTGAATCCGTTCCTTGCCCGCCAGGAATTGGATGTCATCAATCAACAACACGTCGGTTTGCCGGTATTTCTTGCGGAACCGGGCCAGTTGGTTGTTTTGAATGCCATCAATGTACTCGTTTGTGAACTTCTCGGACGAGACGTAGGCGACGCGCGCGCTCTTCTTGCTGCTGGTGACATACTGGCCGATGGCGTGGAGCAGATGGGTCTTGCCCAGACCGACTCCGCCGTAGAGGAAAAGCGGATTATAGGATTTGCCGGGAGCCTGGGCGACGGCCAGCGCGGCGGCATAGGCGAAATTGTTGTTGTTGCCGACGACAAAGGTATCGAATGTGTTTTTGGGGTTGAAATTAATGTCCCCATTGTGCGACGCGCGCTCGTGGCTGGACTCGGCGGCCCGGGTGGGTTTGGCCGGCGCGGGAGCGACAGGTGCGGAAAGCGCCCGGGCATCGTTGCCGGCAGCGATTTTGAATTTAATCTGCAACTGGCGCCCGGCGGCGACCGTCAAGGCATCCTGCAACAGGCTGAGATAATTGTCCTTAAGCCAGACCTCGCAGAATTCGTTGGCCACCTCCAGGGTAACGCAGTTGGGGTCAACCGCATTGGCACGCAACGGGGCGAACCACATGTTGTAAGTGTCTGTATTCAACCTGGAACGAAGATGTTCCCGCGCTGAATTCCAAATTTTTTCTGCCGAAAGCTGCATTTGCGTTTTGTCAAAAAGCCCGTTTTCCAAGCATTTTATTCACCTAGCCTCAAAATTGGCGTTTGGCTTCGCCCGCCTTGCTCACTTGCGCCGCTTTAAACTTATGGTTTCGATAAAGCGTTCACACGCACGCCCTTATTCATCGAAACCGCCGCTCCAGCATCAATGTAACACACTGATTTGTAGTATGTTGCGGATTACAAGACCAAAACTCTGATACTGCGTCTTCTAAAACCTTTGAAACATCACGACCGGCTTTTTGGTTACGCGAACTTTTTACGCAAATCGGCCGGACGTTTCTAGGACAACATATTAACTTTTGTTCACGAGTTATTCACAACCGCCGGCCACCCGCCTGAATCAAAATGATTTCACGATTTTGCCGACTGTTTTATTCAATAAAAACTGGTTCTCAGACGAAAACTTTTCTCTGCGATTCTATCCTTCTAAATTACAGTTCAAACGGCTTGTTCGCCCGTTTCACCGGTACGAATACGAATCACGTCTTGAATGGAGCTGACAAAGATTTTCCCATCCCCGATCTTGCCGGTCTTGGCTGCCTTGATAATCGCTTCCACTGCGGGACCCGCCAGTGAGTCGGCCAACACCACTTCAATTTTGATCTTCGGTAAAAAATCCACGACATATTCGCTGCCGCGATAAATTTCCGTATGCCCTTTTTGCCGGCCAAAGCCCTTGACTTCCGCCACGGTCATCCCCGCAACGCCCAATCCGTTCAGCGCGGCTTTTACGTCCTCTAGTTTGAAAGGTTTAACGACCGCCTCAATTTTCTTCATGCCTTGCCTTTCTCCCGCCCGTGGAATGATATTAACAGTCAATTTTAACCTGTAAACAGGAATCTTTGATTGAGCGTTTTATCCCCGGTGAGATTCCAATGGGAACGAAATGAACGCCTTGAAGGGCAGGACACACTTATTGGTTTGGCGTGGGAAAAGAAATATAACTTATACTTTATCAATGCAGGTTGACATAAATAAGCGATTGTGATTTTATATCTGCAAGGTGCGACGGGTTCATGGGTCTGTCGAGGTGTTCTTTGAATTTCTATAACCGTTTTCGTTCCGGGTATCGGTACGCTCCCGGATCGGAGTTCTTCGTAATCCTACGTACGTACTCTCGAAAATTCCCCGGGTCTCTCGGCCACCCCCTGGCCGTTTGACCCGGTTTTTCTTTTTAACGACCCATCCCAATGGCCGCGCGCGTTCGTTGACACTATTTTCCCCGGCTGTTAGCTTCGTTCCTTCTAAAAGTCACGATGGACTATAAAAATACATTGAATCTGCCGCACACTGATTTCCCGATGAAAGCCGACCTGGTGGCCCGGGAGCCGGAGCGGCTGAAAAAGTGGGAAAAGGCCGGGCTTTACCGGAAAATCCAGACTAACCGCGCCCGGGCAAAAGACAAATTTGTCCTGCACGACGGCCCGCCGTTTGCCAACGGCGACGTTCATATCGGCACCGCGCTGAACAAGATTCTTAAGGACATCGTTGTTAAATATAAGTCCTTACGCGGTTTTAGCGCGCCGTATGTACCGGGCTGGGATTGTCATGGATTGCCCATTGAATTCAAGGTTTCCCAGGAAATGCGCAAGGCGGGCGACACCAGCGCCGATGCCGCGGCCATTCGCAAGGCCTGCGAAACGTATGCCCGGAAGTACATTGACCTCCAGCGTGTGCAGTTCAAACGGCTCGGTGTGCTGGGCGACTGGGAGAATCCCTACCTTACGCTGAACAAGGAATACGAGGCCGAGGAATTGCGGTTGTTCGCCAACATCGTTGAGCAAGGCTTTGTTTATCGTGGGAAAAAGCCGGTTTATTGGAGCATTCCCTGCCGTACCGCGCTCGCCGAGGCGGAAGTGGAATACCAGGACCACGTCAGCCCGAGCATTTACGTGAAGTTTCCCGTCATTGGCCGGGCAAACACCTTTGTGCTCATCTGGACGACGACGCCATGGACGCTTCCGGCGAACCTGGCCGTCGCTTACAACGAGAAATTCCAATATCTCCAGGTCGGAGCAGGTGGTGAAAAATACATTTTATCCCGTGGTTTGCTTGCGGTCGTCGCCGAGAAATGCGGCTGGGCAAATTACACGCAAACGCCTTTCCCGACCGAAGAGCTCGCCAGGTTGGAATACCAGCACCCCTTCATCCCGGCGCGTAAAGGCAAAGCCTACGCTGCCGATTTTGTTACCAGCGACACCGGCACGGGTTTCGTCCATGTCGCTCCCGGCCACGGTCTCGAGGACTATGGCCTGGGTTCGTCCGTCGGTCTACCGATTTATTCGCCGGTGGACGATGACGGCAAGTTCGCCTACACGAACGAGTTGCCGGTCGAACAGCAGATGCCAAAGGAAATGATCGGCAAATCGATTCTCGAAAAGCACGGCAAAAGCGACGCCAATGAAGCGGTTTTGCACGAACTCCGGGCGCACCATGCCCTGCTGCACCAGGAAAATTATCATCACAGCTACCCGCACTGCTGGCGGAGCAAAACGCCCGTCATCTTCCGCGCGATGGACCAGTGGTTCATCAAGATTGATCATGTGCCGGAGGGCACTGCTTCGTCAGTGCCCAAACTTTTGGGGCGGCGACGAAGCGCTGCCCTCCAAGGTGAAACCTTTCGCGGTCTCGCCCTTGCCGAGATTGACCGCGTGAATTGGGTTCCCGACTGGGGCGTCAATCGCATCAAAGCCGCCGTTGCAACGCGGCCCGATTGGTGCATTTCGCGGCAACGCACCTGGGGCGTGCCGATTCCGGCATTTTACGACGCCAAGGGTGAACCGATCCTCGATGCGCAAATCGTCCGCAACGCCGCCGATTTGATAGAGAAACACGGCTCGAACGTCTGGTTCGAGAAATCCGCCGTCGAACTCTGGTCGCTCTTGAAACCGGAAGGTTGGAAGGGCGCGGAAGCGGTCAACAAATCCAGCGACACCCTTGACGTATGGATTGATTCCGGCAGCTCGTCACGAAGCGTTTTGATGCGACGGGAAGAATTGCATCACAACGTAGCGCCGGCTTCCAGCCTGCGAGTTGGCGAGGCATCCTTGCCTCGCGAATCCAGCGGTAAGATGCCGCCTGCACCCGCAGGCGTGACGCCCGCGCTACAATGGCAGGCCGACATGTATTTCGAAGGCTCCGACCAGCATCGCGGCTGGTTTCAATCGTCGCTGCTGCTCTCGCTGGCCGGCAATGGCGCGGCGCCGTTCAAAAGGGTGCTCACGAGCGGCTTTGTCGTGGATGCGGATCGCGAGAAGATTTCCAAGAGCAAACAGGGCGGTTATGAAAAACCGCAGACCGCCGAGGCATATGTGAAGAAATGGGGCGCGGACATCGTGCGGCTCTGGGTCTCGTCGCAGGATTTTCGCAACGACATCATCGTGAGCGAGGA
>JAJXYT010000201.1 GCA_021780375.1 bacterium | reverse complement strand
AAATCTTCGGCGATGAGGAACAGGCTCGGCGCGTTGAGGCTGGACACGACGGTCTGGCCGATGTTCACGCGGCGGTCAATAATGACGCCCGTGACCGGCGATTTGATGACGCAGAAATCCAGGTTCCGCTGCGCCTTGTCCAAATCGGCTTGCGCCTGGGCGATGCCCGACCTGGCGACGGAGACGTTGGCCTTGGCGACTTCGTAATTCGCCTTGTCGGTGTCGTAATCCACCTGTGACATCAATTTGGAATCGTATAACGACTGCGCGCGTTTCCATTCCGCCCCGGCCTGGTCGAGCTTCGCGGTCATTTGTTCGAGATTCGCGGCGGCGGTCAATTCACCCGCCTTGGCGACCGAGAGGTCGGCGGCATAAACCGAGTCGTCAATCTTCGCCAGCACGGCCCCCTGCTCCACCACCGAGTTGAAGTCAATCGTCTTGCCGGCGGTGTCCGTGCCAAACGACGTGATGCGCCCGGCGACTTGCGCGCCCACGTCCACCGTTTCACTCGGTTCAATGGTGCCGCTGGCGCTGATCGTGGCCGCGATGTCACCGCGTTTCACAACCGCCGTGAGGTATGACAATTGGGAATTATCCCGCGCATGCCACCACCAGATGCCGGCCACGAGTGCGAGGACGGCGCCGGCAACCACGACAACTGATGTTTTCAAATAGCGTTGCATGAGTCACAAAAGCCTGTTGCTCCCGGGACAAACAGCGTTCGGGCCGGGCCTGTTTGTCTCGATGTTCAGCTTTCTCCGATGCGCAACCGGCGGCCCGTTCACCAACGGGACGGGCTGGAGCCAAACTGCCGGCTACTTGACCGCCGGCGCCTCCATCCCATAAACCAGGATTTTGAAGCTGCCCGGAATCAGAGGCGGGCGGCGGCGGCGTTCGCCATTCCCCGGTTCCGGCCGCGGGCCAAATTTGGCGGTGGGCAGATAGATTTTGTGCGTTGTCGGATCCAGCGCCATCGTCCGCGCGCCGCGCTCGGTTTTCAACGTTTGCACGACGGTCAGTTTGTCCGGCGATTCTTCCTTCGCAATGGTGACCGTCGCGGATTGGCCGCACGAGGCAAACGCAAGCTGCGTGCCGGGATCAAAGGCCGCGCCGTCCACGCCTTCGCCGATGGGCACGGTCGCGAGCACTTTGCCGCTCGTACTGTCCATCATCACCATCAGCCGGTTGTCGCAGCCCAGGAATAGCCGGTGATTTTTCGGGTCCACCGCGAGGCCCGAAGCAGACTCGCCCGGCGCAATCGGCCAGCGGTTCACGACTTGATGCGTTTTGGTGTCAATCGCGGCGACTTCGCTTTTGTTTTCGAGGTTGTCAAAGACCCGGTGGGATTCCGGATCGGCCCCGGCAAACTCCGGTTTGCCCCCGAGCGGGATGGTGGTCACCACCTTGCCCGAATCGGCGGCAATTACCGTCGCCGACTGGCCGCGCCCGTTGAACGCATAGACTTCATTTTGACCCGGTTCAAAAAGAATCGCGTCGGGATTGGGACCGGTGTCCACCCTGGAAATCGTCTGCAATGTTTTCAAGTCAACGATGCTGGCCTTGGCCTCCCGGCCATCGCTGACGAACCCGCGATTCAATTTCGGTGCGACGGCAATGTCATGGACGCCGGGGGTGTTGGTGATTTCGCCGATGACCGTGTCTTTGGCGAGATCAATGACGACGACCCGGGTCCCGTGAGAGACGTAGAGGCGTTGCGCGGATGAATCCACGGTCAGAGCATCCCAGCCGCCTTCGCCGCCGATGGAAATTTCCTTGATGAAATGATAAGGCCCGTCCGCGCGGCATACTGCCGCCGTCATGAAGCCAAGGATGCCGAATACAACCGGCCAGGAATATTTTTTCATACTTTGTGTGCGTTTGAGGTTGGGGTGGGGTCGCTTGCGGTTGTTTCCTTATGTTTCGATGTTTGATCGTCACTGTTTGTCTGCTTTGATATCATCAACCCGGTCATGAAACTAAACCATCATGAACGCCGGCTGAACGGCGCATGACGATTCTGTCATTTCCCGACGCCGCCGCCAAAGAAGATTTCATCCGAATATCGGGGGTGACACGACGCGCGGCGTCTTATACCGCCTGAAAGCCGACGTGCTGGATCTGGATCCCAAAGCCATCGTGCTGCTCATTGGCACCAACGACATCGGGAACGGCGCCAAACCGGAGGACGCAGCCGACAACCTTGAAGCCATTTTGCGGGACCTAAAGCAAGTCAACCCGACGCTGCCGGTCATCGTTTACTCGCTGAGGGGCAGATGCGCATACAGGGCCAGGGCCTGGGCGCGCGAACGCACGTGCAGTTTTTCGTAAATCCGCCGGATGTACGTATTCACCGTTTGCACGCTTAACTGGAGCGAATCGGCAATTTCCTTGTAAAGAAAGCCGCGCGCCAGCAATTCGAGGACCTCTTGTTCGCGCGGGGACAGGCTGGCCGCGCCGCCCGGACCGGCCATCGGCCGGCAGAAGGACTGGACCACTTTCCTGGCGATGCTGCTGCTCATCGGCGAGCCTCCGGCGTAAACCTCCCGCAGCGCGGTCAGCAACATCTGGCGCTGGGTTTGTTTCAACAGGTAACCGCTCGCCCCCACCGCCAGCGCCTTGAAAATATGGTTGTCATCTTCGTACACCGTCAGCATGACAAATTGGGTCTGGGGCAGCACCGGTTTCAAACGGCGGATGCATTCGATGCCGTTCACGCCCGGCAGATTGATATCCACCAGCACGACCGCGGGTTTTTCCCGGGGCAATATCTCCAGCGCGCTCTCGGCATCGTCATGCTCGCTGACACACTCAAACCCCTCCGCGCGGCGAATCCAATCGGACAGGATTTCCCGGGCCGGCACGTCGTCTTCGATGATGGAAACGGTGATACTCATCTCATTTCATTTTTTACTTTATCACGCCTGAAAGAAAAGGCTTGTCACTACTTTTAGCGACACCGGCGGGAAGTGGATGGGCAGCGGGTTCCGGCGCCGGCGGGTGGGCCGGGCCCGAATCCGGCTGGTCCGGCGGCACGGGCACGATGAATTGCACTTCGGTCCCCTGCCCCGGCGCACTTTGAATTTCACAGCGTCCGCCAATTTTTTCGAGGCGGCGGTGCATGTTCCTGAGCCCGTTGCCGGCGGCGGAGCGGCCGGCTTCGCGGGGCGGTTCGTCCCGCTGCGGCTCCGGCACAAAGCCGCGCCCGTGGTCACGCACCCGCAGGGTAAAAGCGCGGGCGTCGGTCGTCAGGGAAATGCTGACTTCCGAGGCCGCGGCATGTTTGACCACGTTGTGCAACGCTTCCTTGAACGCCAGGAACAGGTTGTGCCGGACTTCCGCCGTCACCGGCCACGGCGGCAGTTGCACGGGCAAATCGAGGCGGCAACGAATAGCGAGGGGTTCGAGGAAATTCCGGGCAAATTTACCGAGATAGTTGGCCAGACTGTCGAGGGTGTCGTGCTCCGGATTGACCGCCCAGACAATTTCGTCCAGGGCGCGGGTCAGCTCGCGGGTGGTATCATAAATCCGGTTGAGCTGGACGGCGGCCTGTTCCGGGTTCTGCAATTCGCCCTGGGCGGACTGGCTGAGCAACGAGATGCGCGTCAGGTTGGCGCCCAGGTTGTCATGAATGTCCCGGGCGATCCGCGTCCGTTCGCGTTCGATGGCGCGCTGGTGTTCCAGGCGCTCGAGTTTGCCACGCATGCGCCGCCGGGCGAACCACAATGCCCCGCCGCTCAACAGCGCGGCCGCGGACAGGCAGGCCGCCAGGTAAAACCACCACGTCTGCCAAAAATAGGGTTGCACGGTGAACGCCAGCGTCGCGCCGTTGGTGTTCCAAATGCCGTCGCTGTTACACGCCTCAACTTGAAACCCGTAGCTTCCCGGCGGAATATAACTGTAAATAATGGTCCGCTTGGTTCCGGCGTCCGTCCACTCCCGCTCCAGTCCCTTCAAGCGATACTTGAAGCTGACTTTTTCCGGCGCCACAAAGCTCAGTCCGGTGTATCGAAATTCGAACCGATGCCGTCCCGGGGGAATCCGCAGGGAACCGCCCGCGGGGTTGTTGCCGGACACCGGCTGTCCATCCACGAGCATTTTTTCGATGAGCACCGGCGGGGGCAGTTGATTCACCTTGATATCGCCCGGGTCAATGCCCACCAGGCCTTTGCTGGTGGGAAACCACAACCGGCCATCGCTGGTCCGGCAACTGGCGGGCTGGAAGCCGCCGGAACATTCCAGCGTCGGCATTCCGTCCCCCGTGCCGTAAACCAGCGGATGCACCGCCTTTGTCTGTCCGTCGGCGCACTGATTTAATTCCGTCTTTTGAATTCTGAAGATTCCACCGTGCGAACTGATCCAAAAATTGCCGCGGTCATCCTGCTCGATGTCGCAAATGAAACTGTTCGGCAGCCCCTGACTGGCGCTAATCACCGTGAACTGCCCGTTCCAGAACCGGTCCAGGCCGCCGCCATAGGTGCCGATCCACAGTGCGCCATTGGTATCCAGGTGCAGACACTGGACAAAATCACTGGAGAGTCCGTCGGCGGTCCGGAATTGCTTCACCACCCCGTTCTGCAATCGCCCCACCCCGCCGCCCATCATGCCAAACCACACTGTCCCGTCCGGGAGCTCGGCGATGGCCCGGACGTCCGGCAAGACCAGTCCTTCCTTCGTGCCATAGCGGGTGATGGATCCGGCCTGGTAACGGAGCAGGCCGGTATCGGTTCCGATCCACGTCACCCCGTCCCGACCCGGCAGGAGGGCCAACACCGGCGCCGTGAAATTTTCGAGACCGGGCACCCGTTCGAAGCGGTTGCTCTGCTCGAGGAACAGGCCGCCGCCCCAGGTCCCTGCCCAAAGACGGTTTTGGGCGTCTTCCGAAACCGACCAGACAAAGGAATTGGACAAGCCATCGCTTTCACCAAAGTGCGACCATTGGCCGGCGCGGAGGCGATATAAACCCGCTCCCTCGGTCCCGACCCACATCATTCCCAGGGAGGAACAGGTAATCGAAAGCACGTTGGCGCCCTGCCAGTCGTCCGGCGCGTTCAGGGTGGTCACCCGGCTCGGACGCAACGCGATCAGCCCGCTGCTGCCGGTGCCCACCCACAATGTCCCCTCGCGGTCCTCACACAACGTGCGCACCCAGTTGTTGGGAAATCCATGGGCGCGATCGAAGTGAATCACACCGCGGCGGGGAAAGATCAGATAAAGTCCTTGTTCCAGGGTGCCAACGGCCAGGCAACCGGACTTCATTTCCATCATGGTCGTGACGGAAGCGGGCCCCAACGGGCTGGGCCCGAGGTCCTCGATCCGGTGGTGGTTCCATTCCAGCACCCGATACTGGGTGATGATCCACAACGTGCCGGCGCGGCCACTGCAGATTCCTTTGGCAAAATCATCGGATCCCTGTCCGAACGGCAACGAAACCGGGCGGTCATGATCGAGGGCGAAAACCTGGCCGTTGCAATCAACCCATAACGCCCGGCCCGGACTCTTCGCCATGGCCAGAACCCTGACCGTCCCGCCGGCATTGGGAAGGGCAATCACGTTGCCGTGAAGGTCCGCCAGGTTTCCGTCCGCATTCAGGAGCCGGACCTGGCCCGAGGCATCGGCGCCAATATCCTGGATTTTCTTGTTCTCCCACGAGGGACGGAAGGGCACCGCATAAAAGTGTCCATCCTGGTAACGGGTCAGGTCCCCGCTTTCACAACCAATCCACAGGGTTCCCGCCGCGTCTTCAAACAGGCTGGTGATCCGGCTGCTGCGCATTTCCGGCGTGTTGCTGTTGTCAAAGATGGTGAAATTGACACCGTCAAAGCGCGCCAGGCCATCGTAAGTAGCCAGCCAAAGATACCCGTCCCGCGTCTGGACGATGGACGTGACGGCGTCATTGGGCAAACCATCCTGGGTCTGCCAAACGTGTGTGAAATAATCGGGGAGGTTGGTGGTCTCGGCGTGGGCGGTCAGGCAGGCGCACTGGAGCAACCCAGCGGCAACCCCCGATTGAACTGCCCGCCCAATCCACCATCGGTTCCAGGCCGGACCGGATTCCGGGTTGCCAGAGGATTGGTCCGCGCCGGAACGGCTCGCCGCTGAAAATGAGGAGCCAGAGAGGCTTGCTGAACAGGGCTTCAAGACTGGCCGGGACGCAAACATCGTCGGAAACTTTGCGGCGAGAACCGGCAGCGCGCAAGCTAATCCCATTCCGGCGCCGCGGGACCGGACTGGCCGGGCAGGCGGACCGGATGCGTTCAGGAGAAACGGAGCAGCCGCGCCGGATCAGAAGTTCCGTTGCGCGGCAGAAATTCATCAGCCAGCGAACCGGTTGGGCCCGTGGCCTGGTGAAAAGGCTTGTCCCTATTTTTCGTGACATTGTATTTGTTCAAGATTTAAGTTAGATTTCCTTCAGATCAGGCAACCCGCTTTTCACGACCAGCCGATTGCCATGCTGATAGAGATGAAAATGTCTTCCCGTTTACGTTGGGGAACTGCCCGTCCGTCAGAGCTGGGGCAAATTTTATGTGCCGGACTGGTTTGCGCCACGGCGTGGCTGGCGGCCGGTTGTGGCAAACAGGCCCAAACTCCGGCGCCCCCCGCGCCGGCGCCTCAAGACACCAATGCATCACAACCCGCCCCCGCGGCTCCGGCAGCTGGAGTCAATTCCGGACCCGCACCGGCGGCGGCGGCGACCAACGCCATCGTGGACTTGCGGCCGTTGAATCAGGCACTCATGGGGTGGGTCTATCGGAACGGCCGACGTCCGGCCAATTTCGAGGAATTCGCCGCCACCGCCGGAATCCAGATTCCGCCGCCGCCGCCGGGGAAAAAATACAGCATCAGTGGCAGGGGGCTTATCAGCCTGGTCAACGCGAACCCGAATTAAAACCGACAATGAAGGCTCCCGAATTGAATGCCGGTAAAAATTCCGCCGGGCGGGCAACGCCGGGAGCGGTTAAAGAAGGATTCACCCTGATTGAGCTGCTGGTGGTCATTGCCATTATTGCCATATTGGCGGCCATGTTGCTGCCGGCGTTGGCGGCTGCCAGGGCCCGGGCTTTGAAAATAGAATGCGCCTCCAACCTGCGGCAACTTGGCCTGGGCATCAATCTGTTCGCCGGCGACCGTCACGAAATGTATCCGCCGGCCGGTGATCAAGCCTCCGGCCATAGCGCCACCGGCCGTCTGCTCGGGTTTACCTGGGACACCTGGATTTACAATTATATGGGCGGCGCCAACAACGTTCCCCAGTCTGAACTGCGCCAAAACACCTTTCCGGCGTTCCAGGAGGACGCCGCCGCCCTCGGTCTGCCGGTTGCGCTTAAGCCATTGGCGTGCCCGGCCGACCGGTTTACCAAATGCTATTGGGTGTCGGGCGTAAAAGGCACGGCTCCCCTTGGCATCCGGTCGTATGCCATGAATGGCGTGGGGCCCAATTATGGATCGCAATACCAGATTGATCCCAAAGGCGGAACCTACCCGCTGCCCAACCTGAATCAACCGGGGTATCACGGGGTCGGCGTTTGGTGGCAGACCCCGAATCTGCTTCCGGATTGGAACGCCCGGGGTTATCCGACTTCGGTCGTCCGTGACCCGGCGGGGACCATCCTGCTGGCCGAGGAACCGGGCGGTCAACAGACCGAAGGAAACATCTGGACCTGCGCCTGCGAAGGCCCGCAAACCCCGGGCTCGGCGTACACCGGCGCAAACGCAAATCTTTTCCAGATTGACACGACCCAGAGCGCCAATTTAATGCAAGATCCGAATGCCCAGGGCGGCGTCAGCCAGGGTCAGTTGCTGTACAAGGCGCACGGCAACCGGTTTAACTATTTGTTTTGTGATAATCATGTCCAAACCCTGGCCATCGAAGAAACCGTCGGCACCGGGACGCTTGTGTCTCCGGCGGGAATGTGGACCGTTAAAGGTGGCGACTAATGCGTGTCCCCAGTTTTCGTGACATGACATTTCCGGCTCTCGTGTTAAGTTTCAACATCACGCAAATGCTACACACGCAAAGAAATCGGCTGCCATGCCTGTTTGCGGGCAGTTGTCTGGCGGAGAACGAACCGCGGGGTGTTCTCCAAAAATAATCAGCCCATGAATCATATGAAAAGAACAACCTTTCCCAACCGCTTCGGCATTCAGGGTATTTTGAATTTGATCAATCATCCGTCCAACGCAAAACCCAAAAAACACATGAAAACAAACCGACTCAAAAATTCAGTATTGGCGGCATCCGCCGCGCTGGCGCTGGTCTCGTTGGCCGGCATCAACAACGCCTCGGCAGATTTATACTACGATACGTTTGACACGTCTGCCGTCCCCCCCATGCCTGATGGCACGGGCGGCGGTCTGGCGGCGACATCATCGAATGTCTGGGACGGCGCCGTCAACGGGCCGAATGAACCTGATTCGCCGAGCGGCTCAATGTATGTCGCGGCTGCGTTCACGAACGTCGCCGGTTGGCAGGAACTCCAGTTGAATTTCTCGGCGCCCGGCGGGTCACTGAGCGTGGGTTCTTATCTTAATGTCGAATTTGATCTCAAAGTTGACGTGGCCAATTCGTACGCGGCAGCCAATGGAACCTATGGCGGAATTTATCCGGTCATTCAGGAGTGGACCCCAAACAATGTTTGGGGCCAGCTTCCGGGCCAGGTGATTGCGGGCACGAATGCCTGGCAGCACTTCAAATTCAGCTTGGCCTCTGCTCCCTCACCCATGAATCGATTGGTCCTGGACTTCAATAATGGCGGCAGTGGGGTGACCAACATGGTTAAATACTGGATTGATGATATTGTCTTCACTCAGCCGCCATTGCCGGCGCCAACCATGCTCTCGCCAATCCCGGCGCCCAAACACCTGGGGCTTCAACTTCTGCCGGCGGGTGGAAACCAGTATCAACGGGTTATGGTTTATCCGAATCCCTCAATGGAAGGCACAGCCTTTGGCTGGTATGGCGCTACCCCTCCTGTTTCCTACTCCTTTACGATCACCAATTTCCCGCTCGTAGGTGGTTATACCGCTCAAATATTCTGGATTCCAAACAACGCGATGGTCTATGGTCCCGCCGACACTGCGGTTGACTGGAATTGCACGAACGACCTGATCCTTACCGTTTCGGCCAATTCCAACGCCTCATCCTGGGGCGTTACGATGGCCGCCAAGACCAACAGTCCCGGCGCCCTGGGCAACGGCAATCCCAATCTGACGATTACGAACTTCGCGTGGACCAACCTGCCCGTGGGCAAGTGGACCGTTACTTTCAACAATAACACGGACTTCACCATCACCGCGCCGGATAATTCCACGGTCAGCGCCTCGTTGCCAGCCGACGTGGCGAACCTCGTCAGCGGTAATTCCCTGAGCAGCACCGCCGACACCGTCTATTTCGGGATTCAACCGAACATGCCCGACGGCATAGGCCAGCCTGCAGTTTTCAGCAACATCCAAATCGCCGGCACGACGCCCAACACGATCAACGACAGCTTTAACGCCGG
>JAJXYT010000018.1 GCA_021780375.1 bacterium | reverse complement strand
TTCGACCGGCACCTTGACCTCGCCTCCGTTCAAAATCGAACGGAAGTATCTTCAATTTCTCATCGGCGGCGGCGGCTGGGAAGGCAAGACCTGCATTAATTTACTGGCTGATGGCAAAGTGGTGCGTACAGCGACCGGTCCGAATACTGAACCCGGCGGCAGTGAACATTTGGCCGTTCAACAATGGGACGTCACCGGCCTGTCGAACCGGATGGCCACCCTGCAAATCGTGGACCAGGCGACCGGAACCTGGGGGCATATCAACGTTGACCAGATCGTCCAGACCGACCGGAAAATCGCCGGCGCGGTCATTCTGGATCATCCCCAGCGGTCCATGCTCGTGGAAAAGCGTTACCTGAACCTGCCCGTGAAGAATGGCGCGCCCATGCGTCATGTCAGCGTGCTGGTCAACGGCAAAACGGAATACGCCTTCGACATCGAACTCGCCGATGGCAAACCGGATTGGTGGGCTTTTCTGGATGCGACGCCATTTACGGGCCGGACCGTTACGATCACGGTGGACCAGCTGCCAGAGGATTCGAGCGGGTTAAGTTCCATTGACCAATCCGACGAGATCAAGGGCAGCCAGGACCTTTATCATGAGCAGTTGCGGCCGCAATTTCATTTCACATCCCGCCGCGGCTGGTTGAACGACCCCAACGGGCTTGTTTTTTACCGGGGCGAATATCATTTATTTTACCAACACAATCCCTACGGCTGGAACTGGGGTAACATGTCCTGGGGCCACGCGGTGAGCAAAGACCTGGTCCATTGGCAGGAGCTTCCCGTGGCGCTGTATCCTGATGAACACGGCACGATGTGGTCCGGTTCCGCGGTGGTGGACTGGAACAACACCGCCGGGTTCCAAACCGGAAAGGATCCCGCGCTGGTGGCCATGTTTACCGCCGCTGGAAACCCTAACCCTGCGACTCAGGAAATTGCTTTCAGCAATGATCGTGGCCGTACCTGGACCAAATACCAGAATAATCCCGTGCTGGGTCACATTGCGGCGGAGAACCGCGACCCCAAAGTGGTTTGGTATGCCCCCGGGAAGAAATGGGTGATGGCGCTCTATCTGGATGGCAACACCTACGCTTTTTTCAGTTCGCCCGACCTGAAACATTGGCAAAAACTCAGTGACTTCATCCTGCCCGGCGATGCCGAGTGTCCGAACCTGTTTAAAATTCCCCTGGATGGCGACCCGCACAACGAGCGCTGGGTGTTCTACGGCGCCAGCGGGATTTATGTCGTTGGAAATTTTGACGGCAAAAGGTTTATTCCGGAAACTCAGCCACGGCGTCTGGAGAACGGCAATTGCTGGTATGCCTCGCAAGTCTATTCGGACATTCCCGCCAGCGATGGCCGCTGTATCTTGATTCCCTGGGGACGGCTGCCCAATGGCGACATCTTCCGAGGCATGCCGTTCAACCAGATGATGGGCCTGCCCGTTGAACTTACCCTGCACTCCACGAGTTCGGGGCCGACGCTGGCGGTGAATCCCGTGAGGGAACTCAAAACCCTGCGTCGGCGCACGCACGACCTCAAGCCGCAGCCGCTCACCCCCGGCAGCAATCCGCTGGCGGGAATTCGGGGCGACCTGTTTGAGATCGAAGCGGTGATCGCCGTCGGAGATGCCAGGGAAATTTCCTTTGATCTGCGCGGAGTCCCGGTGGTTTACGATGTGGCGAGCCGGAGCATTTCCTGCCTGGGCTGTCGGGCCGCGCTTGCGCCGCAAGCGGGAAAAATCTCGCTCCACCTTTACGTTGACCGTGCCTCCGTGGACATCTATGGCGGGCAGGGGAGCCTTTACCTGCCGATGGCACAGGCGCTTTCATCCGAAAACCAAAGCTTGAAACTGTCCTCTGACGGTGGCAACGCCCGGATCGTCTCGTTGAAGGTGTACGAACTCAAGTCCGCGTGGTGATTGTGAGCCCTGAAAAATTCACAACGACGGTGGGATTATTAAAATGAAAAAACAAATCTTCTTTTGGTCGCTGGTATCCGCTCTGGCGGGATTCCTCTTTGGCTTTGATACCGTCGTCATCTCCGGCGCGGAACAGAAGATTCAGTTGCTCTGGGGATTAAGTCCGGCTTGGCTTGGGTTTGCCATTGGCTCGGCGCTTTATGGCACTGTGCTCGGCGCTTTGTTTGGCGGCTGGCCGACGGATTATTTCGGCCGCAAAAAGACGTTGCTGTGCATCGGCATGCTTTACGTCGTTTCGGCCGTGGGCTGCGCGTTTTCCAACGGTGTGGCCATGTTTATCATCGCGCGGGTGCTCGGCGGCATCGGCATCGGCGTCTCCACCGTGGCCGCGCCGCTCTATATTTCAGAGATCGCTCCGCCGAAATATCGCGGCCGCCTTGCCGGAATGTTTCAATTCAACATTGTTTTTGGCATCCTGATTGCCCTCGCCTCCAACTGGCTGCTGGTGGGGGTCAGCGACAACGACTGGCGCTGGATGCTGGGGGTGGCGGCGTTTCCCTCGATCATCTACACGTTGTTTTGCTTCGGCATCCCGGAAAGCCCGCGCTGGTTGATCGGGCGCAAGGGGGACCGCGCTGCCGGAGTCAAAGTCCTGAAGCTCATTGAGCCGGACGCATCGCCCGCCCAGGTTGAGGCGGATGCCGATGCGATCCTCGCCGCTTCCTCCGAGCGCGTCAGTTCCGCGAAATTCTGGACGTGGCGCTTGCGCATGCCGATCCTCCTGGCGTTCCTGATCGCTTTCTTCAACCAGCTCTCCGGCATCAATGCGGTCCTCTATTTTGCCCCCCGTATTTTTGAGATGGCCGGTCTGGCGACCAAGGCGGCATTTCTGCAATCGGTCGGTATCGGCGTCACCAACCTCATCTTCACCTTTGTCGGTCTGTCGCTCATTGACCGGTTGGGCCGGCGCACGCTGCTGTTCATCGGTTCGTTTGGTTACATCATCTCTCTCGGGCTGACGGCCTGGGCGTTTTTCACACAGCACTACAGCATCGTGCCGGTTTGCATTTTTGCCTTCATCGCCGCGCACGCGGTCGGCCAGGGGGCGGTGATCTGGGTGTTCATCTCGGAGATTTTCCCGAACCGTCATCGCGCCCAGGGCCAGACGCTGGGGAGTTCGACCCACTGGATTTTTGCCGCGCTGCTGACGACGTTTTTTCCCAAGCTGGTTTCCGCCTTTCCGCCCGGCTATGTGTTCTCCTTTTTCGCCTTCATGATGGTGCTGCAATTGATCTGGGTGAAGACCATGGTTCCCGAGACCAAAGGCGTGCCGCTGGAACAAATGCAGGACAAGCTTGGGATCAAGCTGACGGAGGACGGCGATGTCCGGTCTTAAATGGAATCTCAAACGGGTGGATGCAAGGAGAAGTATGAATTTCAAAGTCATTGGCCTGGGCGAGGTCTTGTGGGATTTGCTCCCCTCCGGCCCGGAAATGGGCGGTGCCCCCGCCAATGTCGCCTGTCATGCCCGGGCCCTTGGCGCGCACGCCGCCGTGATCACGCGTGTGGGCAATGATCATTTTGGCCAGGCGATTTGCCGGCGCTTCAAGCAAATGGGCATCGCCGGCATGGTGCAGGTGGATGAGTCTGCGCCCACAGGCACGGTGACGGTCTCGCTTTCGGACGATGGCATTCCCGGTTTCACCATTCAAGAACGCGTGGCCTGGGACCGGTTGACCACCACGCCCGATGCGCTCGCGACCATCCGCACGGCCGATGCCGTGTGTTTCGGCACGCTGGCTCAACGGAGCGAGCCGACGCGGCACGCCATTCAAGCACTCGTTGCCGCCGCACCGAAGGAGGCCCTGCGCGTCTTTGACGTCAACCTGCGCCAGAACTTCTTTTCCGCTGATATTATTGAACAATCCCTGCGGCTGGCCAATGTGCTGAAGCTGAATGAAAGTGAATTGTCTGTGCTGGCAGGCTTGTTTGGATTGGCGGGTTCGGCGCGGCAACAAATCGAACAATTGGCAGGATCGCATGAGTTGCAGTTGGTGGCCCTGACACGCGGGTTTAGAGGCAGCCTGCTCTTCCAGGCCGGCCAATGGTCGGACTGTCCTTCGGCGCCGATTAAAATCGCGGATACGGTCGGCGCCGGTGATGGATTCACCGCCGCGATGATCATCGGGATGTTGCACCGGATCGGGCTGGACGAAATCAATGAATTCGCCGACGAAGTCGCCCGGCACATTTGCTCCTGCGCCGGAGCTACGCCGCCACTGCCCAGGGACATCGGTGAACGATTTTTATCGACTTATATATGAATCGGCGTGGTGGGCGGGCAATGCAATGCGGGATTTGCTCCTGGACTTGACCTGTTTGGGTCAAATGGCCTTAATCTGTTTTGGTGAACATACAGTTTCAGGTTTGTGGCTGCTGACGTCCACTTCGCGCAGGCGAGGGCCACATTGGAAAGCGGCCGTCACGTCTTGCTGGAGAAGCCGATGAGGTCCACCGCCGCCGGGGCTCGCGAACTGGTGGGACCTGCCGCGCAGCAAGAATTGCCGCTCGTCGTCAGTTGCCCGTGGCATTACACACGAAACGGCCTTGAGGCCCGGCGACCGACTCATCCGGGTGTGCTCGGTGAAATCAAAAAAAGCAAACATGAAAAAATTGATCGCTTTGATGCTGGCCCTGTGGTCCTCGCCTTTGTTTGCCGGCAACCTGGCCGCACAATTCGCCGCTCCGCCTGCCTCGGCCCGGCCATGGGTTTACTGGTTCTGGAACAATGGCAATGTCACCAAGGCGGGCATTACCGCCGACCTCGAAGCCATGAAGCGGGTGGGCATTGGCGGGGTGATCATCATGGATGTGGTGGAGCGATTCGCCCCGCCGCCCGGCCCCGCCGATTTCATGAACGCGAGATGGCAGGAACTATTTTGCTTCGCCGTTTCCGAGGCGCACCGGCTGGGTCTCAAAATCAACATGACCAACGGACCGGGCTGGACCGGCAGCAGCGGTCCATGGATCACGCCCGAGCTTTCCATGCAGAGGCTCGTCACCACTAATGTGGCGGTAGCGGGGCCGGTTCATTTTTCCGCCGTTCTGCCGCAGCCGGACACGGATCGCAATCGCGCGCAGGACGGCTTTAACAGCACGGTGAAATATGATCATCATTTCTACCGCGACATCGCCGTGCTGGCCTGCCCGGTGACCAGCAACGGCGTGGTGGCTCCGGACGCCGTGTTGAACCTGACGACGAATCTGGACGCCAGCGGGAAACTCAACTGGGAGGTTCCCGCCGGCCGATGGCTCATCGAGCGCATCGGCCACACGACAACCGGTTCCTCCACCCGTCCGCCGGTCAAGGGCGGCAACGGCCTGGAATGTGACAAGTTGAGCCGCGAAGCGATGGACGTTCAGTTCACGAACATGATGGGAAAACTCATTGCCGAAGCGGGACCCCTGGCGGGTCGGACGCTCGTGGCGACGCACATTGACAGTTGGGAAGTGGGGTCACAGAACTGGACGCCAAATTTTCGCGAGGAATTTATAAAACGCCGGGGCTATGATCCCGTTCCATTTTTGCCGGACGTGACCGGCACGGACAGTCACCCCTCCATCGGCAACCCGGCAATGGCCCGCCGCTTTCGCTGGGACTTTGAGCAGACGATCTCTGAATTGCTGGCGGAGAATTACGTGGGCCGGCTGGCGGAACTGGCGCACGAACACGGACTCCGCCTGACGCTCGAAGGTTACAATCTGCCGTTTGGCGACGAGGCGACTTACACCGCGCGCGCGGACGAACCGATGAGTGAATTTTGGGCGACCGGCGGAAACGAGAATCTGGCCAAGGCGCGGCAGATGGCGTCAGTGGCGCATATCATGGGTGAAAAAATTGTCGGCGCGGAAGCCTTCACTTCGGGCGACACCGAAAATTGGAAATTGACCCCGGCGACCGTCAAGGCGCTGGGCGATTATGAATTTTCCCAGGGCATCAACCGCTTTGTCATTCATCGCTACGCGTTTCAGCCCTACCCCGACCGTTATCCCGGCGCGACGATGGGGCCGTGGGGATTGCATTATGAACGCACGCAGACCTGGTGGAAAATGTCCGGCGCCTGGCATGAATATCTTTCCCGTTGCCAGTATCTGCTTCGGCAGGGATTGTTCGTGGCGGACTTGTGTTACCTGCGGCCGGAATTGCCGGACCAGACTTATTTCACGCCCTCGCCGGCCGTTCCGGCGGGCTACAAATACGACGAGTGCAGTGCCGAGGCGTTGATGGCCCGGATGAGCGTGAAGGAGGGACGGCTGGTATTGCCGGATGGAATGAGTTATCGGCTGCTGGTCTTGCCGGAAAATGTGACGTTGATGACACCGTCCCTCGTGCGGAAAATCAAGGAGCTGGTGGCCGACGGCGCCACCGTCCTTGGCCCGCGTCCAACCGCTTCGCCGAGTCTCACCGGGTTCCCGAAATGCGATGAGGAAGTGGCCGGACTGGCGTCGGAAATCTGGGGCAACTGCGACGGCAAGACCGTGACGGAACATGCCCTCGGCAAAGGCAAAGTCATCTGGGGCCGGCCGTTGGAAGGCGTTCTGGAGAAAATGCGCGCGCCGGCGGATTTTACGTCGAGCCGGAAGCTGAATTGGATTCACCGTCAGGTCGGCGACACACAGGTTTATTTTGTGGCCAACGAGCGCGCGGTCCCGGTGGAGGCCAGCTGCCATTTCCGGGTGAAAGGTTTGCGCCCGGAATTGTGGAATCCGGAAACCGGTGATATTTCCCGGCTGGCAGTTTATGAGCAAACGTCGTCAGGGATTTCCATCCCGCTCCGCCTGGAACCAAGCGGTTCCTGCTTTGTGGTGTTTCGCCCGCAAACTGAATCGTTTGACCCCGTCACGAGCTTTACGCGGAATGGTCAACCGGTAATTCCATTGACCCGGCCGCTGGTGATCAGGATTCAAAAAGCCGCCTACGGTGTGCCCGGCGATGCGGCGCGCACCCGCGACGTGCTGGCCAAAGTGCAGGCTTGGGTCGATCGCGGCGAATACGATTTTCAAGTCGCGCAATTGGCGGAAGGCGACGATCCGGCTTACAATACCGTTAAAACCCTGTTCCTGGAATACACCGCCGATGGCCGGCCATTCACCATCAGCGGCCAGGATCCGGATCATATCAGTCTGGATACGCCAATAATCCTGACGACCGGGGCTGGTGACGTTCGCGGATTGACGGGAGAATATTTCACGAATGCGGACCTGAGCGGCCAGCCCACCGTGGTTCGCACGGATGCCGGGGTTGACTTTGCGTGGAACAGCGGTTCCCCGGCCGCGGGGATACCGGCCGACCACTGGTCGGCGCGCTGGACCGGCACCTTGACGGCGCTAACATCGGGGGAGTACACATTTTGCCTCTACGCCGACGATGGCTGCCGGTTGTTTATTGATGACCAGAACGTCATTGATCATTGGAGTCTGGACGGTGGCAGCGAGGCGCGGACGGGAAAAATCAATCTCGCGGCGGGCCACAAATATCGTTTTCGGGTCGAATACTTTCAGGCAGGAGGCAACGATGATATTCACTTGAGCTGGCTGGTTTCCGCGGCCAGCCGCCCGGCGGAAATCCGTTGCAACGCGGCGGGACGACTGGAAATGGTCGCGTCAAAGCCGGGTCGTTATGAACTGACTCGCGCGAGCGGCAAGACGCGGAGCGCAGAAATCAAAAGCGTGCCCGCGCCGCGGGAAATCACCGGGCCATGGGAGGTTCACTTTCCGCCCAAGTGGGGTGCGCCACCGGAAATCACCCTGGACCATCTCATTTCGTTGAGCGATTCACCGGATGCCGGAGTGAAGTATTTTTCCGGAACGGCGATATATACCAAGGCGTTTGAATGGGCGCCACTGACCGAAACCGGAAAACAAAAGACGGAAAGCTGGCTCGACCTCGGCGATGTGCAGGTGATGGCGCGCGTAAAGCTGAACGGCCATGATCTTGGCGTCTTGTGGAAGCCCCCTTTCCGTGTGAACGTCACCGACGCCTTGAAGCCTGGCCGCAACGCCTTGGAAGTCCGCGTGGCGGACCTGTGGCCCAACCGCATGATTGGCGACGCAGCGTTGCCGCCAGCGGAACGTCTCACCTGGAGTTCATATGAACCTTTCACCAGGGATTCGCCGTTGCCGAAATCCGGCTTGCTCGGCCCGGTGATCCTTCAGACTGCGGAAACAATGGCACTGCCTTGAGCGCACGCCCTTTGATCCGGTAAAAGTTCTGGTAAAAGGTGTTGACGGAAGATATCATCCGCGAACTGGTTCCTTTTGCATGAGTGAGATAACCTTGATGCTTCAAGCGGTTGGACGGGGGGAGAAGCAGGCTTCGGAAGATTTGTTGCCGCTGGTCTATGAGGAATTGCGCCGGCTGGCGGCGGCCCGCATGGCGCAGGAAGCCGCAGGGCAGACGCTGCAACCCACCGCGCTGGTGCATGAGGCGTGGCTGCAACTGGTGGGGGACAAGGAGCGAAACTGGCAGAACCGGGCGCACTTCTTCGGCGCGGCGGCGGACGCCATGCGGCGTATCCTGATTGACAAGGCCCGGCGCAAATCCCGGTTGAAGCATGGTGGCGGCCAGTCGCGTTTGAATATTGAAGACCTGGACCTGGCGGAAACGACGCCCGACGACAACGTGCTGCTCATTGACGAGGCCCTGGGGGAACTGGAACAGGAGGACCCGGAGCAAGCGCGCATTGTCGTGCTGAAATTTTTCGGGGGATTGACCAATCAGGAAGTCGCTGAAAACATGGGCATTAGTGAGCGCTCGGTGGACCGGCAATGGGCTTGCGCCAAAGCCCGCCTGTTTCGCTGGATCCGGAAGCAAATTTAACCCCGGTTTTGTGGCGGACAAAGCTTTTCAGAAGCGCGTGAATGGATTGAAACCTGACATGCGTGCCCGCAAGCAATTGGAAGACGCCGTATTTTACGCGGCGGCGAGCGTCACCAACCTGGCGCAACGACAGCAGTTCCTGGACCAGGCCTGTGTCGGCAATCCGGATTTGCGGGCTGCCGTCGAAGAAATGCTCTCTGCCCGGGGTGACGCGGAGCATTTCTTCGGCAAAGGCCGGTCCGCCATGCAATTGTCGGTGGACGAATTCCCCCCCGCCGGTTTCGTGGACGGAGCGGAAGACAAAGCGGCGAGGGATGAGCAAATCGGGATGCGGATCGGCCCTTACAAACTGTTGCAGCGGATCGGCGAGGGCGGTTGCGGGGCGGTCTACATGGCGGAACAGGAACAGCCCGTCCAACGCAAAGTGGCCATCAAGGTGATCAAGCTGGGCATGGACACCAAAAGTGTCATCGCCCGCTTCAACGCCGAACGCCAGGCGCTGGCGTTGATGGATCATCTGAATATCGCCCGGGTGCTGGACGCGGGCGCAACGGAGACCGGGCGGCCCTATTTTGTCATGGAACTGGTCCGCGGCATCAGAATCACAGAGTATTGCGATCAGCATCATCTCGACATGAAGCAACGGCTGGAATTGTTCATCCAGATTTGCCATGCCATTCAACACGCGCATCAAAAGGGAATTATT
>JAJXYT010000007.1 GCA_021780375.1 bacterium | reverse complement strand
CGCTTTGCGGGAGGTTTTCATTTTCATACTACTTTTCTTTCTGCTTTTCGCGGTGTGAACGCGCAACAGGCGGGTTACTATGTCTGCGGTTTTTGTTCACTCATTGCCTGTCGCAACCGCTTTGTGTTCAGAACTAGCAGGCTCAATGCCAACATTTAAAACACCGCATTGGCTGCATGGTTTCCCATCCAGGCGGGAATTGAGCCAAAACCATCTTAAACCGGCAATTCCCGTGTAATCCGGTGTATCCTGTTGTCCCTCATCATCCATGCCCTGTTCCCAATGCCTTGAGGCCTTGGGGCATTCTGTAACGATTCTAGACATGAGCCGGGTCCGATGAAAGGTTATTGTGGCAACACATCTTCATTTTCATACTGCTTTTGCTGACGGTGCGAATCATGCACGGGCAGGTGTTACGACAATTTCTTTTTGTTCACCCGCCGCCGTTATGCCCGCCTTATTTTCAAATGATTCCCCAGTTGGAAGGATCCTGTATTAAGGACAAACATTCCCGGTGCTTCGTTCACTCGACTTTGCCCGTTGATTTGCTACGTTTGAGCCGTGAGTTTTGTCACTGAATTCAATTCGCTGCCGGCGCAGTCATTGGTGAAAAAATCATTGACGGCGGGCGCGACCGCGGTGCGCGAGAGCCTGGCCAAATCCAGGCTGTCGCTGATGGATTTTGCGCATTTGATTTCCCCGGCGGCTTCGGAGTTCCTGGAAGTCCTTTCGCGCCGTTCCCACCAATTGACCCAACAGCGTTTTGGCAAGGTCATCCGCCTCTTCGCGCCGTTGTATCTTTCCAATGAATGCATCAACAACTGCCAATATTGCGGCTTTTCGCGCGACCACCCGATCCTGCGCGTCACCCTGTCGCTGGACGAGGTGAAACGCGAAGCCCGGGCGCTCCGGGAACAGGGCTTCCGCAACGTCCTGCTCGTGGCCGGTGAGCACCCGAAATTTGTCCCGGTGGCCTATCTCGAAAACTGTGTTCGCGCGTTGCATGAGGAAATTCCCGGCGTGTCGCTGGAAGTCGGACCGCTGGAAACGGCGGATTATCGTCCGCTGGTGGCGGCCGGGGCGGACGGGCTGGTGGTTTATCAGGAAACCTACGACCGCGACGTCTATGCGCAAATGCACACCGCCGGCCCGAAACGTAATTTCGATTGGCGGCTGGAAACGCCGGAACGCGCCTGCGCCGCGGGCTTCCGGCGGCTCGGCATCAGCCCGCTTTACGGACTGGCCGACTGGCGCTACGAGGCCATCAGCGTCGCCGCGCACGCGGATTATTTGCTGCGGAATTGCTGGAAGGCGCAATTGACCATTTCCCTGCCGCGGTTGCGTCCGTGTGCCGGCGAATTCCAGCCGCTGACGCGCCTGGGCGACCGTGACCTGGCGCAACTGGTCTGCGCCTTCCGCCTCCTGTTCCCCGATGTCGGTCTGGTGCTTTCCACCCGCGAACCGTCCAGGTTGCGCGACGGCTTGATCCCGCTGGGCATCACGCTGATGAGCGCAGGCAGCCATACCGAACCGGGCGGTTACACCGGCGCGGGCCGGGAAAAATTGCATCAAACCGTGCGCGGACGCATCGTGGAACTGGACGCGCCGGCGTCGCCAAAGCTGAACAGCGAAGGCGCCAGCGAATGGGCGCCGGCGGGCCGGGCGGCCTCGCGGGCCGAATCCAAAAATGACGGCTCGGCAGCAGCCTCGCCCCGCCCATTGACCAACGCCACGGGACAATTTGAGATTGCCGACGCGCGCTCGCCGGGCGAAGTGGCGGAATTGATTCGCAAGCTCGGCTATGAACCGGTCTGGAAAGACTGGGACGCGGCCTTGACGGCGTAAATTGGAAAACATTCAACATCGAACATCCAAGGAACGGCCGGCGCGAAAAATTGGAGGTTGAAGGTTCGACGTCGGTGGTTGGAGGTTTTTGAACAATGACGAATTCAAAGACTGTCATCGCCAATGGCCAGCCCGTCGCGGCCCGGTTGCCGTGCTCGGTTGAGGAGTTTCTGATCGCGCAAAAGCTCCGGCCGCGCAGCGTGGTGGTGGAGCACAACGGCGAGGCGGTCGCGCCCTCGGAATTTTCCCGGCGCCTCCTCAACGCGGGCGACCGGCTGGAGATTGTCAAAATCGTCGCCGGCGGTTGAAGGGCGGCGGAGATGTAACCTGCCGTGGCCGCCACGGCATGATGAATTCGGAGCGCCGATCACCGTATCGGCTTGAATCGTGTGAAGAACACCCCCGGGCCGAATCGGTGTTCGGCGCTCCGCCGGCAGTGCCCAATTGGGCCTCGCCGGCGGTGAGAGATAATTTGCTGCAAATCCGGCCGGCATCAGTTTAAGCTGTGGCCATTATGGATTGGCTGACCCAACTCGTCTGGCACAACGGAAAACTTTTAGGCATCGACTGGAGCGTCTGGAAAATCATCGGCTGGCTTGGCAACGCCACGTTTTTCTCGCGCTTCTTCGTCCAGTGGTACGCGACGGAAAAAAAGAAGCAGGTGGTCGTGCCAACGGCGTTTTGGTGGTTGAGCCTGACGGGGTCCCTTCTCCTGCTGACCTATTCACTGCACCAGGAGGACTCCGTGTTCATCTTCGCCTATCTGTTCACCTGGATTCCGTACATCCGGAACCTCATCATCCATCGGCGGCACAAGAACGCGCACGTGGATTGCCCGAATTGCGGGAAAAGTTGCCCGCCGCAATCCAATTTCTGCCCGAATTGCGGCGCGCGGCTGGCGGCGGTTACGGCTTAGGCGCGGAATTGGTGGCCGCGGACAGCGTCAGCGGAAGCCCGTATTTTTTCAAGATGGGCTGGAAATCCGGATGCGATTGTCCATAAACGATGAGTTGACGGACCAATTTTTCCATGCCGGGGCGGTTTTGCTGGAACACTTTCGTGATCTGGACGGCTTGAGGTTGCAGTGCGCCAATGGCCTTTCCGGTGGTATGGGATTGATACCACAAATACACGGTGAGCGTGCCGCTGATGACAATCAAGGCGAAGAGCAAAATGGTAATTTGCCGGCGCAACGATGCCACTTGACCCGGCAAATCGTCCAAGGCCGGCAGGTTCGCTTGAGATTCGTTTTGAGATTCGTTCATGGCCATCAGCGGGCAACGGGTTTCGCTTCGAAAGGTTGGAGAACGCGGTTCATGTCGGGATGCGTCTTGCTGTATTGCAGACAATCGTTGAACAACGCCTGTTCCTGGAGGAGGCTGTTTCTGGCAAAGTTAACCTGGGCACTCATCGACCCGAACTCGCGCGTGCGCAGGATGGTTTGCAGCGTCAGCAGCACGCCCGCCAGAACCAGCACCGCCAGAACCAGGGTTAAAATCGTGTTGGTCATATCAGATTTCATAACGGATTTGGCAAGTCTAATGATGCCGCCGCAAATGTCCACAACGATTTTAACCGCAAAAATGGGTTGATTTCCGGAGCACCGGCTGGCATTACTGGCGGCAAATTCAACTTTGCCCAAAGAAGAGCCAATTGAATTAACCGGCCGCGTGACGCAAGTGCTGCCCGGCACCATGTTCCGGGTGGCGCTGCCGAATGGCCATGAAGTCCTGGCGCATATCTCCGGCAAAATGCGGAAGAATTTCATCCGCATCAGCGTCGGCGACAAGGTCAACGTTGAAATGTCACCTTACGATCTGAACCAGGCGCGCATTACCTACCGGCACTCGTGATTGACGATTTACGAGCCTCGGTCGAAATCCAAAACCCGCGCGTAAATCGTAAATCGCAAATCGTAAATAAAAAATGAAAATCCATTTCCTCGGCGCCACCCGAACCACCACCGGCTCGATGTATCTCCTCGAGGTCAACGGCCAACGGCTGCTGCTCGAGTGCGGCCTGTTCCAGGGCCATCGCGAGGAAACCACGCAACGCAACTGCTCCTTTCCGTTCGACCCGCGGCAGATTGACGCCGTGGTCCTGAGCCATGCGCACATTGACCATGCCGGCAACCTGCCCAACCTCGCCAAACAGGGCTACGACGGCCCGATCCATTGCACCGACGCCACCCGCGACCTCTGCGGTATCATGCTGATGGACTCCGCGCACATCCAGGAGCAGGACGCGTTCTTCGTTTCCAAATGGCGGGCGAAAAAACACCAGCCGCCCGTCGAACCGCTGTACCGTCTGCCCGATGCCGAAAAGGCCGTGAAACAACTCGTCGGCCATCCCTACGACAACTCTTTTTCGCCCGTGAACGGCGTGACCGTGACGTTCCGCGATGCCGGGCACATCCTCGGCTCCGCCCAGGTCGTGCTGGATGTTCAGGAACAAGACCGCCGGTTCCGCTGGCTGTTCAGCGGCGACGTGGGCCGCGGCGGCGATGAAATTCTCCGCGACCCGGCGCCGGTGGAAAACGTGGATTACCTCCAGATTGAATCCACCTACGGCGGGCGCGAACACGCCGTCCGCCAGGACGCCGACGCCACCGTCTGCCGGCTGGTCGGCGGCGCGCTTGATCAAAAGGGCAAGGTCATCATCCCGTCGTTTTCCGTCGGACGCACGCAACAGATTGTTTATGTGCTGCACCAGATTACGGACAGCGGCTGCCTGCCCCGCGTGCCGATTTTCGTGGACAGCCCGTTGAGCGTGAACGCCACGGAGATTTACCGCCGGCACACCGAATGTTTCAATGACTCGATCAAAAAGTTCCTGCGCGAACAGGAAAACCCCTTCGGCATGGCGAACCTCACTTACATCAGCAACGCCGAGGATTCCAAACAGCTCAACGACCGCAAGGAGCCGATGGTGATTATCAGCGCCTCGGGCATGTGCGAAGCCGGGCGCATCCGGCACCATCTGAAGAACAACATCGGCGACCAGAAAAACCTGGTGCTGTTCATCGGCTACTGCGCCGAAGGGACGCTCGGCGACCAGATCACGAAGGGCAAATCGCCCGTCAACATCTTTGGCGACCCGTGTGACGTCCGCGCCGGGGTCGTTTCCCTCGACACCTACTCCGGCCATGCCGACAAAAACGAATTGAGGAGCTACGTTCAGAAAATGACCGGCAACCTCAAAAAGATCTTCTGCATCCACGGCGAAGAATCGCAATGCCTGGCCCATGCGGAAACCCTCCGGCAGATGAAACCCGAAGCCGAGGTGCTCGTGCCGGAATACCGGCAGACCATGGAGATTTGAGGGTAGGGTCCGGATTTTGTCAGTAAGGCCCGACGCAAGGAGGGCAACGACTCGTCACCTCGTCGCCTGCAAAACAGGTTCTTCGCTGTTCTCAGTGGATGACAGGACGTGCAACTGGACTCTTCGGGTGCAGCCACACCACGGATAGATAGTATGACACTCGCCCTCACCCCGGCCCTCTCCCCCCGGAGAGGGGGAGTTGTTCGCCGCTCCTTCGAAAATTAGTATTACTGGATTGGCTGAAGGCATATTTACAAAACCAGCAACCAGCGAAAACTGTTTCCTCTCCCGGGGGGAGTGGATAAAAGGTGAGGGCGGGCGTTAATACTCACTCCACTGAAAGCCAGCCTGCGCGAATTGCCGCCGATGTGGCGGTTTCCGACTGGCAAGGCGCGGGATTGAAATTGCCTTCGGTGGTTCGCGTCGAAAAGCCGGCCACCGTCGCAAAGTCATGTGTGGCCCGAAAACTCGGCGCGCTCCCAACCGGCGACCTGGCGCGGGTCAGGGAAACTCTGACGACCGTCTTCAAACAAATACCGGGATGATCGTCTTGCCCACGCGGAAACCCTTCGCCTTGAGAGCAAAGACCGGGAAAAAATCGGTCGTTTTCCGGTCGTTTTCCGGTCCGCAGTTGGACCGATTCCGGTGCAGCCCGGACTGTGCATCGGGGCAGGATCACCGCGCTGCGACGACTCCCACGCCGTAGCAGGCGCGGAATGATGGTCTGCGTTCGGACTTTCCGGCACAATTGCTTTCGCCCGCTGTACGCGGTCGAGGTCATCGCAGCGCAATGACCCTGCCCCGGGATGCGAACTTCTGTTTCGGGATTCCGGTTCAATCGCCATAATTTTCGCGGAACCATTTACGATGGATCTTCATGCGTTCGGGCGGAATGTCATAGCGGTCCGACCAGACGGAAACCGGGCGGGGGGAGCCGGGGGGAGCGGGTCCGTAAACTTTTTCAAGAGCCGCATGCATTTCTTTTTGTTCAGCCTCCAGTTTGAGTGTATCGCGATAGTAAGCACCGGTGTGGGGGCCGAAGAGATGAGGTTCGGCGCGGGCCATTTTCCGGCGCAAGCTGATATATTTTCCAATTAAAGTGCATGCCTGGGCCAGATCATTGGGCGGGCGGCCAGGGCGGCCGCCGAGCCGGTGGTTGAGCAACCGGTCGAGGGGACGGGCCAGAAGTCGATTCAGGCGACGATTAAGCAACATAAATAAGTGGTTGAAGGTTGTTGGTTGAGGGATGAGGAATGATCCAAGGCGGGCATCGAACATCCAACATCGAACATCGAACATCGAACATCGAACATCGAACATCGAACATCGAACATCGAACATCGAACATCGAACATCCAACATCGAACATCGAATGGCGAATGGCCAACCGCCAACCGGTTGAATGCGGAAGGGAAGATGGAATTTGGCGCTGGCATCGGGCTGCGGGCATGGCGAGTCAGGGTTTCCACTCCTGGACCTGCTCGATGTATTCGGCATCCGGGATGTCCTTGACGGGGGTGACGAAATGCACGCCCTCGGTCTCCCGCTCGATCTCCCGGCGCAGCGCGAGGGAGAGGGAGAACAAACGCTGGGTGGAAAGCGTGGCGAGGTCGCGCTTGCGGAGTTCGTTCTCGACGTGTGCCAATTTTTCAGCGAGGCCGGCGGCGCGGGCGGAGCGGGGGCCGAGCAGCCGGTCGCGAAGGTCGTCCAGCTCGATGGCGAGCTGGTTCTGGATTTCGAAGCGGAGCTGGCGGCTCCATTCGATGAGGGTGCTACGGGCGACGCCGAGTTCGGCGGTGATCCGGACGAGGCTCCAGCCCTGGGCGCGGCGTTCGACAAATTTCTGACGAGTTTCAGGTGAATGCATAGGCGAGAGTTATAACACAGGTATTGGGTGGGAAGCGGCGGCGCCAAATCCGGGCCACGAAAACTTGTGCCGGGAGATGAACGATGACGAAGGATGATGTCAGGAGACGACACAAAAAAAGTTTAAAAAATATTTGACACACGCTCAACCGCCAGGACGCCAAGGTCGCCAGGAAAACGGTTTTACACCAATTTCACGAATTTGCGCTGATTGGCGCAACTCGCGTCAAAGATGTTCATTAAAGAACAACATCGGCGATCAGAAAAAGCTGGTGCTGTTCATCGGCTACTGCGCCGAAGGCACGCTCGGCGACCAGATCACGAAGGCCAAATCGCCCGTCAACATCTTTGGCGACCCGTGTGACGTCCGCGCCGGGGTCGTTTCCCTCGACACCTGCCCCGGCCATGCCGACAAAAACGAATTAAGGAGCTAGGTTCAGAAAATGACCGGCAACCTCAAAAAGATCTTCTGCATCCACGGCGAAGAATCGCAGTGCCTGGCCCATGCGGAGACCCTTCGCCGGATGAAACCCGAAGCCGAGGTCCTAGTGCCGGAATACCGGCAGGTCGTGGAAATTTGATTTAAAAACGAAAACTTATCGCAGGGCATAGTGCAGGGGGGTAAATATGCCGCCCTGGATATCTAATTGGCTCCATGCGGTACGATTGTCTCTGAACGCAAAATTGATCGCGCCCACTGCTATTTCAGTATGGGTGGCATTCCAGGTTGCAAATCGGTTCACCCATCGAATTCCGGGATTTAAATTCTCCTGACTTCAGGTTCAGCGTCATCCTGGAACATTTCCCGCACGCCTCTGCGAATGAGGCCTTGCGAGGGATCTTGCCATCGTCCAGAGTTTTATGAGCCAGTCGTTTCGCATGAATGGCCGTTCGAATATGGCGAAGAGAAACGTGCAAAAGATAATGATTGCCACAGAGAGGACTGCAAATTGCATAATAATGTCGAACCAAAAAATGTGGGTCTGAAATTTTTCTGTCGCTCGAACGAAGGCCGAAATCATCAGCCAATGATACAAATAAATTGTGTAGCACATGCCGCCAATGGCTACAATCCAAGGATTGCTGAAAAATTTAACACAGTAGAAGCCTTTAAACGCAGCGATCAAGATGATTAAGTTAAGCCAAGGCAGCATAATTTCATTCACGGCGCGGCTCTGAAACAGGACGATTAATCCGCATGCCAGCAGGAACAAAATGTCCCAGATCCTGCGCTGTTCGGGCCTGACAACCCAGCCGGACAAGTAAAAGTCGCAAAAAAGGAATCCGATTAGAAAGTACTGTATGTTTCCCGCCAGGGAAAACATATAAATATATGTCGGTTGAATAACGAAACCAATGGTGGTTGCCGTCAAAATCGCAACAGTAATTAATCCCCGGCGGAACCGCTCTCGTGGGATCATAAAAACCGAAGTCATAAATGGAACGAGGATGTAAAATTGGATTTCAACTTCAAGTGCCCATAGCACGATGTTGGGATAAGGGTGGGCTCGGAAAAGAAATCCATTGGCATAAACCAGACTCGGGAAAATGTGATCCCAAGCGTAGGTTGCCCATGCATTGGTGTAATACAAAGCGGGATGGGAAGGGAAATGTCGTAAAACCATGCCACAAAGAAGGAATAGAAAAGCCAAATGAATCAGGTATGGCGGCACAATTCGTGTGATTCTTCGAGCAAAATATTTTCCCACCGGAATTGGGGGCGCCCCGCATAAATAATGCTTGGCAAAAGGAAGGGACAACATGAAACCGCTGATGGCAAAGAACAATGGCACCCCCAGATGTCCGGCACCAAATATTTCCCCAATGATCTTATCACCTACGCCACCCGCTCCACTTTTCGAAGAAGCGATAAAATGATAGGAACAAATTTGCAATACATGATACGCAATGACCCCCATAACGGCGATGAAACGAAGCCCATCAATTTGAGGCAGAAAAACCTTTTGCGAAGTGACGCGGGAAAGATGGTTCAACCATTTCATACAGCATTGAATTTTTCGCCCGTTAACATAGCCACCCGCAAAATCCGAAACACCCGTCCAGCCAATCATTGGGTTACCTGGAAGCAAATGTTTATTGAACTTAATCTTATAAACTCACAATCCACAAGGCCGAAGAATCGCAAAAATTGAACGACCTCAAAACCCAGTCCTCATCATTAACGCGTCGGGCATGTGCGAAGCCGGGCGCATCCGGCACCATTTAAGGAACAACATCGGCAATCAAAAAAACCTGGTGCTGTTCATCGGCTACTGCGCCGAAGGCGCGCTCGGCGACCAGATCACGAAGGGCAAATCGCCCGTCAACACTTTAAGGCAAGGGGCTTGGCTTTACCGTGAAGTGGAGGCGTCTGGTCGTCGCAGCGCGATGACCCTACCTGAGGCTCGTCAGCAGCCTTGTCCAAAGGCTTGAAGCAAGAAAGTGGTGCCAAATGACTTTCTGAAGGTTGAATTGCATTTCAATTCCGGCAGTTTCCGGTAGCCTGCGGCCGAGTTGATGACCATGATTGGAATATACAAACGGTTCGCCA
>JAJXYT010000059.1 GCA_021780375.1 bacterium | reverse complement strand
CTCCTGACCATCATCGGCTTCTCGCTCAACGATAAGGTCGTTATCTTCGATCGTATTCGTGAGAATTTGAAGCTCGGCGTCCGCGGCACGTTCCGCGAAATCATCAACCAGGCGCTGAACCAGACGTTGAGCCGGACCATCATCACCAGCGGCACGGTGTTGATCGCCACGCTCTGTTTGTTCATCTGGGGCGGCGGCGTCATCAATGATTTCGCCTTCACCTTCCTCATTGGCATCCTGACCGGCACCTACTCGAGCATTTACATCGCCAGCGCGTTTGTGCTGTGGTGGCACAAGGGCGAACGCCCCGCCATTGGCGGGTCGCAAGTGACGCTGCAAACCACGACGACGGCCAGGGTGGATTCGCCGGCCAAAGCGTAGGCGTTTGCAGTTTGAGAGCTCTGCAGCACGTTCCGTTGAGAGCCGGAACGCCGGTCCCACCCGGCGTGTTCTGAAAATCAAAACCTTCGCGCCGGGTCGGAAACCGGCGCTTCGGATTTGAGCAGGCCTCGATTTTGTGATTTGCAAATGACGAATCCGTTTGCAGTCGGCGCGTAAATCCTGAATCGTAAATCGTAAATGGACCCCATTGACATCACTCCCTGGTATTGGGCAGGTTTCATTCTCTGTGTCCTGATCTTCCTTGCGCTCGATCTGGGCCTGTTCCATCGCCGGGCGCACGTGGTAAAATTCCGGGAAGCCCTCGCCTGGACCGCGGTTTGGTTCGCCCTGGCCATGCTGTTCGCCGGCGCATTGGCGCATTGGCGCGGACGCGAAGACGCGGTTCAATTCACCGCCGGCTACGTCATCGAGCTTTCGCTTTCGCTGGACAACGTCCTGGTCATCGCCCTCATTTTTGCCTGGTTCCGCGTACCCTCCGAGCTCCAGCATCGGGTGCTCTTCCTGGGCATCCTCGGCGCGCTCGTCATGCGCGGCGTGATGATTGCCGCCGGCGTGGCCCTCATTCATGAGTTTGGCTGGGTGCTTTACCTGTTTGGCGCATTTCTCCTGTTTGCCGGCATTAAAATGCTTTTGTCCCGCAAGGCCATCGTGCAACCGGAAAAAAACCTCGCCCTCCGGCTCGCGCGCAAACTGTTTCCTGTCACCCCCGACTATGTCGGCGGGAAATATTTCAGCCGATGGAACGGACGCCTGGCGCTCACCCCGCTGGCGCTGGTGCTGCTGCTGGTGGAAACAACCGATCTGATTTTCGCCGTGGATTCCGTTCCGGCGGTGTTCTCGGTGACGCGCAAGGCCTTCATCGTTTTCACCTCGAACGTCTTTGCCATTCTCGGTCTCCGCTCGCTTTATTTCCTCCTCGCCGGCGCGCTCGGCTACTTCCGCTACCTGAAACTCGGGTTGTCCGCAGTGCTGGTCTTCATCGGCGTAAAAATGCTGGTCGAACCGCACGGCTTGTCGCCCCAATGGTTCCAAATTAAAATTCCCACCGGCCTTTCGCTGCTCGTCGTGGCCGTGATCCTGCTG
The DNA here is from genome assembly GCA_021780375.1 of bacterium. GTDB lineage: Bacteria > Verrucomicrobiota > Verrucomicrobiia > Limisphaerales > UBA11358 > UBA11358. Next base: position 8,110 of record JAJXYT010000059.1, on the reverse strand, counting down.
ATCGCCATCGCCTGGTCGGTCATGTCGGCCCGGCACGAGGGAAAAACAAACCGCGGATGAACACGGAGGGACACGGATGACATACACTATTTCGCCTTTTCCCATGAAAATATCCAGCCTGTTTCCCGGACGGGCGCGTCCGCGCATTGTTCCTGGCAGGGTGGCGCTGCTGCTGCGCCGCCGTGGGCCGTTTGGTTCGCAACCCCAGGCTGACCCGCAGGTCAGCCCTACCGGTTATCGTTTTGACCCCTTTTCCGCCAGAACAGTGCGTGGATGCGCCCTTCTCGGACAACATTTGGGTTCTTTTATCCGTGTTTATCCCTGCCCCTCCGTGGTTGAGGCAATATGAAATTCCGCTGGTCGCTCGCCCCGCCGCAACCGTTGCTCGCCGGCCGGCTGGCGGCGCAACTCAAAATCCCGCCGCTGCTCGCGCAATGCCTGCTCAACCGCGGCTTCAGCGAACCGCCCGCCATCGAAACCTTCCTGCAGCCGCGGCTCAAAAATCTGGCCGACCCGTTTCGGTTGCCGGACATGGCGGCAGCCGTGGAACGATTGCTGCGCGCCCGCGCACAGAACGAACCGCTGGTCATTTTCGGCGATTACGACGTGGACGGGGTGACCTCCACCGCCCTGCTCCTCGAAGTGTTGCGCGCGCTGGGCTGGAAGGCGGATTCTTATCTCCCCAACCGCCTGGACGAAGGCTACGGCCTGAGCGCCGATGGCGTGGAAAACTGTCTCAAAAAGTTTCCGGTCACGCTTTTGTTGGCGGTCGATTGCGGCTCAACCGCCGTGGAGACCATCCGTGCGCTTCGCGCTCGCAATGTGGATGTCATCGTTCTCGACCATCACCAGGTTTCTTCGCCGGCGCCGGAAGCCGTCGCCTTGGTGAATCCGCAAATGGTTTTGCGTGACGCGGGTCGTGTGACGAGTGACAAGAACAGCAGCTCTCCCGCCACCCGTCACCCTTCACCCGTCACCCAGGTAGAACTTTGTTCAGTCGGTCTGGCGTTCAAACTTGCCCACGCGCTGGTCAAACGCGGACGTGAAACCGGCCTGCCCGGCGCGGCGGAGTTCGATTTGCGGCCGCTGCTCGATCTGGTCGCCTTGGGCACGATTGCCGACCTGGTTCCGCTTACCGGCGAAAACCGCATTCTGGTCACCGCGGGTTTGCAGCGGCTGAACACAACGCACCGGCCCGGGCTGGTCGCCTTAAAAAAGGTGGCGCAATCACCGCCGGTTCTGGGCACTCACGACGTCGGCTTTCAACTCGCGCCGCGCCTCAACGCCGCCGGTCGGCTGGAAACCGCCGAAGAATCGCTGCGGCTGTTGCTGGCCGCCACTCTGGCCGAGGCGACACCGCTCGCGCAAAACCTCGACACGCGGAACCGTGAGCGCCAGAAAATCGAACGAGCTATCGTCGAGCAAGTCACCGGAGCGGTGCGCGCCAAATTCAATCCAAAGAGCGATTTCGTCATCGTGGAGGGCCAATTGCTCTGGCACATCGGCGTGGTTGGCATCGTGGCGTCGCGGGTGTTGCAGGAATTCTACCGGCCCACCATCATCATCGGCGGTGAAGGCGACGCATGGCGCGGGTCGGGCCGCAGCATCGCCGGATTCGACCTCGCGGCCGCGCTGCGCGAATGCGACGATTTGCTGGTGCGCCACGGCGGACACGCCCTGGCCGTGGGACTGAGCATTCAACCGGACAAAATCGGCGCGCTGCGGGAACGGTTGAACGCACTGGCGCTCCGCGCGCTGAAACCGGAGGATTGGCAGCCGCTGATCCACCTCGATGCGGAAGTGGGGCTGGATGAAATGACACTGGAAACGCTCCAGGAGTTGTCGCGGTTCAAGCCAACCGGACAGGGCAATCCCGGCGTGCAATTCTGCGCCCGCAACCTCGCCCATGCCCGGCCTCTCCAGCGCATGGGTGCGGACCGGCAGCACGTCAAGATGTGGGTGACGGATGCCGCGGCCACGCTGGAGGCGGTCTGGTGGAACGGTGGCGAGGAATCGTTGCCGGTCGGGAAATTCGATCTTGCCTTCGCACCACAGGTCAACCACTTCAACGGCAACCGCTCGGTGCAATTGAAAGTGCTCGACTGGCAGGCTGCCCATTAAACTCATGAAAGCCTCCGCTTTTCTCGTTGCGCTGTTGGCGGTGGTTTTCCCTTGTTCCGCCGATTATTCGCTTGAAGATATTTCGCCACATTTTTCAACCCACATGCCAATCATTTGGAAGGCGCCGACCAATCACTTGCCGAAAAGTTTTTGGATCTACCGGAAATTCCCGCGAATGTTTTCGGAGACTACCATTTCCAACGCCATCATACTCGCCTCGTTTCAGGACAAGGGATTCCCGAAGCCCTCAACCAATCGGGTCATCCTTTGGGCTGATAGCACGGAAGGCGAACCGCAACCGCCGAGTTTTGCCATTTTGCCGGATGAGGGGCAACTGGATTACAGCCTCGGAGATCGCGCCCCTGATTCAACCGGAAAAGTTGCCAACGATGAAGCTGCAGTTCAACGTGCGTGGGATCGTCTCCTTCAACTTGGCATTGACCGCAGGGAATTTGTAAAAACTAATGCTGCCACTCCAGGGACTTGGGGAGTATTTCTGCCACGCCAGATTGACAGGATTCAAACTTATTACGAATCGGAGGGCTTTTTGTTTCAGCAATTTGGCAATCATGGGAAAATCCGATGCTTTTCACTTACTCTGCCGAATCTTGAGCGTCAAACAAATAGTCCGACCGCCACCCCGAAACAAATCATTGCCTGTCTCAGGGCGTTCAAAACACCCATGGCGCCCGGCAACAAACCTGATTACTTCTTGCGGGTCAAAGCGCTGGCCAAAGCCAAAACATTGACCATCACCATGATTACCCCTTATTACAGTGAAGGTGTTTATGGGGAAACGCCGACAAACAACGAACCACCAAATATTGTCGCGCCATTGGCAGAACTGGAAGCTGTTGCCGATTTTGGGGATAGCAATGTCACCGTCCGCCTTTTGTCCCCGATTCTTTCGTCAGAGGTAACCAGGTTGTTGAACGAATAGTTTTTAAAAATTGCGCCGTGAGATTTTTCACGCTTCGGCTCGTCTTTTTGCAGGCACATACAAGATTGGCCGTATCCTGGCTCTGGCGGATCCAAGTACAACCACCCCAGCCCTGACGGGCTTCAGCATTCGTGTTGATTCGTGAAATTCGTGTCAGAAACATTGCCACCTTCGCCGCCGGATGAATGTCAGATCTTCGCGTTTTTAGCCTTGGACTTTGGACCTTGGACTTTAGACTCCCCGACCAATGAACGCTGCCATCCTGGTTGCCGCCGGCAAAGGCGTCCGCATGGGCGCCGGGGTGGACAAATTGTTCCTCGAAGTGGCCGGCCGCCCGGTCGTCGCCCATACGTGGCAAAAATTCAACGATGCGAACTGCATCGGCGAAATCGTTCTCGTCGTGCGGGACGGGATGCAAAAGGCGTTCGCGGAACTGGCGGTAAAATATCACCTGCAAAAACCGTTTCGCATCGTGGTGGGCGGGGCGGAACGGCAGGATTCCGTCTGGAACGGCCTGGCAGCCCTGCCAGTGTCGGCGGAGATTGTGGCAATTCACGACGCGGCCCGTCCTTGCACCAGCGACGAATTGATTGCGACCACCGTCCAGGCGGCGGACGAAACCGGCGCCGCCGTGGCGGCGCAGCCGGTGACCGATACCATCAAGGAATCGGCAGACGGACGGTTGATTCAACGCACGCTCGACCGCTCCAAATTGTGGGCCGTGCAAACACCACAATCGTTCCGGGTCGAAGTCATCCGGCGGGCGCTGGCGGAAGTGCGCCGCCGTCGCTTGCTTTTCACGGACGACACAGCGGCGTGTGAGTTGATCGGGCAGCCGGTCCGGCTGGTGTCGAGTATTGCTCCGAACCCGAAGGTCACGGTGCCCGGCGACTTGCCATTCATTGCAATGCTGCTGCGAAACAAAACTTGACTCGAAATTTCCCCGGTTTGTGATAGTTTTCCTCCGTTTATGAAACGACGTTTAATTTATGGATTGGTCATTGCCGTGCTGTTGCTGAATCTGGCCATTGGCGCGCACATTTATTTGAGTTCGGCCCAGGCGGCTGAACAGAAGGATTCGGTTTATCCGAATCTCGAGCTTTTTGCCAACGTGCTGGAAAAAGTCCGCACGGACTACGTGGACGGCACCAATCTGACGTATCACGACCTGGTCTATGACGCGCTCAAGGGCATGATTAACTCGCTCGACCCGCACAGCGAGTTCATGGACCCGGAGGAATATCAGGAATTGCAGAGCGACACGGAAGGCGAGTTTGGCGGGCTGGGGCTGATGGTTACGATGAAGGACAATTATGTGACCGTGGTTACGCCGATGGATGACACGCCGGCGTTCCGCGCGGGCATTCTGGCCGGCGACCGCATCGTCAAAATCAACGGCCGGAGCGCGGAAAAGATGGCCCTGCCCGACGCGGTGAAGATGCTGCGCGGCAAACCCGATACACAGGTCACCGTGACGATTCAACGTCGCTCGTCCGGCCTGACCAAGGATTTCACACTGACCCGCGCGAAAATCAACGTGGACATGGTCAAGGACATCAACGACAAAAAGGAGTTCCCGCTCGGGCCTGACAAGATCGGCTACATTCGCATCACCCAGTTCGGCGACCATACCAGTGACGAGCTTGGCGAGGCGTTGAAAAAATTGAAGGCGGAGGGTATGCAGGCGCTGATTCTCGATTTACGCGGAAATCCAGGCGGTCTGCTGGACGAGGCGGTCGGTGTTTGCAGCAAATTCCTGCCCCGGGGGCAACTGGTGGTCACGACCGAAGGGCGCGATCCCGAGCAAGACTCAACGCGGCGCGCGGATGGCCGCGGCGATGAATTGAAAGGCATGCCCATGGTGGTGCTGGTCAACCTCGGCAGTGCGAGCGCGTCCGAGATTGTCACCGGCTGTTTGCAGGATTTGCATCGCGCGGTCATTGTCGGCGAGAAAACCTTCGGGAAGGGTTCCGTGCAAAGTATTTTTCCGCTGGACGACGGTTCGGCGCTCAAGTTGACGACGGCCAAATATTACACCCCCAGCCACCGGGTCATTCATGAACATGGCATCACGCCGGACGTGGTTGTGCCCATGACGGATGAAGAAGAGGCCGCCTTGATCTTCAAGCGCTCGCCCGCCGGGCTGTACTCGCTCAGCCCGGCAGATCGCGCCCGGGTCGAAAAAATCCAGGACGTGCAACTGGAACGTGCCGACGATTTGTTGAAGGGTATTTTGCTTTACAGCAAGCTTTCTCACCCTGAAAAAGTTGCGGCGAAGTGAGATCCGTTAAGCACCGTCTAAAAAATGTGGCAACTGGCGTGAGCCGGCTCTGTTATTCCCTGATTGAGCGGTTTTACGATGAAATATGAGCCGAGTTACCTCGGCTGCTACAAATTTAACTCATTTAACCTGTTTAACCAGTGACCATCCTGGCCATAGAAACCTCGTGCGATGAAACCAGCGCCGCCGTGGTGCGCAACGGCGAAGTTCTTTCCAGCGTCATTTCCTCGCAAATCAAACTGCACGCCGAGTACGGCGGCGTGGTGCCTGAACTTGCCGCCCGCGAACATTTGCGGAACCTGATGCCGGTGACGCAAGCGGCCCTGCACGAAGCGGGCGTGCAGATTGAACAGCTGGACGCCGTCGCCGCCACGCAGGGGCCGGGTTTGCCCACGGCCTTGCTGGTTGGATTCAAGGCCGCACAGGCTGTGGCATTTGCCCGGCATAAACCATTCCTCGGCATCCACCATCACGAGGCGCATCTTTACTCGCCGTGGATTCGGAGCGCCGAGCACCGGCTCGGCTCGGATGCCACGGATCAAACTGGCCGGGACGGCGCCCGGCGCTCCGGCTTTGGCTCCGCCGACTTCTCCCACTTCCAACCCAACATTTCGCTCATCGTCAGCGGCGGACACACGCTGCTGGTGCTGGTGGCATCGGAGTTAAAACACCGGGTGCTGGGCTCAACGATGGATGACGCGGCGGGTGAATGTTTTGACAAGACCGGCAAATTGATGGGACTGCCCTACCCCGCCGGCCCGGAAATAGACCGCCTGGCGGAATCGGGAAATCCCAAGGCGTTTGACTTTCCCCGCCCCTTGCTCAACGACCCGAGCGATGATTTCAGTTTCAGCGGCTTGAAAACCTCCGTGCGTTATTTTCTCCGTGACCATCCGGATTTATTGAACAACGCGCAATCCGTGCGCGACCTGTGCGCCAGCATTCAGGCGGCCATTGTTGAGGTGCTCGTGGCCAAGACCATGCGCGCGGCAAGGCGCAACGGTGTGCGCTGCGTAACGGCGTCCGGTGGCGTGACCTGCAATCGTGCCTTGCGTCGTGAACTGGCCCGCAGGTGCAAAAAGGAAGGTTTTGAACTGCGCCTTGCCGAAACAAATCTCTGCACCGACAATGCGGCGATGATTGGCATCCTGGCGGAACGAAAACTGTCAGCGGGCATTCAACCAACGCTGCTTGACCAGGAAATCACGCCCGGCTGGGTGCTGGCGTGATCCAAATGACGAAGGTATTTTGAAACTCAGCAAAACGCGGAAGTGCCCCTTTGAAATCCTGGGTTCAGTGAGCCAAACAGGAAATCAGGAAAAACCCATACCTTGTTTCCTGACTTCCTGATTCAATAATCCGGCACCAGCACCCCTCGCCTTTTGGTGGGGCGAGAGCCCTCGCGAGCCACGCTCAATCTGTATTGTAGCCGCTCGTTGTCAAACGGCGCAACCTTCCAAGACCAATCTATAACCGCAGATGAACGCGGATGAACGCGGTTCTTCTCCCTCTCCGCCACGAAGTGGGGGAGAGGGTCGGGGTGAGGTGGCGCCTTTCCTCTGAGCGCTCAACTTCAATATGAGAACCTCGTCGCCGCCGTTGTCAAACGGCGGAAACACCGGGAGCGCCCGCCCCGGTCGGGCCGGAGCCAACCGAAGGCTGATCCTGCCGGCAAATGATACTCTCGTGTAGCGGCCTCTCTGTTGACCGCCGCCATTTCCTTGAATGTTGGATGTTGAGCGTTGAAACTTCAATGTTACCCGGTAGCCCCGCCGCCCTCCGCCTTCCGTCATCCGTCCTCCTGCCATTCCGTAGCCGCCGTTGTCAAACGGCGCAAACCTCCAGGACCAATCTTTATCCAATCCTTTTTATAAACCGCGTGGAGCGAGGCGATTTACGCGGCCCTCAAATCTCAAGTTTCAACCCTGTCCAAATCGTGTTTGCCAAACCTTGATCCATTTCCAATCCTTGGCCCCGATGATTCAGCTCACCCACACCACGCCCGGACGACTGTCGGGGCACCTGCACAAACTGGCGCGCCAGGGCGAATCGTTGCTCGCCCGTCCGCCTTTTCTCACGCCGCTGGATGAGCCACCCTGGGACGCCCGCGTTTGGGTTTGAATCGCGCCACCTCGCTGAGTTGGCGCCACCCAACTGGACAACGCGGACACCGGCCCGATTGACCTTTTGGATTTCGACCGTCCGCGCCGGTCGGTCACCGAAGTGGATGAACTGTTGCGCCGCCGCATCCGTCGCCGGCTGGTGACCCTGGCCAGCGTCATTGAAAAGGTCGAGGCGCTCGCGGAATTGCCGCCTCGCGGTAAGCTCAAACACTCCTGAACCCCTGGCTCCCGACTTCTCAAAGACTGTCCAGCGGACTTTTGATTCCCAATCCCGGCTTCTGCATGACATGCGTGTAAATTTGCGTCGTTGCCACGTCCTTGTGACCCAGCAAATCCTGCACTGTGCGGATGTCGGTATGCGATTCGAGGAGATGCGTCGCAAACGAATGGCGCAGCGTGCGCGGGGTGATGGGTTTGTGCAGTCCAGCCAACCGTGCCGCAGCCTTCACCGCCCTTTGAACGCTCATGCTGTTGACGTGATGCCGCCCACGCATCCCGCTTTCCGGGTCAACCGAAATGATTTTTGACGGAAACACCCATTGCCACATCCATTCGCGTTCCGCCTTCGGGTACTTGACCCGCAACGCTCCCGGCAACCAAACCCGGCCCAGGCCGATTTTCAAGTCCTGCTGGTCCAATGCCTCG
>JAJXYT010000090.1 GCA_021780375.1 bacterium | reverse complement strand
TGGAAAAATGCAGCTATTGCATCCAGCGCATCCAACACGCGGAAATCGCGCAAAAGGTCAAGGCCGGCCCGTCGGGCAACGTCCGCCTGAAGGAAGCCGAAGGCACGATTCCCAAAACAGCCTGCCAGCAGGCCTGCCCGGCACAGGCGATTGCCTTCGGTGACATCAGCGACCCGGACAGCACCGTCAGCCGATGGAGAGGGTCCAGTCGCAATTATGCCGTGCTGGGCGATTTGCTGACGAAGCCGCGCACGACCTACCTGGCGCGCATCCGGAACCCCAACCCGGCCATGCCCGATTATCACGAGCCTTACAGTGCCGAGGAATATGAAAAACACGGCGGTGAATTCCATGCCGTTCAGAAAGGGAACAGTTAATGGCTGAATCCATGACCCGACTGGAAGCCCTGGTTCCGCCGAAGGAATTGCGGCGCGGCCCGCAGGCGCCTTATCAGCGCGGCCTCGGCGGGCTGACCGACCATCTCACCGCGATGGCGGAAGGAAAAACGCCGCTCTGGTGGTGGATATTATTCATCCCGGCGGCGTTCTGCGCGGCCGTGGTGCTGCCGGCCATGTTGGCGTACCTGATTTCCACCGGCGTCGGGGTCTGGGGCAACAACGTGCCGGTGGCCTGGGGCTGGGACATCATCAATTTCGTGTGGTGGGTCGGCGTGGCCCACGCGGGCACGCTGATTTCGGCGATGCTGTTTCTGACGCGCCAGCACTGGCGCACGGCCATCGGGCGTGCCGCGGAGGCCATGACCGTTTTCGCCGTCCTGTGCGCGGGACTTTACCCGGCCGTCCACGTCGGGCGCGTCTGGTTTGCCTGGTGGCTGTTTCCCATTCCGCTCACCACCGACATGTGGCCGCAATTCCGCTCGCCGCTCATGTGGGACGTGTTTGCCGTCAACACCTACCTCATCGTTTCCTCGTTGTTCTGGTACATGGGTTTGATTCCCGACCTCGCCTTGCTGCGCGACCGGGCGACGTCGCGGGTGCGGAAATTCATCTACGGCCTGTTCGCGCTGGGCTGGACCGGCTCGGCCCGGCAGTGGCACCATTATGAAAAGGCTTATCTGGTTCTTTCCGGCCTGGCCACGCTGCTGGTGTTCACCGTGAGTTCCATCGTCGGCATGGACTTTGCCACCTCCCAGCTCGCCGGCTGGCATGAAACCATCTTCCCATTCTACTTCGTGGCCGGCGCGGTCTTTTGCGGGTTCGGCATGGTGCTGGTGCTGCTGATTCCGTTGCGCAAATGGTGCCACCTCGAAGACATCATCACCCTGCGGCACATCGACCGGGTCTGCAAAATGACCCTGATGATGGGCTGCATCATGGGTTACATCTACGTGATGGAGTATTTCATCGCGTGGTATTCCGGCAGTCCCTACGACGCCTGGGTGTTCGGCCACCGGTTGTTCGGACATTACTACTGGTTTGGCGGCTGGATCATGATCGGGGTCAACGCCCTGCTGCCGCAGTTGTTCTGGATTAAAAAGGTGCGCCAGAATCTCAAACTCATCTTCGTCATCGCCGTTCTGATCAATATCGGCATGTGGTTCGAACGCTTTACCATCATCGTCGGTTCCTTGTACCAGGATTTCCTGCCGTCCAGTTGGCATCCGTTCTATCCGACGTGGGTGGATGTCTGCACTTTTATCGGCACCCTGGGCGTGTTTTTCACCATGTACCTGTTGTTCGTCCGGTTCCTGCCGATGATTGCCGTCTCGGAGGTCAAGGCCATCACGCCGCAGGCCGACCCGCATCACCCGCTCGGCGGCGCGAAAGGAGGCCGGCCATGAACGGCGCGCCTTACGGACTGATTGCCGAATTTGACTCGCCGGCGGATGTGCTGCACGCGGCGGAAAAGGTCCGCGACGCCGGTTTCCGGCGCTGGGACGTGTTCTCGCCCTTCCCGGTTCACGGGCTCGCCAAGGTGATGGGCTTGAAGAATTCGCTCGTCGGCTGGTTTGCGCTCGTGTTCGGCGGCAGTGCCTTCCTCGGGTCCATGTTGATGATCTGGTACATGAACGATTACAATTACCCGATTCTTACCGGCGGCAAACCGATGTTCAGCCCGCCGCAGGCGCTCGTGCCTTCCTACATCCTGCTCGTGCTGGCGGCGGCGGTCGGCGCGTTTGTCGGCATGGTGGCGCTGAACCGGTTTCCGCGTCTGTACCATCCGCTGTTCAAACACAACCGCTTTGCCCTCGCGTCGCGTGACAAGTTTTTCCTGGTGATCGAAACGTCCGACCCGAAATTTTCCGAAACCGAAACCCGCGCGTTGCTGGAATCCGCCGGCAGCACGCACCTCGAACTGGTCGTGGAATAATGCGCCATTTCCTCCTCCTCTTTCTGACGGCCGTGGCCGTGGTGGTCGGCATTGCCGGGCTGCGCGGGCATCTGTCGCGCAAACCGCCCATCCTGATCATTCCGGACCTGAACCATCAGTTCAAACTGCGCCCGGAACAGCCGAATGACTTTTTCGCGAACGGCCAGAGTTCGCAGTTGCCGCCGCCGGGCACGGTTCCGCGCAGCCGGCCGATGCCAACCGTCAGCGGCCCGGTCTATCCCTACGAAGATTCGCCGGCCAACACGGGGTTCATGGCCGGCACCACCAATTTTATCGCGACGAATCCGCTGCCGGTCACCCCGGCGCTCCTGCGGCACGGGCGCGAGCAGTTCGAGATTTACTGCACGCCGTGTCATGGCGCGCTGGGCGACGGCAACGGCATCATGAAAAAAATAGGGGTCATGCCCGCCGTGGCCAACTTGCACGACCAACGTATTGTGGAAATGACCGACGGGGAGATTTTTAACACCGTGACCCGGGGGAAAGGCTTGATGGCCGCCTACGGTCCCACGGTTTCCATCCAGGACCGGTGGGCCATCATCGCGTATGTGCGGGCGCTGCAGTTGAGCTGGCTCGGCTCGACCAACGATTTGCCGCCCGCCCTGCAGGCCGCGCTGAAATGACCACTATGAATCCGTCAGACGAATCAAATCAACTGCCGCCGCTGGATCTGTCCGGTTGGCAGAGGCTGCCCGGCATTTTGCTGGTCGTCGGCGCCGTGCTGTCGGTCATTGGCCTGGTGAAAAGCCCGGCGGAATTCGGCTATGCCTGGCTGACGGCGTTCATGTTTTATTTGACCATCGCGCTGGGCGGCTTGTTCCTGGTGATGATCCATCACCTGACCGATGCCGGCTGGTCGGTCGGCATCCGGCGGTTCTGCGAACACCTGGGCGCGCTGCTGTTCCCCTGGCTGGCGATTCTGTTCGTGCCGGTTCTGGTGCTCGCGCCGAAAGTTTACACCTGGATGACACTCAATCCGCAGAACAACCGTGCCTTGAGCGCCAAGTGGCCGCTGTTCACCTGGCCGGGCTTCATCGTCGCGTCACTGGCGATTTTTGGCGTCTGGTGGCTGCTGTCATCGCGCCTGCGCTACTGGTCGCTTAAACAGGATGAAAGCGGCGACGCGCTCTGTACCTGCCGGATGCGCTTCCATTCGGGGTGGGGGATCCTGGCCTTTGCGGCCACGATTACGCTGGCATCCGTGCTGTGGATGAAATCGCTCCAGTATCAATGGGCCTCGACGATTTATGGGATGTATTTCTTCGGCAGTTGCGCCTTCGTCGGCGTCGCCACGGCTTATTTAATCACCATGATTTTGCAGCGGCAGGGCGTGTTGAGCGGCGTGCTCCGCGACAGCCCGTTTTATTATCTCGGCACGCTGTTGTTCGCCTTTACGCTGCTGTATTCCTACTTCGGGTTCGCGCAATATTTCGTCGTCTGGAACGGGAATATTCCCGATGAAAACTTCTGGTACCTCATCCGCGAAAACGGCTCGTGGTGGTGCCTGGACATGCTCATCATCTTCGGCCATTTCCTGCTGCCGTTCCTGGTGTTGCTGCCCATTTGCGTGAAGTTCAATTTCAAAGTCATGTTCTGGGTCTGCCTCTGGGCCTGGGCGATGAACTTTGCGGACCTGGCTTTCAACATCCTGCCCGTGGAACACCCGCACGGATATCCGTTCAAATGGCTCTGGCTGCAATTTGGCTGCCTGGCGTTCATGGGCGGTCTGCTGGCCCGCGTTTTCATCAGCAATTTCAACGCCCACGCGCCGTTCCCGAAGCGGGACCCGCGGCTGCTGGAAGCCATGGGCGTCAAATACGAAACTCCGGAGGAAATCGCCGCCACCACGCCAACCCTGGGAGGTCATCCATGAATCCGGCAACGAGCAACGAACGGCCGGTGTGGCATGTCGGCTTGGGCTTTCTTGCGGCGAGTTTTTTGTTTGCCCTTCTGGTACTGGCGGTGAGGCATTCCGTGCGCGCTCCCGCGATTGACGCCGACCGTGCCGCCGAACGGGCCAAGGACCTGGCCCAAATCCGCGCGGCCGAAGTCCAGGCGCTGAATCATCCCGGCTGGATTGACCAGCAACGGGGCATCGTGCGCCTCCCGATCGATGTCGCCATGAACCTCGTTGCGCAGGAATGGCAAAATCCGGCCGCCGCGCGCACGAACCTGATCGCCCGCGAGGAAAAGGCGACCGCGCCGGCGCCGGTGGCGCCGGCCCAGCCGAATGCTTTTGAATGAGTACGAACGAAAAATCTGGCAGCGGCGGGCTTTCCAGCCCGGGTGGGGCGAGCGTCCCCGCGAGCCGGCTCGTCAGTAGCCTCGCCCCGCCGGGTGAAATTTCTCCGGCGGACATTGACCGTTCCTGCTGCGTGCCCTTGCTGGCGCTCTTGGGCGGGGCAGCCCTTTGGCTTGTCGTCGGCTCAGTGCTTGGCCTGCTGGCCTCAATCAAGTTCCATGCGCCGGACTTTCTTGCGAACTGCGCCTGGCTGACCTACGGCCGGCTGCAACCGGTGGCCGACGACGCGCTGCTGTACGGATTCTGCCTGCCGGCCGGACTCGGCGTTGCGCTCTGGCTGCTGGCGCGGCTCAGCCAGACGCCGTTGCGGGGAGCCGTTGTCCCCATCATCGCCGCGAACCTCTGGCATCTCGGCGTGTTCGTCGGGCTGATGGCCATCCTGATCGGCGACACTACCGGCTTTGCGTGGCTCGAATTCCCGCGCGGCGGTTCAGTCCCGATTTTCTTTGCCTATTTGCTGCTGGCGTTGTGGGCGGTCATGATTTTTGCCGGTCGGCGCGAGCGCGGTCTCTATCCGTCCCAATGGTTTCTGGTGGCCGCGCTGTTCTGGTTTCCGTGGATTTATTCAACGGCCAATCTGTTCCTGGTCGCCTGGCCGGTGCGTGGCGTGACCCAGGCCGTCATCAGCTGGTGGTTTGCCAATAATCTGCTCGTCGTCTGGACTGGCCTGGTCGGAGTGGGCGCGGCGTTTTATTTCCTGCCCAAATTCACCGGCCGTCCGCTGCAAAGCTATTATCTGGCGTTGTTCGGGTTCGGAACGTTCATCCTGTTCGCTACCTGGTGCGGCATCCCGCCGGGCGCGCCGGTGCCCGTCTGGATGCCGACCCTCAGCGCGACCGCCACCGTCCTGTTTTTTGTCCCGTTGCTGGTCATCTCGCTCATCGGGCTGCGGACGGTATGGGGCTCGGTCAGGTCCAGATGGGATAACGGACCGTTTTGCTTCATTGGTTCGGGCATGGATTTCTTCTGCCTCTCCGGCCTGATGCTGGTGGCCATGGCTTGCCCGAAAATCAGTCCGGTGACGCAATTCACCTGGTTCGGCCCGGCGGAAACGCAGTTGCGCCTCTACGGCTTCTTCGCCATGACCATGTTTGGCGCAATCTATTACCTGTTGCCGCGCGCCGTCGGCATCGAGTTTCCTTTCCCCAAACTCGTACGCGTTCATTACTGGGTTTCGTTGCTCGGAATCACGCTCCTGGTTGTGCCGCTGGCCATCGGCGGCGTCCTGCAGGGATTGAAACTTCAGGACCCCAATGTCGCGTTTGCCGACACCACCAAAGCCATGCTGCCTTTCCTGCGCGTCAGCACGCTTGGCTTGACGGCCCTGCTGCTGGGCAACCTCTTGTTCTTTGTCAACGTGCTGGGCTTGACCCTCCGCTGGAAACTCGCACTGCTTAAACAATTCATTGCGTTTGTGAAATCACCGCTCGAACCGGGGTCCGCCTGCGCTTCGCTGCGGCCCGACAAGGAGGTGGGCGCATGAAAAACGGTTTTCTGGTGTTCCTCGCTTCGTTCGTCGTGCTCGGCGGCTCGTGGTGCGGTTTTGTGCTCGCCCCGGTTTTGCAGTTGGGCGGCGGGAAACAAACGGCCATTCTCAATTCGTCCGACCTCTATCCGGTGAACCGGCCCGGCCAGGCGAACCAGGGTTTGCAGGTCTATCGCGCCAACGGCTGCGCCGCCTGCCATACCGAACAGGTCCAGCAAAGCGGCGTCGCCTGCGACGTGGTCTTGACCGGCGCCGGCAAAAATCCCGTGGCGGTGACCAATCTGATTTCGTCTCTCAAATTGAATGGCCTCGACAAGGACCTCGCCGACGCCCTGGTGGATAAAATCACCGCCGCCGGCGGCAAGGCGGAAATTCACATCGTGGCCACCGGACCGGACATCGCCCGCGGCTGGGGCCGACGGCACAGCGTCGCCGAAGATTTCCTTTACGACGACCCGGTGCAGCTCGGCAGTCTGCGCATCGGGCCGGATTTGGCGGACGTGGGCACGCGCCAGCCGGATGCGAACTGGCAACTGGTTCACCTGTACGCGCCGCAAAGCGTGGTGAACGATTCAGCCATGCCGCCGTTCCGTTATCTTTTTAAGGTTCAAAAAATTGGCAGCGCACCTTCGCCGGACGCCCTGGTTTTTCCGAAAGGTTTCGGGCCGCCGGCCGGTTACGAAGTGTTGCCGACCGCCAGGGCGCAGGAACTGGCGGCGTATCTGTTGAGTTTGCACGCGGAGGTTCCGCTGCACGACGCGCCGTTTAGCCAGCCGCTGGCCGCATCCAAACCATGAACGCAAGGCGTACATCTTCCCGGGAGCGCCGGCATCTTGCCGGCCTGGCCTTGCGTGAACTCGCCGGCAAAGATGCCAGCGCTCCTGGTCCCAAATCATGAACGACGAATCGAAATCCAGCACGCCCCAGACCCCTGACGCCGAACCGACGGTTTCGCGTTCGACGGTGCCGATTTGGATCATCGTGCTGACCCTCGTGCTGCTGTTTCTCGGCATGGTCTATTTCGACCACCACGGCGGCTGGTTCAATTCCCAGGTCTATGGTCCGTATGCCTCCGCTGCGGAACTGGAGTTATATCAGCCGAAATCGGGTGAGGCCGCCATGTTGGCACGCGGCAAGGCGCATTATGACCAGGTCTGCGGCTTGTGCCACGGTCTTGACGGCCTGGGCAAACCCGGCCAGGCGCCGCCGCTGGCCGGCTCCGAGTGGGTGGACACCAAAGGCCTCCAGCGGTTTGTGTCCATTCCGCTGGCGGGCGTCAGCGGCCAGCTGGCCGTCAAGGGCCAGACCTGGAGTCTCTCCATGCCGGCGATGGGCGCGGCGATGTCCGATGCCGATCTTGCCGACGTGCTGACCTATATCCACAGTGCATGGGGCAACAAGCAAGGACCGGTGACGGCGGATGAGGTCAAGGCCATCCGCGCCAAACTGGGTGCGCATCCGCAGCCGTTCAGCAGCGAGACGTTGAAAGCACTGCCGGAATAGTATTTCTTTTTTGAGGTGGACCTTGTCACACACACACTCTCTCTCCGGGAGGAATGAGCGGGGAGAGAGGCGGAGAGAGGAGCGTCCTGTAAACATTTTCTCGTCTTCTCCGGTCTGGTTTTGAGGAGGGAAAATTTAAATTTTCCTGGGATTTGAAATAGTGAGCAGTTCCAATTTGCCCGCCCCAGCGCAGCGCGGCATGAGTGAAACTGAGGACCGCGCCAACCCGTCTTCGCTCTGGTGTGACGACGGGACACAGACCGCCTATCCTTCCCAATAGCTCCGTTGTGGAGGATGACACACGTGCCACCCAAGGGCTTTCAGCGCGTGCGCCACTCCGGCTGGCGCGCGGCGGCGGCCCGGACCAAGTGGGAACGCCTCGTGGCGCTGTTGGACTGGCGCGCGCCGATCCCGCAACCTTCAACCAAAAACCCGCAACCCGTTTTGTGCCTCGATTGCGGCCGGGTGATGCGCCGGATTGGCACGCTGGCGCGCTCACCGCCCGAACGGGTCGAGGGTTGAGAGTTGAGGGTGAGAGCGCCCGCGCAAAAAAACAGCGCGGGCGGACGGGGCGGTATGCGCACGCTACGCAAAAACCGCCAGGGGCGTCGTTCGCGGTCGGGGGTTCTGGCCCCAAACGGGCAGCCATCAAGGTCGAGAGACCCACTTGGCGTCAGAACGCGGGCCCAAGCGGCAAACGATTCGGGGTTCTGTCAGGAAACGCAGCCAAAAGCAAAAGGCAAGGGCGGCGACTTCAGTAACTTCGACCAGCCTCCTCCAAGGCTACGGCGCGGCAGGCGGGCGGGTTCAACAACGGATGGAAAGGACGTTCGGCGCAATTACACTCTCACCCAAGGCGACGCTCCCTCGCGCCTCAGTCCTTTCCCATCCTTTGGTGGTTAGGCGTATCCTTCATCCTAAATGCAATCTAAAATCTGCGTCCAAACTTCTGATGACTTCCTGCTTGTCTCGCACCAGCATCTCAAGCCAAGCGGTGAAGTTTGGAACGCGGTAAAATAGCTGCTGCACGGGGTTCTCGCCGTCATAATCGTCATCAATCGAACCACTGAAATAATACGCCAATGGATACTCACCATCGGCATCTGGCTCTGACGTAAGCCAACACCATGAACCACCATTGGAGTCCTCCGTCATCAGGCAGAAAAGTGAACTCTTCGGAACTGGCGAGCTACCATCAACTGGAACAGGGTCAGGCGCGTCTGGCTTCGCCCTGCTGAAATCCCAAACATTGTCAGGGGCGTCAATGTCCTGATTAAAAATCTGATAACTTCCCAAATTGGTCATGTCTCCGTTTCCAAACTCGGCAAGAAAAACCAAATACGACGGCGGCAGCTTAAAACCTGACTGCTGAATCAGATTCGTGATGTCGGCATCTGATAGCGGCTTGCTCTCGTGAATGGCTTTTATCTGCTCAACAAGTGTGGATATGTTCATAATGCGAATACGCCTAACCTGTAGGTATGCCGCAGAATTGTTGCATAACACGGTTCATGGATTTATTAGTTATCACATTTAACTTGCTTGTCATCAGTTGATTCCGTAATGATTGTCTTTAATATGGAAGCGGCAAAAACAACATTCCGCCCGGCTGAAGGTCTCATTCCCAATCCCAAAGCGCGTTTGCGTGAGCAAGTCCATGAGGTTATGCGGTTTAAGCAGTTTTCCCCACGCACCGAGTCGGCATATTGGAATTGCATACGCCAGTTTATCTTTTTCCACAATAAACGCCACCCGCGAGAGATGGGCAAGCCCGAAATAGTATAACGGGTCATATAACGGGTCAGTCCACACTATTGACAGTTTTCTGCTCATTTCGCTTTGCCAGCCAGATAATTGGCCACATTTGTCCAACTTCCCAGCTGGAGCCGTTGTGCAATCCATTTCAATGTCATAATACTTTCCCGCCGCAGCCGCAACGCGATCTTCATCTTCTCCGGATCAC
>JAJXYT010000190.1 GCA_021780375.1 bacterium | reverse complement strand
TTGAAGAATTCACCGAGTGTGTCCATCGCTTGCTAACCAACGCCGGACTTTATGCCGAAATGAGCCAGGAGGCTTACGCTGCCGGCCGAGAATGGGATTGGGACGCCCGGGCCAAAGCGGCTTGGAATGCTATTGAGTGTGGCATTAATACCCCAATGGACCGTACGTTATAGTCCCCTGCTATCTGCGCTCAAGAAATACTTTCAAAAGTGACTGAGCCGCTTTTTCCCATGTAAACAGCAACGCGCGATCTTTTCCGGCTCGTATCAATTGATCGCATCTATTTTGTTCAGTCAGAAGTTTATTTATAGCGTCCCGCAATTCCATTTTATCCGCGACCAGGATTCCCGCATTACTGACGATTTCCGGCAAGGAGGAGTTGTCATAAACGATAGCTGGAATTCCGGCTGCCATGGCCTCCAATGGCGGCAGGCCAAAACCTTCATATCTCGAAGGAAAGGCAAATAAACGCGCACCAGCATACAAGTTAAGCAATTCCTCTTCTGTTACCAGCCCTGTGAACACAATGTCATCATTGACTGATTGACGACGCAGATATTCAGTGATCGCTGCGAAATACCTGTCGGTTTTCTGGCCGACGAACACCAATTGCACGGATTGTTTGACAGTAGAAGAAAGAGCTGCATATGCATCGATTAAATCATTTGCATTTTTGCGTGGCACGAATGACCCAAGGACCGACAGGATGTATGGCCGTGTGATGCCGTACTTACTTTTAACTTTTGCGATATTTGGTGAATTCGGGGTTGCGAAATACCTGTCGTTTACTCCAAGCGGGATGACAGTAATTTTTTCTCGTGGTACTTTTAAGACCCGGATTATATCACGCGCCGAGTTTTCTGAAAAAGTGGTTATATGTCTTGCTGCATTTGCGCTGGCGGCATACACACACCATTGATACAAGCGCATTGGCAGAAAAGGCTTTTCCTGGACCCAAAAGGAAAGATCGGGTATATTCAAGATAATCCCTTTTAATGGCAGAAATGGGCTTGGCGGATTCGGGAAATAGAGGTGATCCCAGCCGTACTTGAGCGAACGAAAGGGAATGATGAATTGCGTGTAAAGTAGTTCCTTGAGGACAGCAACAATCTTTGCAGGTTTTGTTTTTAAAGCCCGCATATCATCGTAATCAATGAGAACAA
This sequence comes from bacterium, assembly GCA_021780375.1. GTDB lineage: Bacteria > Verrucomicrobiota > Verrucomicrobiia > Limisphaerales > UBA11358 > UBA11358. The sequence goes on along the minus strand of JAJXYT010000190.1, from coordinate 37,709 downwards.
ATTCCAAAGAAGGGTCTTGTTTTTGAAGGTGGGCCAACATTTCCCGAATGAAACGAGCCATGCCGCTTTCGCGCGCATTGGTCAAGTGATAGTCAACAACTATTTTCACGACGAAGCAATCCCGCTGACTATTCCGAGTTGTTGAGAAGCGGGGTGAAAAACATGATGTCGCCTTCCACCTTGAACTCATAACCGGGCTTGTGTTCCAAGAGGAACTTGGAAATTTCACTGACCGAAGGATAGCCGGGAGTTGATCCGAAACAACGGACATCGTCGATCAATATCGAAAAGCCTTGCCTACTGTGTTGTAAAATGGCTGATAATTCCTCCCAAATGGGGCAGTCCTTGGAGCCGCGCCCGCCAATCCCCGGGGTGTAGTGCCCGTCAAGCCAGTACACGATGGTCCCGTCAGTTTTTTGAATAAGATCTCCGAGGGTGAATCCAGAATCACCTTCAATTACATGAATGTGTTTCCAGTTGCGGAAGCGCCACCGTGCCAGTGTTGCAAGTTGGGGGTCGATTTCAATTGTGTAAATGTCCTTGATATGTTTTCGCAAAAACCACGTTGTGTCGCCCAGATATGTTCCGGTTTCGATAAGAACATCCGCTTTGATTCGCAAAATTTCTTTTAATATGAGTGACCGCTTTAGCAAGGCGGGCAGAGGTATAAAGTAACCTTCACGCCTCCATTGAGTTAGATAGCGTAAAAATCTGATGTTCTCATAGAAGTTAGCCATGCTTGGAAGTAAGCTGATGGCAAAACTTCTCAATATTATTATAATCTTCATAGCCTTAACGCTTCTGGGCACAAGGAGATGCCCCCTTTTTTAAACTTTTATTCATTACTTGAACATTATTGGAATTGAGCTGTTCGAGCCGTGTTGGGGAGGGCGAATTGTCGCGTGATAAGTGTCATTAAGGAGCAACATTTTATTCAAGAGCCCATAGGATGTCAAACGAACATTTACAGGAGTTTTTAAAATTGTAATGGAATTGTGGAGGTCATTGACCATGCGACGAACGACAAGCACTAAGAGTCATTTCTCTGATGAGTTGTTGAAAGGTGCTGCTGCATTTCCAGCCGAGCAAACGGCGAGCCTTGGCCGGGTTGCCGACTGATTGTGTTGGCTCGTCCGGACGCAACAGCTTTGGATCCTGATGAACATAGTTTCGCCAGTCCAGATTTACCGTGGCAAAAGCGATTTCCAAGACTTCTTCCACCGAGTGCAGTTCGCCGGTTGCAAATACAAAATCCTCCGGCCTGGGATGCTGTAGTACCTGCCACATACCGCGTATGTAGTCACGCGCATCGCCCCAGTCACGTTGAACAGCGAGGCTCCCAAGTCTTAGTTCCTGTTGCTGCCCCTCGCTGATGGCCGCCGCGGCTCGACAAATCTTCTGAGTAACAAAATGTTTACCCCGACGTGGTGATTCATGGTTATAGAGTATGCCACTGCAGGCATACATGCCAAAGGACCGCCGGTAAACAGAAACCATTTGGGTTGCGAAGGCTTTAGCGCAACCATAGGGTGTTACGGGCCGGTATGGAGTTTGCTCATCTTGAGGCATTATGTCGGGACAACCAAAAATTTCGCTTGAAGAGGCATAGAAAAGCCTCACTGGGTGCTGCAAATGCCGTACAATTTCCAGCAGCTTGAGCGTGCCCATGGCGTTTGTCTGGCAGGTGATTTCAACCTGTTCATAGCTCAACCCGACTTGTGTTTTGCCTGCGAGGTGATAGACTTCTTCAGATTTACTTTTAATCAAATGGTGACGGAGCAAAGCTCCCTCTTCTATGTCACCTTGATAGAGAAAGAGCCGGTTAGCGGCAGCGGAATCGGTCAAGAGATGTTTAAGGTGATAAGGAGGTGAGGTGTCGAACCTTCGGACTAGACCATGAACCTCGTAGTCCTTGCCGAGCAGGAATTCAGCAAGGTAGGAGCCGTCCTGGCCGCTAATGCCGGTAATGAATGCGCGCCGCACGATTCAGGAAGTAACTTTAATTTGACCCTCCCGATGAGCTTTGAGTAGGGCGATGTCTGCATCTACCATCAGCTTTACCAGGGCTTTGAAAGTTGTTTTTGGATGCCAACCAAGCTTGTGCCGGGCCTTGGTGCAGTCGCCTATCAGCAAATCCACCTCGGTTGGACGGAGATAACGGGGGTCTTGGACAACGTAATTACTCCAATCAAGGCCGACATGACCAAAGGCTTCCTCCAGAAACTCCCGCACGGAATGCGTTTCGCCGGTGGCGATCACGTAATCGTCGGGTTGGTCCTGTTGCAACATCAACCACATGGCCTCGACGTATTCCTTGGCATAACCCCAGTCCCGCTTCGCGTCCAGATTGCCCAGATACAATTTGTTCTGAAGACCGGCTTTGATATGGGCCACGGCCCGGGTGATTTTGCGGGTCACAAATCCTTCACCGCGCCGGGGGGATTCGTGATTGAACAGGATGCCGTTGGTGGCGTGCAGGCCGTAGGCTTCCCGGTAATTTACCGTAATCCAATAGGCATATACTTTGGACACAGCATAAGGGCTGCGGGGCTGAAACGGTGTGTTTTCCGTTTGCGGCACTTCGTGGACCTTTCCATACATTTCACTGGACGATGCTTGATAGAAACGGGATTTGACGCCGGATTCACGAATTGCCTCCAACAGCCGGACGGTGCCAGTGGCATTGATATCGGTCGTGTATTCGGGATTATCAAAACTTACGCGCACGTGACTTTGGGCGCCGAGATTGTAAATTTCCCCAGGCTGCAACCGGGCCAGCAGGCGTACCAGCGAGCCGTCCCCCAAATCGCCATAATGCAGAAAAAGGCGGGTTTCACTCAATTGCGGGTCCGAGTAAATGCCGTCCAGGCGTCCGCGGTTGAACGTGCTGGCGCGCCGTACGATGCCGTGAACCTCGTAACCCTTGCCCAGCAACAGTTCCGCCAGATAGGAGCCATCCTGGCCGGTGATGCCGGTGATCAACGCTTTCTTCGCCATGTTGTCGTGCGAGTTTTAATTGAGATGAGTCATCTGACAAGCAAAATAGCCCCCGGCAAGGCCGGACCCAAATCAGCCCGGTATGGCCGGTTTATGCCGGCGCAGGGTGATAAACCAGATAACCACCAACAGGCCAAAAGCGATGCCCGCGGCAACCGGCATCGTCTGCAACAAACCCGTGGGAGATTGTCCGCGTACGAGCAGGGCCAGCCAGTAACCCACGCCGAGCACCCCGTAAAGCAAAGAGATTTTCATCCAACGACTGGCCAAAGCCCAAAGTGCGAGCGCCTGGAGCAGAGCTACAAAAATCATCGTGACGGCCAGCGGGGCGATCATCGCCTCGGCTTCCGGCGATGACCTGCCCAGGATGAGTTTCACGCAGAAATCCCGCAGAATAAACAACGCCGTCGCGCCGAACGCCAGACCGAGGAGATAGAGTCCGAGCAGCTTCAATTGGTCTCCCACAATGCTCCCGCTACGGGCGCCGGAACGGGAGGTGAACAACACGGTGAGCAGAGGTGACACGGTGATCGGCAGCGCTATGGCAAGCCGCTCGGCACAGTTGTAAGCGTCGTTTTCCGCACCGGTGAAGAATTTCTTGGCAACGAGCAAATCACCTTGCGTAAAGAAATATCCGCCGCCGACGCAGGTCGCGCTGACGACCAGATAATGCACGAACTCGCGGTTCCACGGCGAGACCGCTTCGCTGTGCATGGTCAACTCACGCTTCCAAACCAGCAGGACGAGATAGGCGAGCAACGCGAAGGTTGAGGCCAGCACGGCGGTTTCCGGCGACGGCCATTTGAGTGTCACGAACCAGCCAAAAGCAACCCGCAGCAACATGGCGAGCAACCCGATGAGGGCGAGCCGCTTGAACCATGCCAATCCCTGACACAATGCCCCGGCCAGCGAAGTCCACAAAGTCAACAAGGTGCAAACCAAGGTGGTGAGCATCAAGGCCGGGCTGTAATGAAAAAAAATGCTCAATGGCTTGACAGCCAGCACCGCCAGCGCCGAGCCGGCAATGGTGAGATGGAATAAAAATTTCCGGCAGCCGGACAGCAATCCCTGCAGCCGCGCGCTGTCACCGCGCGCATTAAAATGCGCAATGTAATGCGCCACGGCGAACGTGGCGATGGACGGCAACAAACTTAACAGGGGCATGAGCGCATTCAGCGCGCTGTTCGCATTTCCGTACTGGCCCTGCTCCTTCAGGTGCCGTGCCATCACGCCCTGGAAGGCCATGTTGCCCAGGCCGGTGACAAAGCTGATGGCGGAAAAAACGATGCCGGTCTGCAATAACCCGCCGGCTCGCCGACCGTTGGAATTTGATGAATCGTTATTCACAGGAGCGGCTCCAAGGGACCGCGGTGAAGGCGCGCCATGCAAAACCTCCCGAATGACCTTCTCCCGGCCGGGGGCGGACCGGCAGCCTGGTGCCGGCGCCAAACGGCTTCCATCGGCGCGGGCGGGCGCAGACTATTTTCATCGTGAAGTGTTTTGTGCTCCTGTCCTTGTGCATGGGCCGGTCTTTCCTCTGCTCAGGAGCACGACTGAGCCACAGTGAACCCGGTATCCGACCAGCAGCCGGCAAAAATCCGGCACAAAACAAAACCGCACTGTGGCCGGGGCACGGTCGCATTTGGATTTGTCCGCATGGCGGGGATGTTAGCCAAACCCGCGCCGATTTCAAACCGGCAATTCTTCTCTCAACGCTGCAAGCAGCCGAAATTATCCTCGCCGGCGCAAAATAAGTTGAAGATTGGCAAGATTGTTTTATGTTGTGGGCTGCATGAAAAACCTGGCCAGTCTCAAAGTAAAAATTTTCGCCGATGGTGCCGACAAAACCGGAATGCTCCAGTTGAACGCCAACCCGCTTGTCAAGGGCATGACCACCAATCCTTCGCTCATGCGCAAGGCGGGCGTGCATGATTACGAGGCGTTCGCGCACGACCTCTTGAAAAACATCACCGAGAAGCCGATTTCGTTTGAGGTTTTCTCCGACGACTTTCCGGAAATGCGGCGGCAAGCGTTGAAAATCAAGGACTGGGCGAAAAATGTCTATGTCAAAATTCCCATCTCCAACACCCGTGGCGAATCCTCCTTGCCGCTCGTGCGCGAACTGGCTCAGGAAGGCGTGAAACTTAATATCACCGCCATGTTCACGGAGGAACAGGTGACCGGCGTGGCCAAAGCGCTCAATCCCAAGGTGCCCGCCGTGGTGTCGGTATTTGCGGGCCGCATAGCGGATGTCGGGGAGGACCCGATGCCGCACATGCGCAACGCGAATAAAATCCTCGCGGGGTTGCCGCAGGCCGAGTTGCTTTGGGCCAGTGTCCGTGAAGTGCTCAACATTTTTCAAGCGGAGGCATGCGGCTGCAAAATCGTGACCGTGCCCCACGACATTCTGAACAAGGCGATGAAGCTGGTGGGCACCGGCCTGCCGGAAATGTCGCTGGACACGGTGAAAACCTTCGCTGCGGATGCCAAAGCAGCGGGATTCTCCCTGTAAAAATTTACGACATGCGAATTACGATTTACGAGGCCACCTGAATTTCCGCCGGCGTAAATCGAAAATCGAAAATCTAAATCAGCCGCGTCACTGTGTCGTAGACGTTTTCGATGGTGATGGACGCCATACACGCCAGCAATTCTTCGCGCGTGCCTTTGATATCGCCGCCATCGTAACGGTAGTAATCCAGATTCCGCCCTGCCACGGCGGGATTTTTTACCAGCGTAAAGGGATGGCCATAAGGCAGATTCGTTGGGTTCAGCGTCGGCGCTTCGATGACAATCTGGTTGGGGACTTTCATTGCCGCCGCGACGTGCATGAGCACCGTGTCCACGCTCAGGAACGCGCTGCACCGCTTCATCAACGCCGCCGTCTGCCGCAAATTTTGGGTTTTGACTTCCACCGTCAAATCGTGGTTCGCCTGCGCCAGTACCACCGGCTGGTCGTTGATTTCCTCCGGCCCGCCGAAAAGCAGGATGCGGAGGTCCGGACGTTTCTGGTTCAACCGCCGTACCAGGCCAGCGTAGTTTTTCAGCGGCCAGCGTTTGAGCCGGAGATTCTTGGTTCCGCCGGAGCCGACGTGGATGCCAAGAAGGTTTTGGCCGGATAATTTGTGTTTTGCCAGAAAATCGTCCGCCAACCGCTCATCGCCCGATTCGAGAAAAAATTCCATTTCCGGCGACGCCAGTTTTTTCTTTGCGCCAATCAATGGCAGCACGTCAGAATTATTTTCAATCGAGTGCCGGGAATAATCCTGCGGCAACGTGCCGGTGATGAGCAACCGGTCGAGCCAGGTGAAGCGTTCATATTCATGGCTGATGCGCACGTCCGCACCCGCCAGCCACGCGGCCACACGATAGAGCCTCGGGCCCTGCGGGTGCGTGTTGATGGAAAGCTGGTAATGTTCCCGCCGCAGCAACCGGAACAAGCGCAGTACCTCCAACAGGCCACACGTCATCAGGTCTTTCTGGAACACGCGGTTGACGTTGGGATTGTGTTCCAGCAAATCCTTCGCCCCCGGCCATCTTACCAGCGCGTCAATCGTCACGTCGGGAAAATTCTCGCGCAACTCGCGGATGAACGGTGTGGCGATGAGTGTGTCGCCGATACCGGCAAGGGAAATGACCAGAATTTTCACAACCGCGAAATCTTTTCCAGCAACGCCGTCGTGGATTTGCCGGGGACAAACGGAATCATCACGATTTTTCCGCCGGCGGATTCAACCGTGCGGCGTTCGTCCTGATTCAGCGTGTCCGGCGTGTAATCGCCGCCTTTGACGTAAATATCCGGTTGGGCCGTTGCCAGAAATTTCACGGCGGTCTTTTCCGCAAAAATGCAAACACCATCCACACTGGCCAACGCAGCCAAAACGGCGGCCCGATCCGCTGCCGCATTCACCGGTCGGCCCTCACCCTTCAATTGCCGCGCCGAGTCGTCGCCGTTCAGCCCGACGAGCAGGGCGTCACCGAGGTTACGGGCCGATTCCAGATAACTTATGTGGCCCAGATGGAGAAGGTCAAAACAGCCGTTGGTCACGACCAGTTTTTTGCCCGCGGCACGCAGAGCCGTGCGCCAGGCCGGCAATTGGTCCCGGCCGATGAGCTTATCGCGGAAGTTCACGTTGCTATTTTGCCCGCGTGCCGGGCGAATTCAATAATTTCCACACGCGCAGAGTTTCGGTCACACCCCACGCCTGCGCGTCGCAGCCGCGCCGGGTATGCGGCGCATCGCCATCAAGAATTTCAGGAATCTGGCCGAGGCAGCCTTCGTCCATTAATTGCTCCATGCTGCCCAGATACACCTTCGCCGTTGCGACCGCTTCCGGCGCAAAATCCCACGCGCGCGCCAGTGCTTCACAAAAATGCGGAAACGTCCAGGTCCACGCCGTGCCGTTGTGATAGGCCGGTTTGCGGCGCGTGTCCTCGTCGCCTTCGTAATGCGGCCAATACGGCTCGGCGGGATTATTCAAAAGTTCACCGTTACTATTGCCATGGATCGGCAATGGCACGGATACGGGCAGCGGAGCGAGCGTGCGCAAGGCGCCGGGCACAAGCAGATAGGTTTGTACTGCTTCAACACAGCGTTTGGCCCGTTCACCGGTTGCCAGGCCAAGGCTCACGGGGAAAAGGCAGTTGCTGCGCAGTGCGTCACTCGGCGCGGCATCGCGCGCGAGGACACGTGACTCCGCGAACAGCACGTCGGCAAACCAGCCCCGCTCTTCCAGCCAGAATAGTTTTTCAAACGACGCGGTCGCGCGATCGGCCAGGCCGCCCCATTTCTTTTGTTCAGCGGGTGTTGAATTTTTTTCGAGCTGGCGCAGCAATCGAATCCACAACGCCTGGATTTCCACCGGATAACCCTCGCGCGGTGTGCCGGCGGGATGGTTTGTGTCCATCCACGTGAAATGGCTCGGGCTCCAGATCAACGCTGAATCCGCGTCCATGCGAATGCCGTTGGGAGTGCCACACGAATAATTTTGCGCGATGCTGGCCAGCACGTCGCGGAGGGTGCGATGGGCATCCACCGGCGTTGAATAAAAATCGTGAGGTGCGACCTGTGAAAAGTCCGCGCACGCCATGGCCAACCACAGCGGCGCATCAGACGTGTCGCGGTTCGAAGCGTTGTCGCCATAGATTGCGTTGGGCAGCGTACCGTCCTGCTCGAACCTGGCAAACGTGAGCAGGATCTGCCTGACGTCTTCAGTCATTCCGGCGGCTAACAAACCGCGCGCACAGACGAGCGTATCCCTCCCCCAATCCAAAAACCAGGGATAGCCGGCAATGACCGTTTTGCCCTGGTCGCGGCGGACGACGAATTGTTTTGCGGCATCGAGAAGTCGTCGTTCAAAGTTATTTTTTTGAACGCGCCCCTCGTCCCGTCCCTCTCCCCGCAGGGGGGGGAGAGGGTGGCCGGAGGTCAGGGGAGGGGATTCATCCGGCTCTGCGGTTACCACGAGGGTAACGTTTGCGCCTTTGGGCAATGGAATTTCAAACCAGCCCGGGCTGTAAGCGTCACCGCTGCCGGCCAGGCCGCGGCTTTGCTCAACCGGATGCGGAATGTTTTCACACCACTCCGGCTGGGGATGATATTCGCCGGTCTTTGCCAAAACGCGCAATTGGCGGTCGGGCGCGGGCGTGAAGGCAAAACCGATCGGGGTTTTTATTTTTGGGTCCTGGGCCTGGAGTTCGTGGGTGTTCGTCGAAAAATGATAATCGGCGCCGCCATTGCGTTTGGTTTCCCAATGGAAATTCCGGTCCTCGATGTCAAACCGCACGGTCAGGCGAACGTCGGCCTCGGCGGGCAATTGTTTGCCCATGGCGCGCCCGGCGGCTGGACGATTGAACTGAAAGACCGTCGTGTTTTTCCCCGCGAGCATTTCGGCGCGCAACTCGATTTCCACGGTGCGCCCGTCGCCGGCATCGGCGACAAATTGCCAGACTGCCGGGGAACCGGTTGTGAACCACGACAGGTTTTTTGCGTCAAGCGGCGAGATGAAACCGTCGGCATTCACCCAGGCGCGGGTGCGTTTGACAAAGACATGACGGTCCACGGGCACGCGCGGATGCAAATTTGCCCCCAGGACGCAATCGTATTTCGAATTCACCCGCCCCAAATCCACACAAAGACGCGCCATGCCGCCGATGCCGTTGGTCAACAGGACAAGATCTCCCGGTTTTGGATGTTGGATTTTGGATTCCGGTTCTGCCGGAAGGAAACGAATGGCGGCGGAAACCCTTTGTGAAGTCGCGCCGTAACGCTCCAAAACCAATTCGGCATCAGCAGCATTCGACTGCGGGGGAAAACAGGCGATGTGGTTGTTTCGCACAACAATAGATCGGGCATGTTGCGGTGTTTGCCCCGGCCCATTCCCATGGCGGACTGCCAGCGCGGCTCGAAACGGGGCGCTGTCTTCAATCAACAGCCAATGGCCGGGGGGCACAGGTGTAATCCGGCGATGATCGAGCAACGTCCACCGGGCAACGCGACGAAAAATTTGCCGCGTTTCGCAGTCGGACAGCAATTGGGACAGCGGCGTTTTTCCGCCACGCGCGGCAAATTCGGCGGCGGCGGCGAGAAAATTTTCAGGCGAGCGTTCCACCTGTTCGGCCAGTCGGCGCCAGTCAAAGCCGTCGGAAATTTCAGCGGGCACGGCCTTGTTCAAGGCTTCTACCGCCCAGGCGGCCTGGGCGCGGGCGCGCCGGTAGTCGTCACCGCTCAAACCCAGCGGTTTCGAGGTCGGCGCCAGGCAATAACACGCCCCCGCCGGAAGCGTGTAGGTGACTTGGCCGCCCGCCGCGGCGGTTTTTGGCGGGGATTGGCCGAGCAACTCAAATTCACAGTTTGGGATTCCTGGTTCGGAGTGTGTGATTATGATTGACTCTTCCTTTTCAACGTCGGTGTTCACCAGTACGAGCATCGCATCCTTGCCTTCGGCGGATTCGCGCAACAGGGCATAAACCGGCGAATCCGACGCGCTCAAACGCGTGAGTTTTGCGCCATCGAAGAAGCAGGGATGGTCGGCGAGCAGTTGGTTCAAGCGCGCCAGCTCGGGAACGAGGTTGTCGGGGCTGTCCCACGACAGCCCGGTACAATCGTGAACCTTGATTTTTTCGGCGGCCAGCCATTCGACGCCGCAGGTAAAGCCAAACCCGCCGCTCAGGCTCGTCAGCGCGCAAAGGCGATTGCGCAACAGTGACCAGGCCCGGCCGCGTTTGGCCAGGCGGTCGTTGTCATGCGTTTCACTGTAATGTACATAGAGCCCGCCGCGCGCGCTTTGGTGCAAGGCATAGTCGAGATAATTCGCCACCTCCGGTCCGGAATGATTCTGGAACAATTCGGAGTAAGCCCACTGCATACCGCCTTCCGTAAGCAGGTTTTCGGTGGCTTCCCAGGAACCCCCCAATCCTTCGAGCAAAAAAACGGTTTCGGGGAATTCCTCCTGCACCCGGGCGATGATATATTGCCAGGCCGGCACGGGGATTTTGTAACCGGCATCGCACCGAAACCCGTCAACACCACGCCGGCACCAGGTCAGCAGCGCACCGGCGATGATATCCCAAAGCGCAACGTTGTCCTGTTTCAATTCCACGAGGTCACCCCACGTAACGCCCCAGGCGCCGGGACTCGCGAAGGTGCCGTCCGGATTCCGCAAGAAAAACTCGGGATGATTTTCCTGCAGGACTGCGCCCCAGCCGGTGTGGTTAATGACGCTATCGAGAAAGACCAGCGCCCCCAGCGCATGCGCCGCGGAGGTGAGTTCGCAAAACTGGTCAATGGCCGTGGTGCGATGATCGAATTCAGCGAGCGCCGGGTCAATCGCCGTCAAATCGAGCGCAGCATACGGGCTGCCGAACCGTCCGAACCGCGCGTAGGTGGTCGGGGTCGGGAGCACCGGCAGCAAGTGCAGGATGCGGCAGCCGAGCGTCTGTACGATGTGCGGCAACTGCCGCGCCAGGTCGCGCAATTTTCCAGAGGGTGGAATGACGGCATAACCCTGGGCGTCGAGGGGGTTAAGTTGAAAATTCAATTGTGCATCCACCGCAGTCGCGGCGGTGCGGGTGACCCCGAACAGCCGGGTGAAGGCGCCATAAATAACATTGGCGGTGCGGCAAAAATCGGGATGAACGCTGATGCCGACATCGGGGCCGGCGGGCCAGTGCTGCCAGCCTTGGGCGTCCAGTAAGTAAGGTTTGGCCTTGAAGAAACCAACCTCGGCGAGCGGCAATGCGATTTCCCAGGCGCCGCCGTTTTTTATCATCGGCAGGTCGTGCCAGGAAGTTCCGGCATGACCCACTCCGCCGGCGTGGGCGGCGATGATTTCACGACGACGCGCGCTGCCGCGGCCAAGATTGGTGCGGAGCAAGCCCCGCCAACGGCGGTGGGCATCATCCGCCCGGGCCGGTTTGGGGCATGGACCGCCAGCGCGCAACGTGAAACGAATTTGATCACCGACGAAACGCACCAGGCGTTCACCCGGTGCGGGTGTCATGGATGGCATCGACAGTTCCATTGGCGATTTTTTTTAGCACGAAACGGCGAGGACATAAATCGCAAAAGCGCCTTGGCCGGACATTGGGGCACTTTACGCGGTTTTGGCAGGGGTCCGTTGCCAGCGACGTTCAAACTGGCAGGAAAATTGCTGAAAACACATGTCTTACCGCATGTGCTGGGTGAGAATGGCGTTGGCGAATTTCGAGGCATGGCTACAGCGACGTTAAATGCAAGTGAAGAAGCTCAATTGCAACAGACAATTGAGATGTTCGAGGTTATTGTGCAATCGCAGCCGAACGATTGCCAGTCGTTGGAGATTCTCAAAGAGGCTTATACCAAACTCGGTCGCGAGCAGGAGGTCATCAACACCTCCAAGCGCATTGCGCAGGCTTACCTCCAAATGGGACAACTTTCCTCGGCGATTTTGGAATACGAGACAGTGTTGCAAAGGCGCCCGAACGATGCCGATGTGCAATCGGCACTCAAGCAGATTGAAGACAAGGCCAACAATGTGGCGGTTCAGCAAATCGTGGGGGTGGAGCCGACGGCACTGACGCCGTCTTCGGACACGGGGCGATTCAGAAAGAAGACGCGGTCAAACGCGGCAGAGGGAATTGATGATGGCCGCAAGGCGATGCATAAGGTTTTTGTGGAGGGCCGCATCATCAATGCCGGCGATTTCGATTTATGGTGGCGCTCGGCGGACTTGAGCAAGGCGCCGTCGGACGTGGTCGAACCCTTCATTAATGCACTTTCAGAAAAAGGTGTTTTACCGGTCGAGAAATCCCTCAAACTGCTGTCCGACAAGTCGCGTCTGGCTTATTTGCCGCTGGATAAATATGAGGTGGACATGGAAATGGCGCGGGGATTTCCCATGGCCATTTGCCGGCGTTGGTGCCTGTTGCCCTTCGACCGGATGAGCAAGGCCATTCTGGTGGCGACCGCAAATCCGTTCAACCAGCAAGCGGCGAAGGAACTGGCCGAAACCACCACCAACCGGTTGCTCTGGTATCTGGCGTCACCGACTGAACTGATGCAAAACATCCGCAAAGCCTTCCGTTGAAGCCATGGCCAAAGTCAAATCATTCGGAGAACGCATCGCCGACGCCCTTGTCGAAGACGGGCTGTTGACTGCCCAACAGGTGGAAACACTGCTGGAGCAACAAAAAAAGGGGGGCACACGACTCGTCAAATTGATTATCGAAAAAGCCTATGTCAGCGAACAGGATTTGACGGTTTCCATGGGCCGTGTCCTTAACGTGCCGTCCGTGAACCTCGCCCGTTTGACTATCCCGCTTGAAATCGCCGAATTGCTGCCGCGGGACGCTGCGCATAATTACAAGGTGGTTCCCGTGTCACGGCTGGAAAACAAGCTGTTTCTGGCAATGGCCGACCCGTTGAATGTGCTTGCGCTCGATGACGTCAAGCGGCTTACCCGTCTGGAAATCGCTCCCCTGATTGCCTCGGAGAAAGTCATTCTCGACAAGCTGGCGGCGATTGATTCCGCCAAGAGCGGTTCCATGGAAGACATCATTCAAGACGCTGAAAAACGGCGTGAAAGTGAAGAAGATGCTTCCATCGAAACCATCAAGGAAACCCTCGAAGAGGTCAACCTTGACCAGCTGGCCGCCTCCAGTGGCGAGGCGCCGGTGATCAAGTTGGCCAACCTGATCGTCGTCCAAGCCATCAAGGACCATGCCAGCGACGTGCATTTGGAGCCGTTTGAGAAAGTCATGCGACTACGCTATCGCGTTGACGGTGTGTTGATTGATGCCACGCCTCCACCCAAGCAGTTGCAATTGGCCCTGGCCTCGCGCTTTAAAATCATGAGCAGCCTCGACATCGCCGAACGGCGCCTGCCGCAAGACGGCCGCATGCGGGTGCGCGTGAGCGGCAAGGACTATGATCTGCGCGTTTCGGTGCTGCCGACCGTGCACGGCGAGAAAATCGTGCTGCGCGTGCTCGACAAGACCAACCTTTCGGCCAGCATAGACAAGCTCGGGCTGGACGGCGAAACCTTCAAACAATTCAAAAACGCCATTGAAGCGCCACATGGTTTGATTCTCGTCACCGGCCCGACCGGTTCCGGCAAGACGACCACGCTTTACTCCGCGTTGAACGAACTCAACAATCCCATCTACAACATCGTCACCGTGGAAGACCCGGTGGAATTTCAAATTCCCGGCATCAATCAAGTGCCCACCAAAAAGGAGATCGGCCTGACGTTCGCCAACGCGTTGCGGTCCATCCTCCGCCAGGACCCGGACATCATCATGATCGGGGAAATCCGTGACACGGAGACCGCTGAAATCGCCATCGAAGCCGCGCTGACCGGCCATCAGGTCCTCAGTACCATGCACTGCAATGACGCGCCCGGCGCCATTGCCCGGCTGGATGACATGGGCATCGCGCCGTTTTTGATCTCCTCCTCCGTGATCCTTTCCTGCGCCCAACGCCTGGTACGCCGCATCTGTCCGCACTGCAAGGAGCCGATGACCTATCCGCCGAAGATGTTTGAAGACCTCGGCATTGATCCCACCGCGCTCAACGGTTTGCAGTTGTACCGGGGGCGCGGTTGTGAACGGTGCAAAAATTCCGGCTACAGTGGACGAATGGCCATCATCGAGGCCATGACCGTCTCCGATCAAATCCGCAAGCTCATCATTGCGCGCGCCAATACGCGTGAGCTGGCCAAGGTGGCCATCAGCCAGGGCATGCGCACGTTGCGGATGGTCGCGTTGGACCGCGCGCGGGAAGGTGTGTCCACGTTGGAACAAGTCATCGTGATGACTTCATCCCACTGATTTGCGCCGCTGGTTCAGAATTTACGCTGCGGGATAACAAACGGCTGTGGGTTTTGTGACAGCCAGGGAGCGGGCTGCGGTGCCCAGGCTGGCGTAGTCACAGCCGGGATGCCGGCCTGCCGTGTGACCGTGGGAAGCGTTGCCAAAGCAGCCGGTTGGCCAATTCCACTATTTAATGGGGCAAAAGAGGCGCCAAGGGGATTAACCAGCGGCTGGATCGAACCGAGCTGGGGGGAATCCGTGATCGGCAAGGGATTTTGCGGCTTAAAAGCGGCTGGGCTGTCCGGGACCGCCGTTGACGCTGTGACCGGCACGGAGCCCGGGTTAAGCAACTGTTGGAACTGGTTCAATTCCGTCTGCTGCTTGGCGATCGTGGCGGCGCTGGGGGTTGGTTGTGGCGACGGAGTGCCAAATAATTTTGACCAAACCGAATCCTTATTCGGGTTTGCAGACGTAATGTTACCCGGCGCGGAGTTGGGAAACTGGCCGGAAATCGGGGGCGACTGGAGGTCCTCCGCACCGTTGATATTCAGATCGGAAGAACTGTCGCCGTTGTTGGTCTGGTCGTTTCCCTGCCCCCAAAAATTTCGTGACTGCGATGCATTGCCGGACGGATCAAATCCGGCGGATGGATTTCGTCTTTCCAGGTAGCGTTCCATGGGTGACAGATTTTTCTGCTGGCCGTTCTCGTTGCGTTTCCAGGATTGCAGAATTTGTTCCGGTGACACACCCATAATTTCCGCCGGCGTCATGAAAATCCAATCCTGGCGATCCTGGGAGGATTTTTGGATTCGCCCTCCTGTGCTCGGCGCCGGCGCCGGGCCGAAGTCATTAAACGAAGCCATGGGTGACGCGTCTTGAAACAGGCCCCGAAAATCTGCCGGGGCCACAGGCTGGGTTGAAGGCGAGATCGGGTTGGAGGAAATCTCGTTTTCGGCCGATGACGAGAAAATAATGGGTTTCCAGGCATTGGTCGCCGGCGATTGAGCTTCCGCGAATGGGGCCACTACCAGAGCCGCAAGGGCCAAAAACAGTGACAATCTCAAACTGGTCGGGCGGCTATCCATTCAACCCCCATCCTACCGCACATTACCACGTGCGTCAAAACGGATTTACTGCCGTTCGTACTCGCCCCGGCTGACCTTTTTGAGCACCGTAAACCCGGCTTTCTTGGCGTCCGAAATGGACAACGGCTTGAGCCTGGTCGGGGTATTGAAACCGGAGATGATTTTGCGCACCGGCTTTTTGCAGGCCGGGCACTGCGTCAACGGCCTGGCTGACAGTGGCCGGCGCAGCGTGAATCGCCCGCCGCACACCTTGCACTCGCCTTCGCACAACTCGTATTCGTAAAGAGGCACGTTACTTCTTCAAAAACGCGCTGAACAAATCAATCGGCAGCGGCAGGAACGTGGTGGTGTTGCGGTCGCTGGACATCTCGCGCATCGTTTGCAGATACCGCAATTGCAGCGCGATCGGCTCCTTGCTGATCAGGTTGGCGGCCTGCACCATTTTTTCGGCGGCCTGGAATTCGCCTTCGGCGTTCACGATTTTGGCGCGGCGTTCGCGTTCGGCTTCGGCCTGCCGGGCCATCGCGCGCTTCATGCTGTCGGGCAGCGACACGTCCTTGATCTCGACGGCGGTGACCTTGATGCCCCACGGCTCGGTCTGGCGGTCAATGATTTCCTGCAACTTCTGGTTGATCACGTCGCGCTGTGCCAGCAAATCGTCCAGCGGCGACTGGCCCAGCACGCTGCGCAGCGTGGTTTGCGCGATAAGCGAGGTGGCTTTCCAGAAATTTTCCACCTTCACCACCGCGTCCATCGGGTTGATGACGCGGAAATAAACCACCGCGTCCACCGTGGCCGGCACGTTGTCCTTGGTCATGATTTCCTGCTTGGCCACGTCAATGGTCACGACGCGCAAATCCATCTTCACCATCCGGTCCACGATGGGGATGAGGAAGATGATGCCCGGCCCCTTGGCGCCGAGCAGCTTGCCGAGCCGGAAGATAACGCCGCGCTCGTATTCACGCAGGATGCGCAGCGCCTGCGGCAGTACGATGACCGCCAGAACAAATATGACAACGATCCACGCTCCAACTTTAGCGAGGATATCAAAAGGTGCTTCATTCATAATTTTTCTCCGTTTGGTTTGGGTTTAACTTTCAGGGTCAGGCCATCCACGCCGATCACCTCGACCGGCTGGCCGGTTTCAACGGGTGTTCCGCTCACGGCATTCCAGATTTCGCCTTCGATAAACACCCGGCCGCTTTGCGAATCAATCCGGGAAAGGGCATTCACGGTTTTGCCGAGCATGGTTCCCTTGCCGACGCGGACGGGTTTGAATTGCGCCCGCAAACCCGCGCCGATGACAAAGATGAAAAACGCCGCCGTCACCACCGTCCCCGGAATGATCCACGCCATGGACAAATGATAGCCCGGTCCCGTGCCGTTGAACAACATCATCGCACCGAGGAAAAACGCGATGATGCCGCCGGCCGTCAAAATCCCGTGCGTCGGTGTAAAAATATCAATGACGAACAATCCCACGGCCAGCCCTATCAACACCAGCCCGGCGAGGTTGACGGGCAGGATCGCCGACATGTAAAGCACGAGAATCAGCGCAATCGCGCCGACCACGCCCGGCAGGATCGCGCCGGGGCTGCTCAACTCGCCGATAAACCCGTAAATCACCATCAACATCAGGACGAACATGACTTCCGGCCGCAGGAACAACTGGGAGAACCGCTCCCAGGCGTTCATGGGGATTTCGACGACCGTTGCGTTCGCGGTGCGAAGGATTTTGTCGCCGACCTTGCGGCCGTCCAGTTTCTTGAGCAAATC
Source organism: bacterium (assembly GCA_021780375.1). GTDB lineage: Bacteria > Verrucomicrobiota > Verrucomicrobiia > Limisphaerales > UBA11358 > UBA11358. The sequence continues at coordinate 20,562 of JAJXYT010000190.1, read as the reverse complement.
GGGAAGGTCGTTCGCGATCAGGTCAATCACGTTTGTTTTGAGCGCCTGCTCGGCGGTGATGGAGGCGCTTTGGCGGACGGAAGCGATGGCCCACGCGGCGTTGCGATGGCGTTTGTCGGCAATGGACTGCGCGAACGTGGCCGTGTCGTTTTCGATCTTCGTCTTCATCGTCTCGCTGGTGCTTTCGACCTCGCCGCCGGCGCCCAATTCCACCGGGTGCGCCGCGCCGATCCGGGTGTAGGGCGCCATCGCCGCCACGTCCGCCGCCATGGTGATGAACACGCCTGCGCTGCCCGCCCGCGCCGGCGCCGGCGCCACATAAACCACGGTCGGCACCTTCGAGTCGTAGAAGTCCTGGACGATTTCCGATGCAGAATCGAGCAGACCGCCGGGCGTGTTGAGTTGAATAATGAGGCACTGGTCGTGTTGCACCGCCGCCACGTCCAAGGCGCGGGAAACGTAGCTCGCTGTGGCCGGGCCGATGGCGCCGTCAATTTTAATCAGACCTACCTGCGCGGCCTGGGCCGCCGCGCCCAGCAGCAACCCCGCAACCGCGATGAAACGCCAAGGCTTCATAACTTTCCCGCTTGAAAGGCACGCTAACAGAAAGAGGGACTTCTGCAATTAAATTTACCGGGGCCGGAAGTCGGTACACGCCGATAGTGCAGATTGGTTCGGCCATGCGGGACCGTATCGCCGCCTGGCAGTCGGCAAATACCGTCAATTTCCGTTCGGTCGTTTCGACAAAGAAATTGACCTGACCGCAATCCATCTGCCAGCGTAGCGAGGGTTCCGCTGAGAACTGGCACGATGAATCCACAAAATACGCAAACGCCTGAAGTCGCCGATGTCGAGCTGGTGAACCGTGCCCAAGCGGGCGAGTTAAGCGCCTTTGAGGCGCTGACCACCCGTTACGAGCGGCGGGTTTTTTCCCTGGCCGTGCGGATGCTGCGGCAGGAGCAGGACGCCGAGGACGTCACCCAGCAAACCTTTCTCAGCGCCTTGGAAAATCTGAGCGGTTTTCGCGGTGAAGCCAGTTTTGCCACCTGGCTTTTCCGTATTGCCACCCACGCGGCGCTCAAAATCATCCGCAAACGCAAGGGGCTCAAAACGGTTTCCCTGGAGGAGGCCACCGAAGAAACGGGCGATGTTGATTCGGTCCCGCATCCGGAATTTATCGCGGATTGGCGGCAATCCCCGGAGCAATTGGTTCAAAAACACGAAATTCAGCGGCTGCTGGATGAGGCCTTGTCCAAACTGGACGAAAAGCACCGACTCGTTTTCCTCCTGCGCGATGTGGAAGGATTCTCCGTGAAAGAAACCGCCGAAGCCCTGGGTCTGACTGAGGCTAACACCAAAGTGCGATTGCTCCGGGCGCGCCTGCAACTGCGCGAACAGTTGACGCGCTCTTTGGGCGACCCGGACAAACAAGTGAGACAGAAACATGACCATGCACATTGAACCATCATTCCCATGAACCCGGAGAACATCCAACATTCAACATCGAACACCCAACCTCCAAGGGTGATCCGGATGGAAACCTCTGGATGTTCGATGTTGGCTGTTGGAGGTTGGATGTTTTCCGGCCTTGTAACCTTTTTGGAGCTGGCGGCTCAAACGGATCAATACGACACACCATGAAGTGCGAAGAACTGTTGGCGATGCTGAATGAATACGTGGACGGCACGATTGATCCCGCCGTTTGCACGGATTTTGAGCACCACATGGCCGGCTGCAACCCCTGTCAGGTGGTTGTGGACAACATCCGCAAGACCATCACGTTGTACAAGGAAGGCAAGCCCTACGATTTGCCGGTGCCGTTCCGGGAACGGCTCCACGGCGCCCTGCGGCAACGCTGGAAGGAAACGCACGAAAAACCGGAAAATCGAAAGCGGCGGGCATGAGCTGGAGTTCCATTTTGATTATCGGCCTGGTTTTGGCCGTGTTCCTGGGTTTAAAACGCCTGGGATTGGTATCTGTCGGGACCGCGCGGAAGCACTTGGAGGAAGGCGCTTTGGTCGTGGACGTGCGCAGCGCCCAGGAATTCCAGGCCGGGCATCTGCCCATGACCGTGAACATTCCGTTGGGCGAACTGCAAACCAGCCTGCCGCGCCGCGTGTCCGATAAAAATCAAGTTTTACTCCTGCACTGCCTCAGCGGAACGCGCAGTGGCATCGCCCGGCGCGCCCTCAAAGCGATGGGCTATGCCAACGTCTTCAATCTCGGCTCCTACGGCCGCGCGAAAAGCATTTTGAACCGGCAAAATTAACGCATGAAAAAATAGAAAGGACCTTTATGGCTCGTCTGCTCATTCTCGGCGGCGGCATCGCCGGCCAAACGGCCGCGCTGCACGCGAAAAAAAGATTGGGCGGCAGCCACGAGGTCGCGGTCGTCACGCCCAACAGTTTGTGGAACTGGATTCCGTCGAACATCTGGGTCGGCGTCGGGCTGATGAAACCGGAACAGGTGACGTTTCCACTGGCGCCGGTTTACCGCAAAACAGGCATCAGCCATTACCAGGCCAAGGCCATCAGCCTCCATCCGGAGGGAAGCGCCGGGCAACCGAAGCCGTTCGTGACCATCGAGCACACCTCGCCGGAGAAAAAGGGCCGGCAGGAAATCGTCACCTACGACTATCTCATCAACTCGACCGGGCCGAAGTTGAATTTTGACGCGACCCCGGGCCTGGGACCGCTGCACCACAGCCAGTCGGTGTGCACTTACGATCACGCGGCCCACGCCGCCACAGCGCTGGATGAAGCGGTCGCGCGGATGCAACGCGGTGAGAAGCAGACGCTGGTGATTGGCACGGGCCACGGCACCTGCACCTGCCAGGGCGCGGCCTTTGAATATCTGTTCAACGTGGAATTTGAGTTGCGCCGGCGCAAGGTGCGCGACAAGGCGAACCTCGTCTGGATCTCCAACGAACAGGAGCTGGGCGATTTCGGCATTGGCGGCATGCATATCAAACGCGGCGGTTACATCACGCACTCGCGCATTTTCACCGAATCGCTCTACACCGAGCGCGGCGTGAAGTGGATCACGCGGGCGCACGTCAAGGAAGTCGGCCCGAACACCATTTTGTATGAAACCCTCGACGGCGAGGAAAAAACCGTGTCGTTTGATTTCGCCATGCTTTTGCCGCCGTTTGCCGGCGTGGGCCTCAAGGCGTTTGACAAGCAAGGCGCTGACATCACCGCGACGATGTTTGCCAAAAGTGGATTCATGCTCGTGGACGGCAATTACGAGCCGAAACCTTACGACCAATGGCTGCCGAGCGACTGGCCGAGCACTTACCAGAGTCCAATATACAAAAACATCTTCGCCGTCGGCATTGCCTTTGCGCCGCCGCACGCGATTTCCAAGCCCATGACCAGTCCGAAAGGCACGCCGATATTTCCGGCGCCGCCGCGCACCGGGATGCCGTCCGGGGTCATGGCCCGGCAGGTGGCGTTCAACATCACCGACATGATGCAGGGCCGCAGCGAGGTTCCGACGCGGCAGGCCTCTTTGGCCAGGATGGGCGCGGCGTGCATCGCGTCCGCCGGCAACAGTTTCTGGAACGGCACCGCCGTGGCCATGACGATGTATCCCATCGTGCCGGATTTTCAGACCTATCCGGAAACCGGCCGCGCGTTGCGTTACACCACCGGTGAAATCGGATTGGCCGGCCATTGGATCAAGCACCTGCTGCACTTCGGTTTCATTTACAAAGCCAGGGCCAATCCATTCTGGCGCGTCGTGCCGGAATGACTTTTGCCGCGAAAGGAGAACCTGCCATGATCGAACCTTCAAAAACCGAACGCCGGCCTTATGAACAAAGTTTTTATCCGCCGGTGCCCACGCCGTTCACGAAACGGATGCGCACGAATCTGCTCTGGCAGTTTTTCCGGTTCGTGGTGCTCAACATCAAAATGCTGCGGATGGTCCGGAAACACTGACCCGGCGGATCGTTGTGCCAGTCTGATCCGCATGGAGGCGCCTTGGGAACCGCCGGCTAACCCGCAAGCGCATCACCTTTGCAGTGAACGCCCGCCGAAGCGGTCTTGCATCGTTTTGATTGGAAAATTCTAACAATCGTTTAACGATTTTCTAACGGCCGGGCGGGTAATCTGTCGCCGCTATGAAAAACTATTTCATGACGCTCATTGGCGCCGCAGTCATTGCGGCGGTTATCCCCGCGCAGGCGAAAGTCTCGCAAAAGACGCTCGACAATTTGAACGCCGCCTTCCAGGGCGAATCCAACGCAGCCCACCGCTACGAAGCGTTCGCCAAGCAGGCCCAGGCCGATGGTAACGCCTATGTGGCCCGTCTCTTCCGCGCGGCGGCCAAGGCTGAGTCCATTCACCGGGAAAGCCACAAGCAGGCCATCCTTGCCCTGGGTGGAAAGATCAATGACTTCAAGCTGGACGAAGTCAAGGTCGGCACCACGGCTGAAAATCTCCAGGCCGCCATCAAGGGTGAAAGTTACGAGCGCGACACCATGTATCCTGAGTTCCTCGCCCTGGCAAAGGCAGACGGGGCCAAGGAAGCCGTGCGCACGTTCGTTTATGCGCAGAAGGCTGAAACCGAGCACGCCAGGCTCTACCAGGCCGCGCTCGACAACCTGGGCAAGCAGGCGGATGTGCCCATCTACGTCTGCAAGGTCTGCGGTTACACGACCACCACCTTGCCTGCCAAAAACTGCCCGTCCTGCCGGGAACCCGTAAGCAACTACGAGCTGATTGACTGATCATAACCCCGTCAACCCACACTGATTGTGAGGTCCTTATGCCTGCTATTCCCGATCCCTTGCACCCGGCGATTATTCATTTCCCGGTCGTCCTGATCCTGCTGGGAACCTTCGTGGCGTTTGTGGCCGTGTTCTGGCGCAAGCATCACGCCCCCGTTCTGGGAGCGGCCTTGCTCACTCTGGGCGCGCTCGGCGCCTGGGCCGCGGTTGAAACCGGGAAGTCCGATGGCGGCCTGGCCGAAAACCTGTCGCCGCAAGCCGCAGCGTTGCTCGATGAACATCAAGACTGGGCCGAACACACCCTGACCCTGGCCGCCATCGCCGCGGTGGCGGGGATCGCCTCGGTCTGGTTATTTCGCTTCCCGCGAATCGCGCGAGCGGTTGCCGTCGCCACGGCGCTGATCGCCAGTCTCGCCAGTTATGCGCTTTACCAGACAGGTCATCGCGGCGGAGCGCTGGTCTTCCGTCATGGAGTTGGTGTCACTGTTACTGCTCCGGCCACGCCGGGTGAAGGCGCGGCGGACGTTGCGTCCACCCGGCAAACCCGGGGCGCCGCGGAACCGGATTAGCGCCGTGGCTTTGGAGTTTTCTTGCGTCGGCATTGCTGGCAGAATGGGCGGTGAAACGACCCGCACTGCGGCCATGAAAATTCTGCTGGCGGAAGACAACCTGAAATTGCTGCGTCATCTCGCCGCCGGACTGCGTGAAGCCGGGCACACCGTGGATTGCGCGCAGGATGGCGCCGAGGCGCGTTGGGCGGCGGAAAACAACAACTACGACGCGCTGGCGCTCGACATCATGATGCCGCAACTGGACGGGATGACGCTGGTGCGCGGCTTGCGCCGGCGCGGCGTGACGGTGCCCGTCATTCTTATCACCGCCCGCGGTGAAGTGCGCGACCGCGTGGCCGGACTGGACGCCGGGGCGGATGATTACCTGGTCAAGCCTTTCTCGCTGGACGAACTGCTCGCCCGCTTGCGCGCCTTGCACCGGCGGCAGCGCGGCGGAACGAGCCACCAGTTGCGCGTCGGTGATCTGGAACTGGACCTGGCCTCGCGCAAAGTCCGCCGCGGTGAACGGGAGATTGAGCTGACCAACCGCGAGTTTGCCCTGTTGGAATTTCTCGCCCAGGCCTCGCCCAGGACTGTTTCCAAAACGGCGATTGTCGAACACGTCTGGGACCAGCATTTCGACGGCGGCACCAACGTCGTCAATGTCTATATCAACTACCTCCGTTCCAAAATTGACCTTGCGGGCGAACCCTCGCTCATCCGCACCGTGCGCGGGGTGGGATTTGCCCTCGCCGCGCCGGACACGCCATGAAATCCCTGCGCTGGCGTCTCACGCTCTGGTTTGCCGTCAGCCTGCTGGTGGTCGTGGTCGCGTTGATGGGATCGGCCCTCTGGCATCTCGACCACGAGTTGCGTCTGGAAAAATGGGAGCACACGCGTCCGTCCCAGCCGGACTGGGTGCTGCACGGCAGCTTCACGGACCAGGAAGTGCGTGACATCCTCGGCGAACTGGCGCAATTCTGGCTGCTGGTCGGCGTGCCGCTGGTCGGCCTGGCGCTGACCGCGGCGTATTTCATCGCGCGGCGCTCGACCCGGCCGGTACAACAGATCAACCAGCAGTTGGACCGGCTTGAGGCGGCCACGCTTTCGCAGCAGATCCAGGCGCCCGACACCGACCCGGAAATCGGCCAACTGGTGCAGCACTTCAACGAATTGCTGGGCCGGCTGCAAACTTCATTCGCCCATCTGCAAAGTTACACCGCGCAGGTCGCGCATGAACTGCGCACGCCGCTCCAATTGATGCGGCTGCGCATTGAAGCCAACGCCGCCACGATGGACCCGGCCTTGGCCGAAGAATTGCAGGAGGAAATCGCGCGGCTGTCGAACTACGTGGAGACGGCGCTGGCGATTGCCCGCGCCGAACAGGGCCGCCTCGAACTGGCGTCCGAAACCATTGTCTTAAGGGCATTCCTCGCCGACAACCTCGAACCCTTTGGCCGCCTGGCGGAAGCCGAAGGCCGGAAGCTGCTCTGGTCCTGCCCCGCCGGTCTGGCGGTGCGCGCTGATCGCGCTGCGCTGAAGCAAATCCTTTTCAATCTGCTCAACAACACGCTCCGGCACGGCGTCGGCAATATCCAACTGCGGGTCAAACTGCGCGGGCAGGGCGTCCGCATCCTGATCGGCAACCGCGCGGCGCAACCGCTTCCCCGGCCGGCGGCAGGGCTCGGAATCGGGTTGCGGCTGGTGAGCGCCTTCGCACAGCAAATGCCCGGCGCGCGCTTTCGTTGTCGTCGCGGCCGTTTTTATTGGTCGCAACTCCAATTGCCTGCTCCCGATTCCCCCGACGGGGCACATCCCGCAGTGGTTCGCCAGATTTCTGGTCTTTGAAGCAGCCTGTGCCGTCTGAGTTGTAACTATTTCGCCCCTCTCGACTCAGTGTTCGGCGTGGAGGTATGCAATGCAGTTTTCACGGATGCAACCTGACCGGATCGTATCGCCTGCAGCACACCGCCATGAGCGGTTGAAGGCAATGATAAATTGTAGCGGTCGAAAAGTAATCTTGGAAAAATCAGCGCGCCTGGTTTATCCTGTGTTGTAAGTTAGCCAGTTTCATCATGTTGGACGGGTTTGCGTTGTGCTTATGGATGGTCAGATGGAAAAATCACTCGCCGGTTTAAGCGTCCTGGTCGTGGATGACGAATCTCTTTTGCGCCGGCGGCTTGCGGCGCATCTCGAAGCGTTGGGGGCCGATGTGACCGGCGCCGACACTATCGCGGCCGCACGCCATCTGCTCGATGGATTGGAGTTTGACTTCGTCCTGCTGGACGTGCATTTGCCCGATGGTTCGGGCATGGAGCTGTTGCGGGCAGGCGCTTTTAATTCCACAACCGGCGTGGTGGTGATGACGGCGGAGGGCGCGGTGGCGGATGCCGTCGAGGCCATGCGTCTGGGCGCCGTGGATTATTTGGTCAAGCCGTTTGATCCCGCCGTGCTGCCGCTGGTGATGCGGCGCGCACGCCAGGCGCGGCAAGCTTCGCGCGTGGCCGAACATTTGCGCCAGGCCGACCCGGACGCGAATTTCTTTTTTGGCGAATCGCTGGCGCCGTTGCGGCAGCAGTTGGAAAAAATCATTGCCGCTGATCAACGGTTGCAAACCCGCCTGCCGCCCGTGCTCATCATCGGCGAAACCGGAACCGGCAAATCAAGCCTGGCCCGCTGGCTGCACCGGCACGGGCCGCGCATGGCGCAGCCGATGATTGAAATCAATTGTCCGGCGCTGCCCGAGTCGCTGGCGGAATCCGAATTGTTCGGACACGAACGCGGCGCGTTCACCGACGCGCGCTCGGCGCGGCAAGGCCTCTTCGAAGCGGCGCACGGCGGCACGTTGTTTCTGGATGAACTGCCAAGCCTGTCCCCGGCGTTGCAGGCCAAGATTTTGACCGCGTTGGAAGACCGGAAAATCCGCCGGCTCGGCGGGAACCGTCAGATTGAGGTGGACGTGCGCATCATCGCCGCGACCAGCCGCGACCTTTGGGCGGCCGTCGAATCCGGCGACTTCCGCGAAGACCTGCTGCATCGCTTGGATTTGTATCGCGTCAATCTGCCGCCGTTGCGCGAGCGCGGGGAGGACATCATTGGATTGGCCGAGCATCTCATGTCCCAGCTTTGCCGCGGGCACCGTCTGCCGCCCCGGCGGTTCACCGAGGCCGGCCGGCGCCGGTTGCTGGCCTGTCGCTGGCCCGGCAATGTGCGGGAACTGGCCCATGAATTGGAGCGGGCGCTGGTGTTTGAGGATGCGGCGGCGTTGGATTTTTCACATCTATCGGCGGATGCGGTATCCGGCGAAAAAGCCGCTCCGCCGCCGGATTGGTTGAATTCGCACTTTGTGTTTCCGGAAGAAGGGTTCGCGCTGGAAGACGCCACGAACCGGCTGCTGCAACTGGCCTTGCGCCAGTCCGGCGAAAATATTTCGCGCGCGGCGCGGTTGCTGGGGGTCACCCGCGATTTCGTCCGCTATCGGCTTCACGGCGACCGCAAAGAGAAGCTGGAAAATCCAACTGAAACCCGTAAACCGGACGAGTCCTGAACCATCGCAGCTCATGTTGAACCGGGATGACGCAACGGAATTCCGCCAGCCCAGCAGCCAGCCGGGAATGTTGAAGCTGTGGTTGACGGCGTTGTTGGCCGGATTCGGATCGGCGGCGAATTCGGAGGAAGCTGTCCCGGCAGCGGCCCGCCGCGCGCCATTGGCGGTCTGGGACACCACGATCCGGGCAACCGTCGCGGGCGGTTATCGCGACAATGTCCTGAGTTCCAGCGTGGCGCCGGAAAGCAGCGCGTTTGTTGCCTCCACGGCGGAGGCCTCGTTCATCCGCCTTTCCGAAAGCGGCGCGCAAGTCATTCTGTTTTTGCTGGGCGAAGACACGCGGTTTGCGGACGCGCCGGCGGTTGAGCAGGAACAGCTTTTATCCGGCAGCGCGCAATTTCTCAAGCCGGTTGGAACGCGCGACGAACTGGGCGGCCGGTTGCTTTATCTCTATCAAAACCAGGTGCTCGACGTGTCCGACAGCGAGGCCAATCTGTATCGCGTGCTGGTGAAAGGCCATGGTTTCACGGTGCAACCTTATTGGAATCACTCGCTCGGCCGGGGCTGGTCCGCGCAATTGGAAGGCGCCATGCTGCGGCAGCTTTATGAGCACGAACTGGACGGTTTCTGGGAAGCGGGCGGCCGATTGGGTTTCCTTTACCGCTACGGCCACAAATCGGAATTTTCCTTCGGCTACCAGTTCCGGCAGCGGCTCTACGACACGCGCAATCAATTTGATCACTCTGGCGTGGCGGTCCCCAATACGAGCCTCATTTACAACCGGCATGAGTTCGCCGGCGAATGGCGGCATTATTGGGACACCGGCCGCCATTGGTTGACGGCGACCAAGGCCGGCGTCCTGCTCAATCGCGACAACGGTTCGGGCTATTTTGATTACGACCGCGTTTTGTTCGCCCAGCAATTGCGCTGGCGAAATTACGGATGGGAGATCAAGGCTGGCGGTCGGTTGGGCTGGTATTTTCACCGCGTCCAACTCGTGGCCGGCGAGCGGCGTGAGCGGTCGTATTACGCGCTCGACCTGCGCGCGGAAAAACGACTGGGCAAACACTGGCTGCTCTATACGGCCGCGGGGCGGGAATGGAATTTCAGCAATGAACCGCTGGATGAATATAATGATTGGACGGCGAGCAGTGGCATTGGAGTGGAATTTTGAACTCCGTCCGGAACGGTATGAACCATAATTATCATTGGGAAAAGTTCATGCCCCGCACCCGGCGCATGTTTGTGCTGGGGATTGGCCTGGCGTTGCTGGTGCTGGCGATGACGATCTTCGCCGGCTGGCTGTTTGTGCGCGGACTGGTTCGCCAGCAAATTGCGCAACGCGACGCCGAAGCGCTCCATGCCACCACGTTGATGGAGCAATTGGATGCGCGCAATGGCAAGGAACCGCTCGAAGATGACGAACAAATCGGCTTCGACGCGGCCATTCGGGCGTCTCGGCTCAAAGGCGTGATGGGCATCCGTTTTTACGACACGGCGGGAAAGTTCAAGGATGCGTTTCCCGCCACGATCCAACCCCGGCCGCTCGACGCCGGCGCGCTGGCTGCGGCGCTTCGTCTCGAGCCGTTCAGCCGGTTCCGTCCCGACACGCCGCTGAGCGATATTTTCATTTATCTGCCGCAGTTTTCCACCGGACACATTGCGCGGGTGCCGACCCTGGAAGTGACCGTGCCGCTGCATCGCCGGGACGAGCAGAAACTCGCGGGCGCGGCCCAATTCATCATCGAGGGCGAGAGCATCGCGCAGGAATATGCCCGGCTGGACCGGCGTTTCGGCGGGCTGGCCGTCCTGGCCTTTGGCGCCGCCGGAATGTTGTTGGTCGCCCTGCTCTGGCCGGCCCTCCGGCGGGTCGAGGACCTGAACCGCCAGCTTGCCCAGCGCAACGAGCGTTTGTTGCGGGCGAACGAAGAACTGGCCCTGGCGGCGCGCGCCTCGGCGCTGGGGGCGGTTTCGGCCCACCTGATGCACGGCCTCAAAAACCCGCTGGCCAGCCTGTCCCAGTACGTTCGCAACCACGGCCAGGCGGCCTCCGAACCCGCCGGGGACGAATGGCAGGACGCGTTGTCCGCCGCGCGGCGGATGCAATCGCTCGTGGAGCAAACCTTGGAGGTGCTGGGTGACGTTCGCGGCGCGCCGGCCTACGAACTGACGGTTGAAGAACTCCTGAACGACGTGCGCCGGCGCGTCGAGTCGTTGGCGCAAAAACGCAATGTCGCTCTGGAAATTAAAACAGATGCGAAGGCCAAACTTTCCAGCCGCACGGCCAATCTGGTCGGCCTGATCCTGGTGAACTTGTTGGAGAACGCCATCCAGGCCACGCCCGAGGGCAAAAATGTCCGGTTGAATCTAAACCACAAACCGGAGCGGTTGGTTTTCCGGGTTCGAGATGAAGGCGGCGGTTTCCCGGAACACTTGCGCCGGAATCTTTTTTTGCCGTGCAAGTCCACGCGTGAAGGCGGCAGCGGAATTGGGCTGGCCATCTCGAAACAGTTGGCCGAATACCTGGGAGCGAGCTTGGAACTGGCGGAGACGAACGCCAACGGATGCGCCTTTGTGCTGGGTTTGCCCCTGCCTGCTCCGGCGGAAGACAGCCCGGCCCGGCCCGTTTGATTTCCGTGAACGGGCGCTTGCGCCCAAATCCAAATTGAAAGTGTGGGTGATTCCGCCCATCCATTCGTCTCGTTCACGACCCGACCTTTCAAAAGTCCAGGAAACTCGCGCCTTTCGCGTCGTGCCTCAAGTGGCACGTCCATTGCAGAGCAACGGGTGTCATGGATAACCGTCGAGAATTGAAGGACAGTTAAAATGAAAACCACCAGACTGATGGTAACAATGATGGCCGCGCTGGCTTGCGGAACGGTTGCGGCGCTGGCCCAAGGCACCGCCCAGGGAGACCAGGACAAGTTGCAGGACCAGGTGCGCGATCAAGACCGGTTGCAGGATTGCAGCCCCGATCTGGAACGGGATCGCACCCGGCTGCACCAAAGCCTGCCCACTGAAGTTCAGCAGGCGGTGCAGGACATGAAAAAGGCGCGGGAACAGTATCAACAGCAAAAGCAGGAAAAAGCCAAGACACTCGCCGGGGTGACCGATCAGGAACGTGACCAGCTCCGCGATCAACTGCGCGACAGCATCCAGGATCAAGTCCGGGACCGGGAACAGTTGCGTGACCGGTTGCAGGAATTGCGTGAATGCCTGCCGAGCCATCAGGAATTGATGGAACAGGCGCGCGAACAAGCCCAGGATCGTGAACGTCGCGGTGATGATTAAAGAAAATTGACGTCATGAGAACCTCCAGGCAGCAATCATTCAGGCCGCCTGGAGGTTTCTGCCTGCCGGATTTTCCCGATCATTCCGCAGAACTCGCCTTGCTTGTCCTCCCGGAGCAAAAAACCGTGGCCCTGAGATTGCCATTAAAAGCGTGGCAGACGGAGATTTTTAACGTGACCGTCAACTCCCGCCGGCCTTCGCCTGTGCCCTTGCTTAAACCGTCCGGCCCCCGGTTCAATTGCCTTCCGTTGCTTTGGGTTCTGTTCACCTGCCTTTACCTGAATGCAACGGCGGTGGAAGTGGACGGCGAACGCTGGCGGTGGTCCAACCCGTTGCCTCACGGCAATAACGTTCTGGACATGCTGGTAAAAAGCAACCTCGCCGTGCAGGTGGGTGATGCGGGCACAGTCTATGTCCAACGCGACGGGGGACGTTGGGCGCCCGCCGTGACCGGGGCAACAAATTATCTTCGCGGCGTGGCTTTGATGGGAGACAGGTTCATTGTGACCGGCGAGAACGGCTGCATTCTCTGGTCCGATGACGGGAAAGTTTTTCAACCCGCCGAACTCTCACCCGCCACATTGGACTGGTTTGAAGGCGTGGCCGCTTCGGCCCAACGCGCCGTAGCGGTTGGCGACAACGGTTCAATTTACACGAGCACCAACGGGACGAGTTGGACGAAAACAACCTCCGGCACGACCGAATGGCTGCGCGGGGTGGCGTTTGGCGGCGGGACATTTGTCGCGGTCGGCGAGAATGGAACGATTCTGCAAGGCAGCGGGGCGGCTTCGTGGAACCGGATTGCCAGCGGGACCACGGCGCATTTGAACCGGGTCCGTTACCTGAGCAATGACAGCGAGAGTGCATTCATGGCCGTTGGCAACGGCGGGGTGGTGTCGAGCAGCCCGACCGGAGGTTCGGGGTGGGTTTCATCAAACAGCGGCACGACGAACAATTTGTTTGATGTGGCCCTCAATGACACCGGTGTTTTGATTGCCGGCGACCAGGAATTGCGTTTTCGCGCCGCCGGCACGACCACCTGGACCAATCAAATCACTGGATTGGCCTCCAATGCGCCGCCGGCCTGGATGTATCTTTCGGCGGGCGGTTTCTCGAATACTTTTCTCGCGGCCGGCCGCACCGGATTGCTGGTGGAGGGCAACCGCGACAGCGGCACCGGCGAATATGCGTGGCAGCCGATGCCGGATTCTTCCCACGCCTGGCTCTGGGACGTGCGTGTGCAGCAAGGCGCCTTCACTGCGGTTGGTGACCTGGCAACCATACTGACAAGCCTCGACGGCATTCTATGGGCCAGGGAAATGGCGCCGGTGTCCCACACGAACACCGTCTTGCTGGGCGTGGGAGGCAATACCAATCTGCTGCTGGCCGTTGGCAATGCCGGCAACGTCCTGATCAGCCGCGCCGGACTGACCAATCTCATGATAACCAATGTCCTCGGGACAAACCTCATCATTACCAACACCGTCTTTGACACCCTCGGCGTCATCTGGACCAATCTGCCCGCCTTCACCACCAATTCGCTGCAAGGCGTGGCGGCCAGCGACGACATTTTCGTGCTGTGCGGCGACTTTGGCAGCATCTTTACCGGCAGCAATGGCTCGAACTGGGTGAAGCGGGCTGCGCCGACCGCCAATTTTCTTTCCAGCGTGACCCCTTTCCCTGGCGGTTGGATTGCGGCGGGCAATCGCGGCACGCTTTTGCGTTCCGGTCCCGATGCCGCCGGTTGGACCGGGATCAGCCTGGGTACGACCAACTGGCTTTATCGCGTGCGCTGGTTGGGCAACCAACTGCTGGTGCTCGGACAGAACGGCGCCCTTTACACGAGCGAAAACGGCACGAATTGGACCGCGCGAACCACCGGCACCACCCGCTGGCTGAATGACGCGGCGTTCCTGGCCGGGACCTGGTTTATCGTCGGCAACCAGGGTTTGCTCCTGTCCAGCACCAATCTCGCCAATTGGACTCCCTTGCCGGTGCCAACCATCAAGTCGCTTTACAGCGCCGCCGTCTCGGACGGACAACTGGTGATTGCGGGCATCGAAGGCATCGTGCTGCGCAATCAAATCGTGTCTGACCTGACCCCCGTGAATTTTTTAGGGTACGACCAGGTCCTCGTGACCAGCACCAACGTAACGGTCACTCATACCAATTTCACGGCGACGGCGTATGAACTGTTCCTGTTTGGCGGCGAACCCGACCAGTTTTTTGAATTTCAATCCTCAACCAATCTGAGTGCCGGTTTCTGGGCCACGAAAGCTTCACTGGAATTGTTTGATGCCTCGGGAACGATTTATCTGATCCGGTCCCGCAGCATTACCAATACTCCACCCCGGGAATTCTATCGCACACAGCTTCTGCCTTGATGCCCTCGCGGCTTGGGAGGAGCTTCCTCATCTCATCGCTCGTTGCCAACAAGCTTTTCAAACGCATCCGGTTGCCGAGTAAGACGAATTTTGTGTACCCTGTCGTATGGATGTTTCCTTCTGGAATAACCGCTACGCTGTCGCCGGCCATGTTTATGGCGAGGCGCCCAACGCCTTCGTGGCGGAAGTTGCGCCGCAAATTCCCGCCGGGCCGGTGTTGTGCCTGGCCGAAGGCGAGGGACGCAATGCCGTTCATCTCGCCACGCTCGGCCACCGCGTGACCGCCGTGGACCAATCGGAGGTCGGTTTGGCCAAGGCCCGGCGCCTGGCCAAAGCGCGCGGTGTGGAAATCGAAACGCTGGCAACCGATCTCGCCGATTATGCCATCAAGGCCGGCGCGTGGGCGGGCATCATCGCGACCTTCGCGCACCTGCCGCCGGACTTGCGGCGCCGGGTACATCGCGAAGTGGTGGCGGGTCTTCAACCCGGTGGAGTTTTTATTCTCGAAGCCTACACGCCGGCACAATTGGCATTCGACACCGGCGGGCCGAGATCGCCCGGATTGCTCATGACCCTGGCCGCTCTCCGCGACGAACTTTCGGGATTGGAATTGCTGATGGGGCGCGAGCTCGAGCGCGATGTCACCGAAGGCGGCGGACATGCCGGTCGCGGCGCCGTGGTGCAAATTCTCGCCCGTCGAAATGAGTAGTGGTTTTGTCCAACGCGGTGGCTGGTGGGTAGTTGGACAAACCCTGCTTTTCTTTGCCATTGGAATTTTGGGCATTCTCTGCCGGGCAACCTCAGAGCCGCCGGCAATGTTCATCGCGGGTCTGGTCCTTTTCACGGTTTCCGCAATTTGTGGCCTCGCCGGATTGCTGGCTTTGGGACGAAACCTGACGCCCTTCCCCAAACCATCCGCCACCACCCGGTTTGTCCGGCGCGGAATTTATGCTTTGATTCGGCATCCACTCTACACTGCCGTCTTTTGTGCCGCCCTGGGTTGGTCGTTTGTCTGGCAAAGCTGGCCGGCCTCGTTCATTTCGTTGGTGATGGGAATTTTTTTGGACGCGAAGGCCCGGCACGAAGAGCGTTGGCTGCGCGAGCAATTCCCGGATTATACCGGCTACGAGCAGCGGGTGCGGCGATTTATCCCCTGGATTTACTGACGTTCGGCTTCGCCCTCAGCCTGGCGGCTCGATTTCGTGAAATGCAACAAAAATTGGAACACCATCAAAGTTTGCCGCGTCTGGCTGACCTGTGATAAAACAGTGGGGTTTTGCTGAAGTAAGAAAATTAAATCAATGCCCTTGTCCTGCATGAAGTCGTCTGCCCGCAATCCGGCAGTACTCGCCCACCATAAACAATTACTCAAACGGGATGCCCATCTGCGCCAGTTCGGTTGCGATTTGCAGGCTGGTATCGCGTTTGTGTTGAAGCAGGCGCTGCCGCTGGAAAATCCCGTGCTCGAAATCGGCACCGGCAAGGGCCGGTTTCTGGTGAAGTTGGCCCAACACGTCCCCGACATCACGACCGTGGACATTTCGCCGGAGGAACAAGAATACGCGCGGCTCAACGCCCGGTATTTTCGTGTGGAAGACCGGATCAAGTTTGTTCTGCAAGACGCCGCCCGTCTGCCATGGCCGGATCGCAGCTTTGGCGCCGTGGTGACGATGAACGCCATGCACCACATCCGCGAGTTTGAACCGGTGCTGGAAGAGATGCTGCGCGTAGTCAGACCCGGCGGCAAACTGGTGCTCGCCGATTTCAGCCCGCGCGGTTTTCAAAACATGGCCCGCGCGCATCGGGCCGAAGGCAAGACGCACCTCCGCGAGCCGCACTTGTTCCGCGACCTGCAAAAATTTTTGCGGAAACGCGGCCTGGCCATCCGTCTGGGCAAAGGCTGCCACGAGGAAGTTTTGGTCGCCCGGTTTCCGACGGCATGACTGAATGTTAATTCCGGCTGAACCTGAAGCGTGACATTGCGGAAAATCGTGGTAAAAATTTTGTTTTTGTGAATTCAACCTTCCTTTCTTATGCGCTCTGACCTGATCAAAACCGGCGCCGCACGCGCGCCACACCGCAGCCTGCTCCGCGCCACCGGCGCCATCGAGTCCGAGGACGATTTCAACAAACCATTCATCGCCATCTGCAACAGCTACACCGATTGCATCCCCGGCCACGCCCATCTGAACGAGGTGGGCCTGCTGGTCAAACGCCTGGTGCGCGAGGCCGGCGGCGTGCCGTTCATCTTCAACACCATCGGCATTGACGACGGCATCGCCATGGGCCACGGCGGCATGAAGTATTCACTGCCCTCGCGCGAACTCATCGCCGACTGCGTGGAGTCCATGATCCGGGCGCATTGCTTCGACGGCATGGTCTGCATTCCGAACTGCGACAAAATCATCCCCGGCATGTTGATGGCCGCGATGCGCGTCAACATCCCGACCCTCTTCGTCAGCGGCGGGCCGATGGCCGCAGGGATTGCCGAACAAACGACCACGCAAGCTGATCTTCCCGCGCATCTCCAGCCGGCGGCCAAGTCGTCCGACCTCATTTCCGTCTTCCAGGCCGTCGGCGAGTTGCAGTCCGGCAAAATCACCGAGGCCGATTTGAAAAAGCTCGAACAAACCGCCTGTCCGACCTGCGGTTCCTGTTCCGGCATGTTCACCGCCAATTCCATGAACTGCCTGTGCGAAGCGCTCGGCATGGCCTTGCCCGGCAACGGCACCATTCTGGCCGTCTCCAAGGAGCGCGAGAGCCTTTACCGCCGGGCCGCACAACAGATTCTCCGGCTGGTGGAACTGGACCTGAAACCGCGCGACCTCGCCACGCCGGAAGCCTTCGACAACGCGCTCACGCTGGACGTGGCGATGGGCGGTTCCACCAACACCATTCTCCACACGCTGGCCATCGCGCGCGAAGCCGGCCTGGCCTACGACATCGCCCGCATTGACGCCATTTCCCGGCGCGTGCCGTGCCTGTGCAAAGTCTCGCCCTCGTCCCAATACCATTTGCAGGACGTTCATCGCGCCGGCGGCATCCATACGATTCTGGGCGAACTGAAACGCGCCGGTCTTTTGAACGCAGACTGCAAAACCGCCACGGGCAAAACCCTCGGCGAAAACATTGATGAATGGGACGTGCGTTCGGAACAATGCGCGCCGGCAGCCGGAGTCGTGCGCGTCTCCGGCGCTTCGGCCATTGTTCTTGACCCCAACGACAAACTGGGCGCAGCCGCGCGCACGCCGGGCGGCAATCTGGCGCCCAAACCGCTGCTGTTTCTTCCGGCGGATGAACGGGCCGTGGCGCTCTGGCGCGCGGCCGCCGCCTGGAACGCCGGTGAAACCGAAGCGCTGCTGGCCGGTTGCGCCGAAGACGTGGAATGGCAGGCCGCGCCGGACAAAATGCTCAAAGGCCGGACGGAACTTCAGTCCTGGCTGAACGAACAATTTCAGCAGGCCAAAGGCCTGATCCGCGCGGAACTGGCCGCGCTCAAAGGCACGCCCGTCCTGCTGCTGTGGCAATACGCCGGCGGCGCCAAAAACCGTTCCTGCCTGTGGCGCGTCTCCCGGTTCCGCCGCGGCCTCATCGCGAAAGCCTACGTGGAAACCCGCGCGACGCCCCTCAACGACGCCCTGCCTTCCGGGCTGATGCCCTACGATTCCGCGTTCCGGTTTGACGCGAACGATTGCATCCGCACCCAAGCCACCGCTTATTCGCCCGACGGCGGGCTGGCCATTCTCTACGGCCAGCTCGCGCCCGAAGGCAGCGTGGTCAAAACCGCCGGCATCAGTGCCGCCTTCAAACAAAACTGCGGCGCGGACTTTGTATTTGAAGGCCCATGCGTGATTTTCGAAAGCCAGGAGGAAGCCTGCGACGGCATCCTCGCCGGCAAGGTCAAGGCCGGCGGCGTGGTCGTCATTCGCAACGAAGGCCCGCGCGGCGGCCCCGGAATGCAAGAGATGCTCTCGCCGACCAGCTACATCGTCGGCATGGGCCTGGGTGACAAAGTCGCGCTCATCACGGACGGCCGGTTCAGCGGCGGCACCGCCGGCGCGTGCATCGGCCACGTCTCGCCGGAAGCGGCGGAAGGCGGCCCGATCGGCCTGCTCAAGGCCGGCGACCGCGTGCGGATTGATTTTCCGAACCGCCGCATGGACATTGGCGTGTCGGAAGCCGAACTGGCGGAACGCAAAAAATCCTTCCAGCCGGTCAAGCGTTCACTCGCCGGCTGGCTGGCCCGCTACCAGAAAATGGTCGGCAACGCCAGCCAGGGCGGCGTGCTCTGGCAAGGCGACTGATTCAGGCGAATTGCCGGCAACGTCAGACGGCAGTTCCCGTTATTTTTAAAATTCCAAGACTGTCCCGACGCCCGCCGGGCGGAAAATCTCCGGAAACGCCTGCCACAGCCGGGCTGTGGCCGGCCAGCCGGTGCAATGCATCGGGGCCATCGGCAAGGGCCATCTAGCCCAGGCCAGTTTCAGCCCGCTGAAAGGCGCCAACGCGCCCGCGCCGAAAGCCGCGCCGCCCGCCGGCAATGGGAGGGTGAGAAACGTTTTGTTCCGCATTGGACCAGAAAAGTAAAACATGAAACCGACCGGCGAAATTTTGAAGCCGGCGGATTGTGACTTTTTCGCCCCTGCCGGCTCAATACTTCAGGATGAAACGTTAACGAAACAACAAAGCTCAACAAAAAAAATACAACTATGACTACAACACCGTCCGTCCCCGAACCCGCCCCCGCCGGCCGCATTCCGCTGATCGGCGAAACCGCGCCCGCCTTTGAGGCGCTCACCACTCAAGGCCCGATCCACTTCCCGAAAGACTACGCGGGCAAGTGGGTGATCCTCTTCAGCCACCCGGCGGATTTCACGCCGGTCTGCACCACCGAGTTCATGACCTTCGCCACGATGATGCCCGAGTTCAAAAAGCTGAACTGCGACCTGGTGGGCCTTTCCATTGACAGCCACTACGCGCACATCGCGTGGCTGCGCACGATCAAGGAAAAAATCAAATTCAAGAACATGGCCAACGTGGAAGTGACCTTCCCGCTCATTGCCGACGTGAAAATGGAGGTGGCCCGGCTCTACGGCATGGTCCAGCCCGGCGCCAGCGACACGCAGGCCGTGCGCGCCGTCTTCATCATTGACCCCAAAGCAAAAATCCGCGCCGTGCTCTATTACCCGTTGTCCAACGGGCGCAATTTCCCGGAGATCAAGCGGCTGTTGATCGCGCTGCAAACCACCGACCAATACGACTGCGCCACGCCCGCCGACTGGCAGCCCGGCGACGACGTCATCGTGCCGCCGCCCGGTTCCTGCGGCACGGCCAAGGAACGGGTGGAAAAACCGGAGCCGAACGCCTATGCGCTGGACTGGTTCATGACGTTCAAAAAGCTGCCCAAAACCAAATGATAAAGGCCTCAATTAAAAATAATTTATGCGTAAAACCAACATTCTGATCATCGGCGGCAGCGCGGCGGGCGCCACGGCTGCCCTCACCGCCCGCCGACATTATCCCGAAAAGGAAGTGACGCTGGTGCGGCAGGAAAAACAGGTGTCCATCCCGTGCGGCATCCCCTACGTGTTCGGCACCATCGGCAGCCCGGCCAAGAACCTCATGCCCGACGCGCTGGTGGAAAAGGAAGGCGTCAAAATCGCGGTGGAAAAAGTCGAAGCGCTGGATTTGGCGAAGCAGACGGTCCGCACCTCGGCGGGCGAATTTAATTACGAGCGGCTGATTCTGGCCACCGGCTCGGTGCCCGCCCGCGTGCCGGTGCCCGGAACCGACAAGGACGGCGTCTTTCCCATTTTCAAGGACGTGGCGCACTTGGAAGCCCTGCAAAAGCGGCTGCAAACCGCGACGCAGGTGGTGGTGATCGGCGGCGGATTCATCGGCATCGAGTTTGCCGACGAAATTCAAAAACCCGGCGGCAAGACGGTGACGGTGCTGGAAATCGCGCCGCATTGCTTGAGCCTGGCCTACGACGAGGAATTTTGCGTGGAGATGGAGGCGGCGCTCCGGGCGCGCGGCGTGCAGATCCGAACCGGCGTC